>DASYSC010000140.1:0-4132 GCA_036003765.1 Candidatus Limnocylindria bacterium
AGCCGGCACGACGTGATGCCGAGGAACGCGATCATCAGACCCCACCCGAGCATCGAGTGGGGGAACGACCAGAGCGTCTCGTCGAGCCCGAAGGCTGTGTGCCAGAAGCCGTCGAAGAAGCCGGCGAGTCCGGTCACGACGAAGCCGCCTCCGGCGAGCGCGATCGCGCCTGGAACGGGGAACGGGAACGGCGGCAGCCGGAACGCGTCGCCGAACCAGCGCCGCAGATCAGGGGTGAAGGCGATGTAGGCGAGCGTCAGCGTGGCGCAGAGATGCATCGAGTAGACGAAGAGGTGCGGCGGCGAGAAGAAGTCCTCGAATGGATGCGTCGTATGCCACTGGCGATCCAGCCGAAGCCGACGCCGAACGCGAGGATGTCCAACATCACGGCGACCCAGAGCAGGCGGCAGGCGGTGTTGAGGCCGACGCGATCCTCGATCGTCTCGGACGCCGTGAGCGCTGTGGCGGTCACGTCGGTATGGATACGCCGGCGGATCGCGCCATACGGCATCGGAAGCCTATCGGTGGTCGCACCGATACCGTAAAATCACACGCGCGATCCCCGGTAGCTCAGTGGAAGAGCGAGCGGCTGTCGACGGCAGCCCCTTGAGGAAACTCAGGGGTGTCACTGGGTGAATTGCGGGAACCCTACAGCGCGCGAGCGCCACGGCAATCCGCAGCCAAGCCCGAGGGCACGCCTCGGGAAGGTTCAGAGACTATGCGCCCGGCGCCTACAGCCCGTGAGGGCCACGGCGAAGAGATAGTCCACGTCCGAGGGAAAGCCTCGGGGCACGAGTAACCGCCAGGTCGGAGGTTCGAGTCCTCCCCGGGGAGCAGGCGGCGCGGTGGCGGCGACTACCATCGGCCCTCGTGACCGAGGGCCCCTTCCTCGAGGACTTCAAGGTCGGAGACCTGCGTCGCTCGTCGAGCGGTCGGACGATCACGCAGACCGACAACATCTGGTTCTCCCTGCTGACCAACAACACCAACCCCATCCATATCGACCAGCACTACGCCGCGCAAACGGAGTTCGGCCGACCGCTCGTGAACAGCATCCTGAGTATCGGCGTGGTGACCGGCCTGATGGTCCCGGACACGAGCCAGAACGGGTTCGCGCTCGGCTGGGACGAGATCACGCTCCCGAACCCGCTCTTCGAGGGCGAGACGCTGTACGCCGATAGCGAGGTGATCGACGTGCGCGAATCCCGCTCGCGGCCGGGGTGGGGGATCGTCAAGGTCCGGCAGCGCGGCATCAAACAGGACGGCACGGTCGTGCTCGTGATGACCCGCAGTTTCATGGTCCCCACGCGCGCCGCTGCCCCCAAGCGAGCGCGACCTCCGACGCCTCGCGACTGAAGGTGGACTTCTCGACAACCGAGCAGCAGGACCAGATCCGCAGGGCGATCCGCGACCTCTGCGCCGGCTTCGGTGACGAGTACTGGCGCGAGCTCGATCGAAAGAGGGAGTACCCGGAGAAGTTCGTGCGCGCGCTCACGGATGCCGGCTGGCTCGGTGCGCTGATCCCTACGGACTATGGCGGCGCGGGCCTCGGCGTCGCCGATGCCGCGGGGATCCTCGAGGAGATCAACCGCTCGGGCGGGAACGCCGCGAGCGCGCACGCCCAGATGTACACGATGGGGACGCTCCTCAAGCACGGGAGCGAGGATCAGAAGCGCGGCTACCTACCGCGGATCGCCAAGGGCCAGCTCCGCCTGCAGGCCTTCGGCGTCACGGAGCCCGAGGCTGGCTCAGAGACCACGCGCTTGCGTACGACCGCGGTGAAGAAGGGCGACCACTACGTCGTGAATGGGAAGAAGGTCTTCATCTCGCGCGCCGAGCATTCCGACCTTCTGCTTCTCCTGGCGCGCACCACGCCGTACGAGGAGCTGGAGGACAAGACCGAAGGCCTGTCCATCTTCATGGTCGATCTCCGAAGGGCCGTGGCCGACGGACGCATCACGATCCGTCCGATCGACACGATGCTCAACCACCACACCACCGAGCTCTTTATCCAAGATCTCGAGATCCCCGCGCGCGATCTCATTGGTCAGGAAGGCCACGGCTTTCGTCACATCATCGACAGCTGGAACGTGGAGCGGATCCTCATCGCGTCCGAGGCGCTCGGCGACGGCCGGTGGTTCGTCGAGCGCGCCGCGCGCTACGCCGGCGAGCGCGTCGTCTTTGGACGGCCGATCGGCGCGAACCAAGGGGTGCAGTTCCCGATCGCGCAGGCTCACGCGCGCCTCGAGGCGGCTGCACTTCTCCGGGACAAGGCCGCATGGCTGTTCGATCACGACAGGCCGTGTGGCCCCGAAGCGAACATGGCGAAGCTCCTCGCGTCCCAGGCCTCATGGGACGCGGCGAACGCGGCGCTCGACACGCACGGCGGCTATGGGTTCGCGGCGGAGTACGACGTCGAGCGGAAGTTCCGGGAGACCCGCCTGCTGCTCGTCGCGCCGGTCAGCAACAACCTGGTGCTCGCGTACATCGGCCAGAACGTGCTCGGCATGCCGCGCTCGTACTGATGACGTCCCGCGTACCGGTGCAGCCGCTTCGCTCGCTGATGTTCGTCCCCGGTCACCGTCCACGGATGATCGACCGCGCGCTCGGGCTGGGTGAGTTCGCCCCAAGTCAGCTTGACGTCGCGATCCTCGATCTCGAGGACGGCGTGCCTCCCTCCGAAAAGCAGAACGCACGTGCCGCGATCGCCGCGGCCTTGGGTCGCGACAACCGTGAGGGCCGCCCCAGCCGCTACGTGCGGGTCAACGCCGCGGCCGACCTTCGCGCCGCGGACCTCGCCGCGATCGTTCGGGCTGGCCTCGGCGGCATCGTCGCCCCGAAGATCGCCAGAGCGAATGAGGTCACGGCACTTGCGCACGACTTAGAGCAGTGCGAGATTGCGGCCGGCCTGGCGCATGGAAGTCTTCGCATCATCGCGTCCATCGAATCCGCGCGCGGGCTGCTCGAGGCGCCGGCGATCGCCGCGTCCTCCGAGCGCGTCGTCGCGCTGCTCTTCGGCGCCGAGGACTTCGCGCTCGATCTCGGGCTGCCGGCGCGGCGCGAGGCCGAGGCTGCGGATCTGCTCCACGCGCGCAGTGCGGTCGTCGTCGCGGCGGCGGCCGCAGGCAAGGCGGCTATCGATGGGATCTGGCCGGACATCGCGGACGAGGGCGGTCTCACACGGGACGCATTGACCGCGCGTCGTCTGGGCTTCTTGGGGAAATCGCTTATCCATCCAGGCCAGATCGATCGTGTCAACCGGATCTTCAGCCCGAGTGCCGATGAGGTCGAACATGCTAGGCGGGTTATCGCGGCGTTCGACGAAGGCACGAAGCATGGCGACGGAGCGGTCGCGCTCGATGGCACGCTTCTCGATCCGCCAATCGTCGGGCGGGCGCGCCGGACGCTATCCGTCCACGACGCGATCGTCCGGCGATAAGGAAACGCCGCCGGTGGAGAGACCGGCGGCGTTTGGAGGGGAAGCGATTTTGAGCTGGCGGCTCGTCCGCGAGGCCCACGCTGCTACCTCGTGGACGAGCCCCTACATCCCAGCGCGCCTGTCGAACCCAACCCCTGCAGCACCGAGCGGCTTCGTGAAGGAGTGCATCGTTCGGGCTAACGGACCCCGCGGTACGGAATTAGGAGGCCCGAGACAGCTCTGACACCTGGAGCGTCCGATCGAGGAAATGGAGCGGCCCGCCGCAGGGGGCGGGCCGCTCGACGCAGGGGGGTCGGATTGGTCGATTAGTTGATCGCGATCAGTCCTCTTCTTCTGTGCAGCACGTAGAACGCGGGCGGGCGCGGGGCGTTACTCGCGCGGCGATACATTCGTCGCGTGTTCCGACAAGCACGCGCGCGCTCGCTACTACCGCTCGCCACGCCGGTGGTACTGGGCCTAGTCGCTTATGGCCTGATCTCGTTCCGGGTCGCCGAGAGCGTCACGCGCGTGGATCGTGTGCCGCTCGAGCCCCCGGCGACGTCGGTCGCGCTGACGCACGAAGACGTCACTTTCAGTAGCCGCGATGGCATCGTCCTCAAGGGCTGGTGGTTCGCGGTCCCCGGCGCCGATCGCGCCGCGGTCGTGGTCCACGGGCGGGGTCGGAATCGGATCAACTCGACCTTCCGCCCCGAC
>DASYSC010000141.1:0-8990 GCA_036003765.1 Candidatus Limnocylindria bacterium
ACCAGCGTCTTGCCCGCGAGACGGAGCAGCGCGGCGGGATCCTCGTCACGCGGTCCCGCTGCATCCAGGGCGTCGAGTCTCGCGACGATCGCGGCAAAGCCGCGATCCATGTTCATCCCGTGGTCGCCGTCGCCGATCGCCTGATCGAGGGCGGTGAGCGCGTCACGCTGTTCGTGCAGCCGGCTCGCGGCGAGGCGGAGCCACGCCTCGAGCCGGCTGCGGTCAAGCTCGGTCGCCACTCCGAGCAATTTAGGCTCGCCACCTGAGGGCGGGAGTGTGTACCGGTTCGTCCCAGAGCCCGGTGAGCTTCTCGTCGAGTTTGAGGAGAGTCACCGAGAATCCAGCCATTTCCAGGCTCGTGATGTAGCTACCAACAAGGGTTCGCGCGATCTTCACCCCGCGGCCCTTCAAGATCTTGGCAACGCTGTTGAATGCGATGTAGAGCTCGATGAGTGGCGTGCCGCCCATGCCGTTCACGAATACGAGCGTGTCGTCGCCGCGTTTGAAGGGAAGGTCGTCAAGGATAGGTGTGAGGAGCATCTCCGCGATGTCGTCGACCGGAGCGAGCTTCGCCCGGCGCCGTCCGGGTTCGCCGTGGATGCCGATGCCGATCTCCATTTCGTCGTCGGCGATCGTGAAGTTCACGGTTCCCGCAGCCGGCACGATGGCGCTCGTGAGAGCCATACCCATCGAGCGGGCTTGCGCGTTCACCTGCACCGCGACCGCGGTCACATCGTCGAGCGATCCGCCTCGCTCGGCGCAGGCTCCGGCGATCTTTTCGAGCAGGACGGTCGCACCCACGCCCCGCCGCCCCGCGGTGTACAGCGAATCCTGGACGGCCACGTCGTCATTTACGACGACCGATGACACCTTGATCTCGTCCGCGACCAGGTCCGCGGCCATCTGGAAGTTAAGGACGTCGCCGGTGTAGTTCTTCACGATGTGAAGGACACCCTTGCCACCGTCGACCGCTCGTGTCGCCGCCTCCATCTGATCCGGGACAGGTGACGTGAAGACCGCGCCGGCGCACGCGGCGTCGAGCATTCCGAGCCCAACGAAGCCGCCATGAAGGGGCTCGTGGCCGGATCCGCCTCCGGAGACGAGTCCGACCTTGCCTTTGCGTGGTGCGTCCTTCCGAAGAATGACGCTGTTCGCGTAGTCGATCTTTAGGAGGTCGGGGTGCGCGGCCTCGAGCCCGTGCAGCTCCTCGGCCACGAAGTCTTCGACCTTGTTCATGAGCTTTTTCATCGATGTACTCCTATGCCCGCTCTGCTGCTGCGCGCTCTGCGACAGGGGCCGCGGAGCGCTGGACGGCTGGAACCGGCTTTCGACCTATCGCCTCGTACGTGAATGCACCAAGTAGCCCGCCGCCGATCGGTCCGAGGACGTAGACCCAGAACTCGCCCCACTTCGCGGTACCGCCGATGAGGGTTTGAACGAGGTTCGGTCCGAACTCGCGCGCCGGATTGAGCGCGGCGCCGGTTATGGGGCCGACGAGAATGATGATCCCGTAGACGATGAAGCCGATGACGATCCCGGCAAAACCGGCGGGGGCGCGGCCGTCGACGGCCGAGCCAAAGACGGTGAATACGAGGATCGCGGTGCCGATGATCTCCGCGAGGAGGCCGACGTACGGTCCGGCATTCGCGTTTACGGCGACCGCGCCGAGACCGAGCTTCACGGGGTCATTGCCGATGAGAATGATGTACGTGAGCACGGCGCCGAGCGTCGCACCCACAAGCTGTGCCGCCACGTAGTACCCCGCTGTACGAGCGTCGATCTTGCGCGTCGCGAGCAGCGCGATCGTGACGGCGGGGTTGATGTGCGCCCCGCTGATGTGACCGACCGAGTAGACGGCCGCGAAGATGGCGAAGGCGAACGCGAATGAGATCGTGCTGAGCTCCGCACTGCCGAACGGGTTCGACCCGGTGAGGAAGACGGTGAGCGGGACCGATCCCGCTCCGATGAACACGAGGATGGCGGTACCGATGACCTCGGCACCGAATTTCTGCGCTGTGGTCGGCGTGGACATGTCTAGCTAACCCCTCCAATTATTTGCCGCGCGGTCGCCGGAATGCGTTTTACGAATGGCGCGAGCTCGGTCGTGAGTGCGGTGAGGGCCGCGGCCGCGTCGTCCCCCTCGGCGCGGAGCGTGATCTCGTTTCCCTCGCGGAGCGCGAGACCTAGCAGCGATAGCAGGCTCTTCGCATTGGCCTCCCGGGGGCCATGGATGATCGTGACGGCGCTGCGAAAGCGCGACGCGGTCTGCACGAAGCGTGCTGCGGGGCGGGCGTGAAGGCCCGAGGGATCGACAAGGACAAATCGCATCTCACCCATTGACCGCTAGTCCTGCGGCAGCTTCGGGAGATCGAACGCGCGCGCCGCCGCCGCCGCGACCGCATCGAGATCGGACCCGAGGGTCGCTTCGACCGCCGCGAGGATCGCGCCTTCGACGAACGGCGCGGCGCTGATTCGCACCCGTTCGCGCTGCGTGGGCTCGAGGTCCTCGAGCGCAAGGTCGGCGCTGAGGGCGGCGCTCCCGAGGTCGATGAGAACGAGCACCCCGTGCCCGTCATCCACCATGCGGATGGCCTCGGTGATTGCCGGGGCACTCGTGCCGAGTCGCCCATCCTCGGTGCCGGCGGCAACCGTTACCCGCACTTCCGGGCCAGCCACCTGCTCCACCATCTCCTGCAGGCCTTCGGCGAGTTTTCGGCTGTGCGAGACCAGAACCAAGCTCACCAATTCGCCTCCCTCCATTTCTTTCCGCCGTGGACGATGGTCAGGCCCGACTCGTCAAGAAGCCATCAACGTCGCATCCGGAAGCGATATGGACTCGGCGTCGCGGTGTTGTGCCTGACCTACCGGCTGGCTAGGCTCGCTTCAGGTGAGCAGGGGGCGGCAGGTCCTGATCCCGGGTATGCGACCAGCGAGCGATGCCATCGACGGTGCTGCGGCGCGGTCCTACCTTGTCCGTTGCGCGCGAACGATCGAGCGTCATCGGGCCCTGCTAACCCGTCTCGATCGAGCGATCGGCGACGGGGATCACGGGGACAACCTCTCGCATGGATTCCGCGCCGTACTCGAAGAAGCCGCAGCCGCGGATCCGATCGAGCCCAGGTCCGCGGGCGCCATCCTTCGAGCGGCCGGCCACTCCCTCGTCGCGGCGGTGGGCGGAGCGTCCGGTCCGCTCTACGGCACCGCATTTTTGGAGGCTGGATTCGCGTGCGGAGACAGCGCGCTCGACGCCGACACGATCGGTCGGATGCTCGCCGCGGCGGCGGAAGGCCTCGCCCGACGGGGTCGCTGTGCGATCGGGGACAAGACCATCTTCGACGCGCTCGCGCCGGCGGCCGATTCCTACCGCGTGCAACGCGCCGGTGGCGCGACACTGGATGAGGCCCTTGCGTCCGCGATTCTCGCGGCGCGCAGAGGCATGCTCGCGACCGTTCCGATGGTCGCCCGTCGCGGGCTCGCGCTTCGCCTGGGCGACCGGTCGAGAGGACATCTCGACCCAGGCGCCGTCTCCTGCTTCCTGCTCCTGCGCGCCCTCGTCCCATCGGCCGCGGACCGACCGGCGTAGCCCCATGAAAGGGACGGCACACGGTCAGTCGGCGGAGGATCGCATCGACGCGCTCGAGCGTGAGAACCGGCGCATCTTCGAGGAGGCGCAACGCGAAGCCGACGCGATCTTCGCCGCGTACCAGCTGAGCCAATTGCTGGCGTTCGATGCACCGCTTGCCCAGATCGCATCCGCCGTTGTGGGCGAGCTCATGCGACTCGCGGGCGCCGCAACGGCGGCACTGTGGCTCGCGGACGCCGATGGCCCAGATTTGACGCTGGTCGCGGCGACGGCGGGCGGCATCCCCGCCCACTTCCCCGACGCGGCGACCGCTTCGAGATGGGCCGCGGAGGACGGGGGTCGGATCGTCGTGCCGTTGGCCGATGACGCTCCGGCGGGCGTCGTCATGCTCGCGGCCGCGCCGAACGGGTCGCTGGATCCGGCGGGCCGTCGCGCCCTCGAGCTATCGCGACACGACATCGGTGTGGCGCTTCGGAGCGCGCAGCTTCGCGACGCCCTGGGACGGGAGCGCCGCGAGCTCACCGCGATCGTCGACGGCGCGACAGACGCAATCCTCCAGGTCGACGCCGACTGCGCTGTGGTGCGGATCAATGGGGCGGCCGAACGCCTTCTCGGCGTCTCCGCCAAAGATGCGCTCGGCCGTTCGTGCCGCTCGGTCCTCGGTTGCGACGAGTCGGGCGAGCATCCGGAGGGCACCTGCCCGCTGGCCGAAGTTCTGGCGACGGGTGCTCCGATCGCCTACCGCGAGTCAACGGTCCGCGGGGCGCAGGGGCGGAGCATCCGCGTGGCGGGCAGCTACGCGCGCACCCGCGGCGACAGCGCCGAGAGCGCTCGCGCGACCGCGATCGTGCGCGACATCACCGTCGTGAAGGCCCTCGAGGAGCTGAAAGCCGGGTTCATCGCGACGGTGAGCCACGAGCTCCGTACACCGCTCGCACTGATCCAGGGGTACGCCGACACGTTGCTGCATCTCGAGTTGGATGAGCAAGCGAAACGCTCCTACATCGAACGGATCCACCAGACCACCGGACGATTGAGCGCGCTGGTAAGCGACATCCTCGACGTGACGCATCTCGACGCCGACCCGCTGGTCCTCGAGCGATCGCCGGTCCAGTTGGCGTCCCTCGTCGCGCGGCTCCGTGGGGATTTCGCCATCACCGGCGGAGCCGAGAGGTTGCGGGTCGAGCTGCCGGCCGATCTTCCGCCGCTCGAAGTCGACTCAACGCGTGTCTCGCAGGTGTTGGAAAACCTGGTGTCGAATGCCCTGAAGTACGCCCCGCCCGATAGTCCGGTCACCATCGGCGCGCGCGTCGAAGGCGCTTGGCTCGTCGTCTGGGTGGACGATCTCGGCATCGGCGTACCCGAAGAGGATCGGGGGTTGGTCTTCGAGCCGTTCCATCGGGCGCGCAACGTCCGCGAGTCGAACGTTCCCGGAACCGGGCTGGGCCTACATATCACGCGACGGTTGGTGGAGGCCCACGGCGGAAAGATCTGGCTCGACGCGCGACCCGACGGCAACCCGGGGACGCGGGCGACCGTGACGCTTCCTGTCCTACCGAATACGCGACACCCGGTCACTGCGACGGCGGGCCGTGATCCGGCGGTAGGTCGTGGCTGAGCTAATCCTCGTCGTCGAGGACGAGCGCGAGTTCGCGGGGTTGCTCGAGCTCTGGATCAAACGGGCTGGGTATCGCACTGCCGTTTCCACGAACGCTCAGGATGCGCTCCGGTCCTTCTACGACCTTCATCCGGATCTGGTGATCCTCGACGTGAGCCTTCCCGGGCTTGATGGCTGGCAGATCCTCGAGCGGATCCGTGAGTTCAGCCGAGTGCCGGTCTTGATGGTCACGGCGCGGAGCGCGGAAGCCGACAAGATACGTGGCCTCAAGCTCGGCGCGGACGACTACATGGCGAAGCCCGTGAGCTTTCCCGAACTGGTCGCGCGGATCGAAGCGGCGCTACGCCGTGCTGGGATTAGGGGTACCGAGCGCCAGCGCCGGCTCCGGCATCGCGAGCTGACGATCGAGCTCGACGAGCATCGCGTCCAATTGAAAGGGACCGACCTCCGACTCACGCCAACCGAGTTCCGGCTCCTCGCATACCTCGTCCAGCACGGCGGACAGCTCGTTACCCACCGCAAGGTGCTCGCGGAAGTGTGGGGCGCGGGATACAACGCAGACGTCCATCTCCTCCGTATGACGATCCGGAATCTCAGGGCGAAGCTCGACGCGGTCGCACCGGGCGAGTCATACATCGCCACGGAGTATGGCCTCGGCTACCGGCTCACCGGTCCAGAAGCGGCAAAAGTCAGCGATGGGTAAGAGCGCCACGACCGGCGCGGCTCGGATGGGCGGCGTGCCGGCGTCCACGGGAGTCGCGGTGGGGCGACCGCACATCCTCCGCGGCGCGAGGCGCGAACCGCGCGAAGTCGCGCCCGCTGCGGTCGCGGCCGAGCAGGATCGGCTCCGTGCTGCAGCCGGCCGCGCGGGAAAGGACCTCGACGAGCTTGCCCGCCGCGTTTCCGCTCGAGGTGCGGCCGCCGAGTCGGAGATCTTCGTGGCTCAGGCGCTCATGTGCGCTGACCCGATGCTGGTCGACGCTGCGGCGTCGCGTATCGCCGTCCACCAAATCGACGCCGCGACCGCCGTGGGTGGCGTCGCCGAGGAGCTCGCGGCCGAATTGCGCGCGACCGGGGACGAGCTGTTCGCTGCGCGCGCCGCCGACGTGATCGATGTCGCCGCGCGCATCACTGCGATCCTCGATGGGACCATCGCGCCGACGCTCGACGAACCTGCGATCATCGTCGCCAGCGACCTCGCGCCATCGGTGACCGCAACGCTCCCTCGGGAAATGCTCCTTGGCCTCGCGGTCGAAGGCGGCTCTCCAACGGCGCATCTCGCGATCCTCGCGCGCGCCTACGGCATCCCCGCGGTGGTCGGCGTCCGCGGCCTTGTGGCGGCCGCGGAACACGCGACGTCTCTGGCGATCGACGGCGCCACCGGAGAGATCATCATCGACCCGGACGAGGCCACGCGTGCGGATTTCGCTACCCGGCACGCGATCACTGCGCCGACGCTCGCGGATGTGAGCGGCCCGGTCGTCACCCCCGACGGCGTGATCGTGACGCTGCTCGCCAACATCGGACGTCCCGAGGAGGCCGTGCCGGCACGTGCCGCCGGCGCGGGCGGGGTCGGGCTGTTCCGGACCGAGTTCCTCTTCCTCGAGCGCTCGGCGCCCCCGAGCGAGGACGAGCAGGAGCGTGTCTACCGGACGGTCCTCGAGGTGTTCGCGCCCCTGCCCGTCGCCGTACGGCTACTCGATATCGGTGGTGACAAGGACCTTCCGTATCTCCATCTCGCGCGCGAGGCGAATCCCTTCCTCGGTCAGCGCGGGATCCGTCTTGCCACGGTGCGTCGCGATCTCTTCAAAACGCAGCTCCGTGCGCTTGCCCGCGCGAGCTCAGCGGGCCGGCTCAAGGTCATGGCGCCGATGGTCGCGGACCACGCCGACGTCGCCTATCTGCGCGAGTTGTGGAGTGAATCGACAATCGGGCTCTCAGACTCTGCCGTCGAGATCGGCGCCATGATCGAGGTCCCGTCGGCCGCGCTGCTCGCGGATGACCTGCTCGGTGAGGTCGACTTCGCCAGCATCGGCACGAACGATCTGCTCCAGTACGTTTTGGCTGCCGACCGAGGCGACCCCGCGCTTTCGCGCTACCACGATCCAGTGCACCCCGCGCACCTTCGGCTGATCGACCAAGTGGTGCGCGCGGCGACGCGGACCGGCCGCGCTCTGTCGGTGTGCGGTGAGATGGCGTCGGACCCGATCGGCGCGGCGCTGCTTATTGGGCTGGGCGTTCGCGAGCTCTCGATGGTGCCGGCCGCCATGCGAGCGGTGCGCGCGATGATCCGCGCAACCCCCTACGCAGTTCTCGCAACACTTGCCGCGGATGCGGTCCGTCAGCCGACCGCGGCGGCGGTGCGCGAGCGATCGCGCGCAGTCGCGCCCTGAGCAGATCTCCGCGAGGGATCATGGGCGCCGGCGAAGAGGAATCGCGAACGCGAGAACCTGCGCGATCCAGAATAGGATCGAGGACCGTCACCACGAACCAGAAACGAGCTCATGCCGAGGCGCGCGAGGTGGTAGCGGGACGCCTCCAATGACCGCGTCGACGAAGCCGACGAATTTGTGAGCCGCGGGAGCGCGACCGCGAACCAAGTCGAGCGAGGAGCGTGACGACCGCGAGCACGCTCGTGGCGACAACGCCGCTGCGCGTCGTCGTCGGCTCGCGCCTGATCTGTCGCCTGGAGGTCCGCTCTTTGGGTGCCACCCAGATCGACGTCGAGCTCGGCGATGCGCACGCCCAGCAGATACGAGCCGGGCCCTGCCGCAAGCGTGATCTCGTGGCTGCGGGCGAGCAGGCCCCGCACGATGTCCTGGATCACGATCTGAACACCGCCAAGGCGAGTCGCGCGCTCGTCGATAGCCGCCGCCAGCGGGGCGACCTCAAGCACCTTCACGGGCTTTGCAGGCTAAGCAACATCGTCCAGTCCCGACTCACCCGGCTCCGATACCGGATCGTCAAAAAAGTCCAGCTCGCTAGTCCGCTCGGTCGGCACATGGTCTGCAACCGGCCCGATTTATGGCGCAATGAGAACTCCATGGAGGCCGACATGACAGAACAAACACGAGCGGCAATCGATGACTCACCAGTGGAGGTCCGCATTCCCGTTGAGTCGATGGACGTCATCACTCGAAAGCCGAATGCCAAAGCCCCCGAGAGCCGGTACGAGAAAGTCGTCGTGGTCCCCAACGCTGACGATAAGAGCGCATCCAATCACGCATGGGCAGATGCACGCTTCGCCACCGACATCCTTTCCGAACATGGGCTGTTCTTCGCGCTCCTGATGCCCGAAGAGCTCGCAAAAGAGGAGCGGGGTGAAGCTCTGACGTTCTACCGCGAGTTTGGCGAGATGCATCGGCAGATCGCCGCGGCGAAACCGCCGGAGAAGTCCGAGGTGAAGCCTTTCCTCGGCCGCGTGAAAGAGAAAGTCAAGCCGTTCATCGAGTACAAGCAGCGCCTGGGCGATGCGCAGAGGGCGGGCAAGCTCCGCAGCCTCGTGTGGCCGCTGTTCTTTGATCACACACGACACGAAGCTGAGCGTTGGGAGCGACGATTCAACGCGCTTAGCAATGGGCAGGTGGAATTCGAGCGGAAGGAAGTTGTGACCTTCTGGACGAACATCATGGATGAGCACGCACGATTCGTCGCCCACCTGCTGGATCCGGATGAGTACAAGCTGATCGAGAAAGCATTCAAGACCGCCGAGGTCTTCCGTGAACTGCAGAAAGACGGTGTCGCCGGAGCGGTCACTGCCCTCGCCGCACAACCGGGTGTCGTCGCGGA
>DASYSC010000142.1:0-5030 GCA_036003765.1 Candidatus Limnocylindria bacterium
GCGCCGTTGTCGCCGAGCGGCTCGAGTCCGATCTCGCGAAAGCGGTCCGCCACGTACATAGCCGCGTCGAGATATCCGGCCGAGCCCGAATAGCGGCCCGCGCGCGCCGGATCGGCGAGGTAGTCGACGTGCGCTTTCGCCTTCACCGCGTCGAATACGGTGGTCGGCAGGACGGCTGCGGCGCCAGCACTCGCAGACGGTGTGGGACTCGGGGATACGGTCGCGGGAGTGGGCAAGCTGCACGAAATGAGGATCGCTGCGATGAAAAAGAGCGGTCGCAGCGCGTGCACTACACCTAACATACTGACTTGAAGGCCATGAAGTTCTATCTGACGACCGCCATCGACTACGTCAACGCGGAGCCGGGGCTTCATCATGCGTATGAGAAGACCGGCGCGGATGCGCTCGCGCGCTTTCATCGCCAGCGTGGCGACGAGGTCTTCTTCCTGACCGGCACCGACGACAACGCGACAAAGAACGAGCTCGCGGCGAAGGCGGCCGGCGTCGATACTCGCGCCTTTGTGGATCGGAATGCGGCCGCGTTCAAACGCCTCTGTGACACCTGGAACATCAGCTACGACCGGTTCATCCGCACGGTTGATCCCGACCATATCGCCGGTGTGCAGGAATTCGTCCGCCGCTGGATCGCGAACGATGACGTGTATCTCGCGACGTACGAGGGTCTCTACTGCACGAGCTGCGAGGCCTTCTACGAGGAGAGCGACCTCGTAAACGGGCGCTGCCCGATTCATCCTGAGAACCCGGACGCCATACAAAGTGTGAAGGAAGAGAACTTCTTCTTCCGCCTGTCGAAGTACGAGAAGCAGCTGCGAGACCTCTACGAGAAGCGCCCAGACTTCACAGTTCCGGAGTACCGACGGAATGAGGTACTCGGGTGGCTCGATCGCGGCCTGCGCGACGTGAGTGTGTCGCGAGGGCGAAACCTCAAATGGGGCATACCCTGGCCTGGTCGGCCCGATCACACCGTCTACGTGTGGTTCGACGCACTCATCAACTACGTGACCGGCGTTGGGTTCGGAACCGACGAGAAGAAGTTCAAGAAGTGGTGGCCCGCTGACATTCACGTGATCGGAAAGGACATCAGCCGCTTTCACTGCATCTACTGGCCAGCGATGCTGCTTTCTGCCGGCGTCGAGCTCCCCCGCAAGATCTTCGTGCACGGGTTCCTCGAGTACCGCGGCCAGAGGCTGTCGAAGTCGAGTGGCAACATGATCGACCCGTTCGCTACGGCTAAGGAGTGGGGCGTCGATGCCGCGCGCTATCTGGTGCTGCGCGAGGCACCCTTCGAGAAGGACTCGCCGATCTCGCCCGATCTCCTGAACGCACGCTTCAACGCGGATCTCGCGAACGGCCTGGGAAACCTCGTGTCTCGAACGCTGGCGATGGTCGCCCAGTCCTGCGGATCGCGCGTTCCCGAGGCCGGGACCCCGGGAGAGTCCGAGCGAGCGGTGCGCGAGGCCGCCGAGCGCGCCCTGCGCGATCACGACGTCGCCGTAACGGACCTCCGTTTCGCCGACGCGCTCGCGGCGGTCTTCTCGCTCGTTGACGCGGCCAACAAGCACTACCAACACACGCAGCCGTGGCAGCTGGCGAAATCACCGGCCGATCGCGCGGCGCTCGAGGCCGCCCTCTACGCCGGCCTCGAGGCGGTTCGCCTCGTCGCATATCTGCTGTTCCCCTATATGCCGACCGTGGCCGACCGGATCACCACGCAGCTCGGCGTGCCGGCGGCGAGCACGAGCAAGTGGTCGGACGTCGCGCGCTGGGGCGTGCTCCGCAAGGGCTCGCCGGTGAGCGTCGGTGCGCCGCTCTTTCCGCGACTGGAGCGGACGACGGCCGCATAGCGTCGGTGATCGACGCGCATGCGCACCTCACCGATCGACGCTTCGCCGGTGATCTTCCCGATGTCATCGACCGCGCGCGTAGGGCGGGCGTCGAGCGCATCCTCACCGCCGGCGAGGACGTCGCCTCGAGCGAGGCGGCTCTCGCGCTCGCACGGAGGCACGACGTCCTGCGCGTGGCGGTCGGCGTGCATCCACACCGGGCGGCGTCATGGGACGAGGAGGCCGCCATCCGGATCACCGATCTGGCACGTGACGAACGCGCGGTCGCGATCGGAGAAATCGGCATGGACTTTTCCGGCCGGAGCACACCACCGGATCTGCAGGAGGGCGCTCTCCGTGGCCAGCTCGCAATCGCCTCGCTTCTCGACCTGCCGGTCGTGCTGCACGTTCGCGACTCGGGCGAGCGGGTCCGCGCGATCGTCGCGGAGGTCTGGGGGCTGGGGGGCGAAGCCTCCCGGCGTGGTGGGATGGTCCACTGCTACAGCGAGGGGCCGGCCGAGATCGACGCGTGGCTCGAACTTGGCTTTTTCATCTCGTTCGCCGGGACCGTGACCTATCCGGGCAGCGAGCGGCTGCGCGACGCCGCGATCGTGGTTCCGGCGGAACGCCTGTTGGCCGAGACCGACGCACCGTACCTGGCTCCCCAGAACGCCCGCGGGCGTCGGAATGAGCCGGTGTACGTGGCGGCGACATACGCCGCGCTCGCGCACGATCGCCGCGCCGACCTGGGCGAACTTGCCGTACGGATCGCAGAGAACGCCCGGAGCCTGTTCGGGAGCCGCTGGGGAACCTAGCTCGCCTGGCTGACGTCTACGCACTCACTAGAGCCCTTCGGGGCCGGGGGGCAGCGCCCCTCGACTGTTGAAAGCAGGTGACGTCGGTGCGTAGGCTCGTCCTTCTTCTCGTCGCACCCCTTCTCCTGGCCGCGTGTGCCAGCCAGGGCGCTTCTCCGACCGCGAACCGAGGGGGCGGCGCGACCGCCCAGGGACTTGATTCGAACCGGGCCGGCAGCGCACCGGTATCTGCTCCCGCGCCGGCCGGTGCTCTCGCGCCCAAAGAGGGCATCCCGACCGTCGTGGTCAGCGCCGACCGCAATCTGATCCTTACCGCGAAGATCGACATGCGCTCCAAGGACCCGTGGGCGACGAGCGACCGCGCGCAGCTGATCGCCACCTCGCTCGGTGGCGACGTCCTGAGCCTGTCTCAGGCCGGTAGCGGCGAGAATCGCAGCGCCAGCCTCACGATCCGAGTTCCTTCCAGTCGCTTCAGTGACGCCATCCGCCAACTCAAGGAGCTCGATGGCGAGGTCGTCACCTCGGCGGTGAGCGCCCAGGACGTCACCGATCAATTCGTCGACCTGCAAGCTCGGCTTACCGCGAAGCAGTCCGAAGAGCAGCGCTACCTTGCGCTCCTGGCGCGTGCGAGCACCATCGACGAGATCCTCAAGATCGATTCCTCGCTCGCGAACGTCCGCTTGCAGATCGAGCAGCTCACCGGCCAAATCAACTCGATCAAGTCGCGGACCGAGTTCTCGATGATCTCGATGACCGTCTCACCGATCGCGATCGTGCCCGTTCCCGAGCCGGCCAAGGCGTGGGATCCCGCCAAGACTGTCGCTCGCGCGCTCGCCGCGCTCGGTGCGATGCTGCAGGTCTTCGCCGACCTCGCGATCTGGCTGGTCGTGTTCGGCTGGCTCCCGCTCATCGCGCTTGCCGGAGCCCTGTTCGCAACACGTGCACGGCGCCCGGCCGCGCCCACCGTGCCGACCGCCTAACCAAGCGCCCTCATTCCCTCGCGAAGAGCCCGCTCTCCCCGGCGGGCTCTTCGTTTGCGTCCGCACCGCGTCGCCCTACCCTCCGACCGTGCGGCCTCCGGCGGAAGCGATCGGCGCGCTCGCCCTGGTCGTCGGTGGGATCGCGCTACTCATCTTCATCGGTGTCGAGGGCGCGCTCATTTATGCGGTGTGGCGCTACCGATCCTCGCGTTCCTCCGCCGGCGAGCCCGCGCGGTTCGAGCGGAACACGCGCCTCGAGATCGCGTGGACGGCGGCGCCCGCGCTGGTCCTCGCCGTCGTCTTCGTGCTCATGCTCGGCACGATGGCCGAGATCGGCGGCGCCGCGGTCGAGCCCGGTCTGCGTGTTCGCGCGGTCGGCCATCAGTGGTGGTGGGAGTTCGGTTATGGAGGAGTGACGACCGCGAACGAGCTGCACATCCCGGTCGCAACCGCGGTCGAGCTCGAGCTCACATCGGCTGACGTCATTCACAGCTTCTGGGTGCCGGAGCTCGGCGGGAAGCGCGACATGCTCCCGGGAACGACGAACCACCTGCGGCTCTTCGCGCGGCGCGCGGGCGTGTACGAGGGGCAGTGCGCCGAATTCTGCGGTGTCGAGCACGCGTGGATGCGCATCCGCGTGGTGGCGGAGTCGCAGTCTGACTTCGATCGATGGGTCGCCTCGCAGGCGCAGCCCGCGGCGACGCGCGGTGGGGAGGGCGAGCGCGTATTCCTCGCGAATATCTGCGTGAACTGCCACACGCTCCGCGGCACCGTTGCCGTCGGCACCGCGGGTCCGGACCTGACGCATGTGGGTGCGCGTACGGCGCTCGCCGCGGGCGCCCTGCCGAACGATGTGGCGCGGATGCGCGCGTGGCTCGCCGATCCGCAGCAGCACAAGCCTGGCGCGCTCATGCCCCAGGTGCCGCTCTCGGACACCGAGCTCGACGCGCTCGCCGCGTACCTGGCCTCGCTCAAATGACCGCGATACCGCTGTGGGTCCGGCGGCCCGCCGGCGAACGCGTCGGATGGCTGCGCACTATCGACCACAAGGAGATCGGCATCCTCTACATCGGGATGGGCGTCGCGTTCTTTGCCCTCGGTGGCCTCGAGGCGCTTCTGCTGCGGGCGCAGCTCGCGACACCGGAGTCCCGACTCGTGGATCCGTCGACCTACGACCAGGCGTTCACAGTCCACGGCGTGACGATGATCCTGCTCGCGATCGTCCCGCTCCTCGTCGGCTTCGCCAACTACCTCGTGCCGCTGATGATCGGCGCGCCCGACGTCGCGTATCCGCGCCTCAACGCGCTCTCGTTCTGGCTCTCGCTGGTGGGGGGCATCGTCCTCTACTTCAGCTTCCTCGCTGGCGGCGCCCCCGACACCGGCTGGTTCTC
>DASYSC010000143.1:0-10164 GCA_036003765.1 Candidatus Limnocylindria bacterium
ACCTTCGGCAGGCCGAGCTCGTTCCAAATCCGGAGCGCGTTCTCCATGTGCTCCTTGGTGGGTAGCGAAATGGGTGGCCACGGCTCCTTGAGGCAGGCGTTGATGAGCATGCCGCTGTCGTCGGCGGGATCGCCGTGTCCGACGACGTCGCGCCCTTCAGCGGCCTGCTCGATCCCCGTGCCGCGGAACGGCGGCGCGTGACCCTTCTCGAGGTGCCCGGTGATCTCCACGTCCTGCGCAGGACGCGAGCGGTAGCAGACGGCCCACCAGAGCGCGGTCGCATCCTCGGGGTCGATGTCCTCGTCGACGGCGACGCAGACCTTGCCCACGCCCTGGTTGAAGCTCGACGCGGCGCGCAGCGCGCGCCAGATCTCGGCTTCGCGCGCGCCGTTCGCCATCTGGATGACGATGAGCTTCCTCAGATTCGTGAGTGGCTCGTGCATGACCACACGCTTCACGCTTCGAATGTTGCAGGTCTGCCGCAGGTGCTGCGTGAAGATCGGCTCGTACGCGACCTTCTTGATGACGCTCGACTCGGACGGGGTGACCTGGCTGATGAACGAGACCCAGATCGCGTCCTTGCGGTGCGTGATCGCAGTGATCTCGAAGAACGGATTCAGCTGCCGCGGGTGCATATAGCCATGCGACTCGCCGAAGGGACCTTCCTCTTCGAGCTCCTGCGTGTTGATGTAGCCCTCGAACACGATCTCGGCGTCTGCTGGCACCTCGAGGGGCACGGTCTTGCACCGCACCAAGCGGATCGGCGCTCCGGCGAGACCGCCCGCGATCGAGAGCTCGTCGATCCCGTACGGGACCTTCTGGACCGCCGCGTAGCTCACCACCGGCGGACCGCCGATGACCAGCGCGGCGGGCAGGTGCTGGCCTTTCTTTCGCGCCTTCTGCCAGTGGATGTACACGTCCTGGCCCAGGCCGGACGGAAAGATGCCGATCCGGGTCGGGCTCTTGATCTGGCCGCGGTAGTTGCCCTGGTTGCGGACGCCGGTCTCGGGGTCCTTCGTGAACCAGTGCGTGCACGTCGTGTACGGCCCGTTATCGAAGCCCGGCGTCGAAATCGGTATCGGGAACTCGGCGGTCCCGCCCTTTGCCAGGAGGGCGTCGCCCACGTGTACCTCTTCGTGCACCGGACCGTCCTCGACGATCGTGGGGGCGATCCGGTTGGCCAGCGCGCTCTCCCATCGTGGCGCGATCTCCTCGGGCTTGCAGCCAAGCCCGGTCGCGTACACGTACTTCGACGCGGCAAGGACACCGACCCCGACGCGGAAGGGCGATGCGCCTCCCTTCACGGTGCGGACGTCTTCGAAGAGGAATGCCCGCCAGTCTTCCTCGGGGAGACCGCCGCGATATTGCCACCGAACCAGCGGATGGATCTCGGTCTCGGCGAGCATCGGACGGCGGACCCTCACCAGCAGCCCCGCGCGATCGAGCGCCTCGAGGTGCTCGCGCAGGTCGGGGTAGCCTCGGCCGCTTCGGGTCGTCGGACGCGTGGCGACGGCCATCTAGCGCCTTCCCTGCGGTCGCACGAGGCGGTGGACGTTCCCGGTCGGGAGGCGCTCCTCCTCGCGTTCGGCGAGCCGCTTGCGCAGACGCTTCTCGAAGTCCTCGAGGTGGGCCACCATCAGCTCGCGCGCCCCTCCGGCGTCATGACGCCGGACTGCCTCGACGAGCTCCTCGTGCGCCTTCTGCGTCGTCCGCACCGTGCTCGGATTCCGCACTTCGCGAAGCGCGGGCACGAGCAGCTCACGGTAGGCGGCCACGGTGGCGTAGAGCACCTCATTGTCGGCGGCCCGAGCGAGCTCGACATGGAAATCCATGCTCGCCTCGGCGTGCGTGACGCTGTCGCGTATGACCGCGCGACCCTGCTGCACGTTCTGCGCGAGACGCGAAACCGCCGCGGCGTCAGCGCGCTGCGCGGCGAGGGCGGCCGTGGCCGCCTCGACCACGGTGCGCGCCTCGGCGAGCTCGGAGAGCGTCATGCGCTTCAGCCGGATCATCGTCGAGAGCGATTCCGCCACGTGATCGGTGTTCGCGTCGGCGACGAACGCCCCGCCCGTCGCTCCGACCTTCACACGGATGAGACCGCGCGCCTCGAGGACCCGCAGCGCATCACGCACCGTGATGCGTGAGACGCCGAACTGCTCCGCGAGCTCCCGCTCCGACTGAAGGCGATCGCCCGGCGAGAGCTGCGCGGAGAAGATCGCTCGCTCGATCTGGGAGACGATCTCGCCCGATGCGCGGGCCTGGTGGATCGGCTGGAACATGCGCCTCGAATGGTATGACCATTGAGGCCGCCGGGACAACTCGTCCCGGCGGCCGCTACGGCTTTAGGCGCGGGCTGACTGCTGCTGCTGCTCGGTCTCCATGGTGACACTCGGGTCGTTCTGGAAGAGCGAGAACCGGTTGCCCTCGGTGTCGGTGCAGCCGGCGAACCAGCCCTGGAACGGGATCGGCAGTTTCTCGTCGGCCTTTCCACCGGCTTCACGGACCTTGCGGATCGACGCGTCGATGTCGTCGGTGTCGAAGTACACGACCGGACCCGGCTCCGTCTGCAGCGGGTTGATGGCTCCGCCAGGCTCGATGCCGTCGATAAGGTAGTACTCGACCCCTGGAATCTCCGAGTCCTTGTACTTCCAGCCGAAGATCGCGGTGTAGAAGCGTTTCGCGCGCGCGGCGTCCTTCGCGTTCATCTCGAAGTGGACGATCTTCCCCGCCATGATGAATCCTCCCCAGTCGTAGGTACCGAGGAGATTAAACCCCGTCGGCCTAGTTAGGGCGCGGCCGCCAGGCGTCGAACCGCCGCTCGAGCCACTGCAAGGTGAAGGTCATCAGCATGCCGGCCCCGGCGATGAGCATGAGCCCCGCGAACACCTTCGAGCTCTGGAACGTGGCCCCCGCGACGAACATCATCTGCCCCACCCCGAACTGGGCCGCGATCGCCTCGCCGACCACCACGCCCGTCAAAGCGTGTCCGATCCCGAGACGAAGGCCGGTGAGGATGAATGGCACCGACCCGGGCAACGCGACCGTCCGGAAGAGCTGAATATCCGAGGCGCCGAACGATCGCGCGACCTTGATCAGGTTCACGTCTAGGTTGCGAACGCCCGCGGTCGTGTTGATGACCATCGCGAAGAAGGCTCCGAGGAAGACGACGGCCACCTTCGATTCGACGCCGATGCCGAACCAGATGATGAGCAACGGGAGCAGCACGATCCGGGGCGTCGCGTAGAGGAACGTGACGAACGGGTCGAGGGCATAGCGGATGCGGCTGTACCACCCCATGAGCAGACCAAGCGGGATCGCCGTGAAAGCGGCCAGCAGATAACCGAAGGAGAGCTCCTGGCCGCTGGTCAGGATGTCTCTGCCGAACTTCGGGTCGCGAGCGTACGTGCCGAATGCTTGGCCGACCTCGACCGGCGAGGGGAGGAAGAGCTGCGTGGGTGCGACGTATGTGAATGGGCCGATGACGACGCCCTCCGGCCAGACGGCCCGGATCACACCGATGCCCTGCCACACGGCGAGGAAAATGACGACCGCCGCGAGACCCACGAGCTTGGATTCGTAACCGCGAAGGCGGCCCTCCCCGGTCCGTGCGTCGGCCGGCTTCCGCGTGAGCCACTCGGGCTCCGCGGGCGTCGCGATCGTCTCGTACGGATCCGCCTGCCCGGTCCCCGTCATCAGGCGACCGCTCGGGGACGCAGCGTCTCGGATCGGATCACTTCTTCGCGGATCGTCTCCCAGATCGTTCGCTCGTACGCAACGAACTCCACTTCGCGCTTCAGCCGCAGATCACGCGGCCTGGGGAGATCGATCTTCACGTCGAGCTTCACTCTGCCGGGTCGGGCGGTGAAGACGATGACCCGATCCGCGAGATACACCGCCTCCGCGATGTCGTGGGTGATGAAGATCGCCGTCTTTCGCGTCTCCCCCCAGATGCGTGTGAGCTCCTGCTGCATCGTTTCGCGGGTCTGCGCGTCCAGGGACGCGAACGGTTCGTCGAGGAGGAGCAGCTCCGGGTCGGTCGCGAGCGCGCGTGCGAGGTTCACGCGTTGCTGCATGCCTCCGGAAAGCTCGGAGGGCCAGCTGTCAGCGAACCCGCCCAGACCGACAAGGTCGATCAGACGCTTCGCGGTATCACGCGACTCGCGACCGGCGCGGCGCTGCATCTCGAGGCCGTAGATGACGTTCCCGGTGACCGTGCGCCATGGAAGGAGGCTCGGCTGCTGAAACACCATCGCGCGATCGGGCCCGGGCGCGGTGATCTCGCGGTCATTGAGGAGGAGCGAGCCTGACGCGATCGGGATGAGTCCATCGACGGCGTTGAGGAATGTGGTCTTCCCGCAGCCGGAAGGGCCGACGATGGAGACGAACTCGCCTTGTGAGACATTCAGATCGACGCCGTCGACGGCGACGAGCTCGTCGCCTGTGCGCTGGCGGTGATAACGGATCCCGACCCGACGTGCCTCGAGCTTCACGGTCACAGTCTCGTCGCGTAACCCCCGTTGGTCCAATGGTATGATCATTCGCCGTTCGCGTTCCTGTACGCCCTGCGCTGGAGGTGTGGGCCATGCGGCGGTATTTGGCGGCGGTAGCGGTCGGAGCGATCCTCCTCGGAGCGTGTGGCGGCGGAGCCGCCCCCTCGCCCGCCGCGAGCGTGGCCCCCACCGCGAAACCCACGCAGGCCGAGTCGGCCGAACAGACGATGGCTCGGCTCTACGAGCTCGCCAAGGCCGAAGGGACGGTCGCGTTCTACTCGTCGATGAACACGGACGACTTCAACAAGGTGAAGCCGCTCTTCGAAGCGAAGTTCCCCGGCGTCAAGGCCGTGCATACGCGCAAGTCCGGCGAGGCGCTCGTTCAGCAGCTCGTGACCGAGAAGAAGGCCGGGCAGGACCTCTTCGACCTCGTCGAGGCGAACCTCTTCGAGGTCGTGTTTGTCATCGAGCAGGGCTACACGCAGAAGTACGTCACGGCCTCCGCCAGCGACTACGCGGCCGAGGCGAAGGCGCCGGACGGCGCGTGGATCGCCGCGCGCTTGAACAACGACCTGCCCGGCATCAACACGACCAAAATGCCGGCGGGCGTCACGGTGAAGACGTGGGCCGACCTCTGCAGGCCCGAACTCTCCGGCAAGATCGCGGTGGAGCAGTCGGATGTCGTCGTCTACTCTGCGCTGCGAAAGATCCTCGGCGATGCCGAGGCCCAGCGGGTGCTGAAGTGCATCGCGGCGAACAAGCCCTCGCTGCGCAGCGGCCACACCGACATGGCCAACCTCCTCGCGGCCGGTGAGTTCGCGGTGACGCTGTCCTCGAACGGTCACCGGCTCGCCCAGCTCAAGTACGAGGAGAACAAGCCGATCGATTGGGCCAGGACCGACCCGATCATCACCGACGTCCAGGGGATCGCCCTCTCGAACAAGCCGAAGAACCCGAACGCCGCGAAGCTCTTCCTCGAGTGGATCACCTCGCCCGACGGCCAGAAGGCGATCGCGTCGACCGGGCGCGTGCCGGGCTCCGGAAAGGTTCCCGGGAAGTACCCGGACCTCAACAACTTCGCGAAGATCTTCTACGTGACTCCCGCGCTGCGCGCGGACTTCGACAAGGACGCTGAGTTCTGGCGCAGCACCTTCGGCATCAAGTAACCACCTAATGGCGACGACCACCGTCGCGCGCCGCGCTGGGATTCGATTTCCGGCGTGGCGCGCCGAGGTCGTGGTCGTCGGGGCCGCCGCGGTTCTCCTCAGCTATCTCACGCTCGTTCCGCTCGCGATGCTCCTGCTCGGCAGCGTGTCAGGCGGCGCGAGCGTCCTCGACTTCCAGCTCACGCTCCGTAACTTCCAGCGCGTCCTCACCGATCAGGCGTCCCTCGAGCTCCTTGCGAACTCGCTCCTCTACGGAGCCGGCGCGGCGACGCTCGCGTTCGTGATCGGGACGGCGGTCGCCTGGGCGGTCGAGCGGACCGACGTCCCCGGTCGCAGCCTCTGGTACGGGATCGCCCTTGTCCCGATCATCATCCCCGGGATCGTCCACACGATCGCGTGGCTCTTCCTTCTCAGCCCCGAGATCGGTTGGATCAACGCGCCGCTCAAAGCGGTCTTCGGGGTGCCTCTCTCCATATACAGCCTGCCCGGGATGATCTGGGTCGAAGGCTTGCACACCGCGCCATTCGCGTTCGTGCTCATGAGCGCCGCCCTGCGGGCGATGGATCCGAGCCTCGAGGAGGCCGCGGCGGCGAGCCGGGCGAATCCGTGGAGCACGTTCCGCCGAATAACGCTGCCGCTCCTGCTTCCGGCCATCGCGTCGGTGCTCCTCATCCTGTTCGTGCGCGCCCTCGAAGGGTTCGAGGTCCCGGCGATCATCGGTCTCCCGGGGCGCATCTACGTGTACACGTCGCGGATCTATACCTCGCTCAATCAGTACCCGCCGAATTTCGGACTATCCGCCGCGTATGCGTCGGTGCTGCTCGCGATCTCGGTGGTGGGCCTCGTCCTGCACAACCGCGCGACGCGCCGGACGGAGCGGTACACCACCGTGACTGGGAAGGCGTACCGGCCGCGACGCGTCGCGCTCGGACGCTACCGCTACATCGCCGTCGCCGCGCTCGGGCTCTACGGCGCCGTCGCGATCGTCCTCCCCTTCCTGGTGCTGATCTACGCGAGCCTCGTGCGTGTCTACTCGGTCCCGTCGCTGGATTCATTCAGCGAGCTGACGCTGCGGAACTACGCGTTCATCTTCACCGACGAGCTCACTCGCCGATCGTTCGTCAACAGCGTGGTGCTGGGCGTCCTTGCCGCCAGCGTCGTGGTCGCCCTTACATCGGTCATCGCCTGGGTCACGCTGCGCACACGCATCCCCGGCCGTGGCCTCCTCGATTTCCTGGCGTTCGTGCCGATAACGATCCCGGGCATCGTGCTGGGGATAAGCCTGCTGTGGGTCTATTTCACCATCCCGATCCGGATCTACGGGACGATCTGGATCCTGCTGGTCGCGTACGTCACCCGCTACCTGCCCTACGGCATCCGGGCCACGACCGCGGGTTTGGCGCAGCTCCACAAGGAGCTCGAGGAGGCCGCGGCGACCGCCGGCGCGCGGTGGTGGCCCACCTTCCAGCGCGTCCTCCTGCCGCTGCTGCGCCCAACGCTCGTCGGCGCGTGGGTCTACGTATTCATCGTCTCACTTCGCGAGCTTGGGAGCAGCATCCTGCTCGCCTCGAGCGACAACGTCGTGCTGGCCGTCCGCATCTTCGACCTGCGAGACTCCGGCAACTACACGACGATCGCGGCTCTCTCGGTCATCCTCATCATCATGCTCGTGGCGCTCGTCGCGATCTTGCAGCGCGTCGGCGGACGGACCGTCCGCGAGGCCTAGCGGTGCTCCAAGTCGAAGGTCTGCGAAAGACGTTCGCCACGGATCGCGGCGGGGTGCGCGCTGTCGAAGACGTCTCGTTCAGTGTCGAGGACGGCCGCTTCTACACGCTGCTCGGTCCATCCGGATGCGGGAAAACGACGACGCTCCGCTGTCTGGCGGGCCTCGAGCGGCCCGAGGACGGCACCATCAAGCTTGACGACCGGATGTTGTCGGATCCCGGGAACTTCGTGCCGACGCACGCTCGCGATATCGGGATGGTCTTCCAGTCCTACGCGATCTGGCCGCACATGACCGTGTTCGAAAACGTCGCGTTCCCGCTCCGCGTGAGTGAGCACGCCCCGTCGCGAGATGAGACGCGCCGGATGGTCGCGGAGGCGCTCGCACTCGTCGGGCTCGAGGGACTTGAAGCGCGGCCGGCGCCGCAGCTCTCCGGCGGCCAGCAACAGCGCCTCGCGCTCGCGCGCGCACTTGTGCGCAAACCAAAGCTCCTCCTCCTGGACGAGCCGCTCTCGAACCTCGACGCCAAGCTGCGGCAGCGCATGCGCATCGAGCTGCGCGAGCTTCAACGGCGCCTGCGGATCACGACGGTCTACGTCACGCACGACCAGGCCGAGGCGCTGTTCCTTTCGCATCGCGTCGCCGTGATGCAGAACGGCCGCATCGTGCAGGAAGGACGGCCGCGCGACCTGTACGCGTCGCCGGCGTCGGGCTTCGTAGCGGACTTCGTGGGCGACGCGACGTTTCTGCCGGGTGAGGTCGTCGAAGGCGGGGTGCGTGCGCTCGGCGGGATCGTGCGGTGCACGCTGAGCGAAGCGCTCGCTCCAGGGGCGAAGGCGCTCCTCGTGATGCGCCCTGAGCGGATCGTCGTTCACGGGGCGCCGGCGGGAGCGGCGAACGAGTTCGTCGGCACGCTCCGCGTCGCTGCGTTCCTCGGCGATCACCTCGACTGCATCGTCGATGTCGAGGGCACCGAGCTGCGTGCCCGCGCGCATCCCACCGCGGAGCTCCGGCGGGAGCAGCGCGTCTGGGTCGAGCTTCCGCCTGAGTACTGCCTCGCCATCCCCGACGACGGATGGCGGCCCCGCGCGCTGACGCGTACTTTTGACGAGGACGAGGGCTAGGAGGCGGACATGGCCACGACCATTCCCACCAAAGTCTCGACGCCGACAGATCTGCGGGACTGGCTGCGGCGTGTCGACGCGCTGGGCGAGCTCCAGACCGTCCGCGGCGCGAACACCGAAGAGGACATCGGCATGGCGACGGAGCTGCTCGGCCGGACACGCCCTTCGAAGGCGACGGTCTTCGATGAGATCAAGGGTTATAGGAAGGGCTTCCGCGTCCTCTCCAACGGCCTTGGGTCGTTCAGCCGCATCGCGGTCACCCTAGGGCTCGACCCAAAGGCGTCTCCTCACGAGCTTGTCCGCATGTGGCAGGAACGTGTGCGCAAGGGCATCCAGACGATCCCGGCGGAGGTCGTGAAGGACGGCCCGGTCTTCGAGAACGTGCTGCGCGGCGACCAGGTCGACTGCACGATCTTCCCCTCGCCGAAGTGGCACGAGTTCGACGGCGGCCGCTACCTCGGCACCGGGAGCTTCGACATCACGCGCGACCCCGACGAGGGCTGGGTGAACCTCGGCACCTACCGCGTGATGGTTCACGACAAGACGCGCCTCGGCTTCTACATCTCGCCGGGCAAGCACGGCCGGCAACATCGCGACAAATGGTTCGCGCGCAAGGAGCGCATGCCGCTGGCCTTCTGCCCGGGGGGCGATCCCCTGCTGTTCCTCGCGGCCTGCACCGAGATCCCGTACGGCACGACCGAGTACGACTGGGCTGGCGGGGTGCGCGGCGCGCCGTATCGCGTGGTCAAGGGACCGATCACCGGCCTCCCGATCCCGGCGGACGCGGAGATCGTGATGGAAGGCTGGGTCGATCCCGAAGAACGCGAGGTCGAAGGGCCGTTCGGCGAGTGGACCGGGTATTACGCCTCGGGCGAGCGCGCCGAGCCGGTCTTCCGTGTCGAGGCGATCTACCACCGGAATGACCCGATCATCCTGGCATCGCCGCCGAACGTGCCTCCGGACGAGCAGTCCTTCTACCGCGCGTTCATGCGGAGCGCGCGTCTCCGCGGCGACATCGAGGCCGCGTCGATCCCCGGCATCGTCGGCGTGTGGTGCCACGAGGTCGGCGGGTCGCGGCTCTTCAACGCGATTTCGATCAACCAGCGCTACGCGGGTCACGCGCGCCAGGTGGGACACGCCGCGGCGAGCGTCCACACCGGGGCGTACCTCGGCCGCTACACGGTGGTCGTCGACGACGACATCGACGTGATGGACCTCGAGCAGGTGCTCTGGGCGATGTGCACGCGGAGCGAACCCGCCGAGTCGATCGACATCATCCCCCGCGCCTGGTCTGGCCCGCTCGACCCGCGCATCCATCCGGACAAGAAGGGCTTCAGCTCGCGGGCGATCATCGACGCGACGAAGCCATGGGAGTGGCGCGACCGGTTTCCCGTCTCGCAGCTTCCGACGCCCGAGACCAAGCGCAAGGCACTCGCGCGCTGGGGCTGGCTCGTCGGCAAAGGAGACAAGCCCAAGGACTTGCCGTAGCGCTATGGCCGCCGGCTTGCTGGTAATTTCCTAGCATGAACCCGGTGATCCACGTCTTCAAAAGCGAGATAGCTGACGCCGATGGCCACTTCTACGTCGCGCGAGCGGTCGGGCGCGCGCGAAAGAACGGCACCTGGGTCGGCTGGATCGAGTTCACCCCGCGCGGCACCGGC
>DASYSC010000144.1:0-42964 GCA_036003765.1 Candidatus Limnocylindria bacterium
GTGATGATTGCGACGATCGAACCGGTCCGCGCATCCATCACCTGCGTCTGCGCCGGGGCGCCCGCGGCGATCGCGTCCGCGCTGCATCCGAGCAGCAGATGCTGCTTCGGGCCAAGCGCGAGGCCGGCCGGCTGGCAGTTCTTCACCGGGAAGGTCCGGACGAGAGAGCGCGTGCGCGGGTCGATGACCGCGACGCCGCCACTGAAGGGGTCCGCGCCGATCTGCGGGATCGACATGTAGAAGAAGTGCGTCGCGGGATCCCAGACCGGCTGCTCGACGCCGTTCGTCGCGTCAGCGAGCGGGATCTTGCCGACGATCGTGCGCGTCTGCGTGTCGATAAAGGTCGCGAACGGCGGAGCATCCGCGTCGTTGGAGACGAGGATGAGCTTGTCCTTCTGGTCGTAGGCGATCTCGTCGGCGCGAGCCGTGCCGCCGGTCGAGATCGAGTCGACGATCGAGTCCGTCCCGAGGTCGATGACCTTCACCGAGCTGTCTCCGTCGCCGGCCCAGAGCTCGTCGCGGTCGTGCACCACAACGATGCCGTTCGGACCGGACGTGTCGTTACTGCCGGTGAAGCCAACGAACCCGGTCACCCGCGTCTCGAACTGATTCGACGACGCGTCGACGATGTCCACCCCTTTGTTGGAGCGATCGGCGAGGTAGTACGTCTGGCTCGAGCGCTCCACGAAGCTGATGTCGAAGCTCATCAGCGGGCTGCCGGGGACCGTGATGAGCGCGATCTGGTGGTACGTCGCGGCGGTGTTGTCGGCGAGTGCCGGCGAACCTGAACCGGCGGCGAGAACGAGGGCGGCAGCGACGATGAACGCAGGCAGAATATTGGTCTTCACTCCGTGTGCTCCCCCATGCGGATTTGGCGCGGTCGGATTATCGGAGACGGGGACGACTGAGTGCTGAATTGGCGCTTGAGGTGTGCGCGATAAATGCGGCCGCAGTCCTGATCGCGCTACACAGGTATCCGGCCGGCCGCGCCGAGGACCGCGAGCGCGTCGACGGTGACCCAGTCGTTCATTCTTTTCGCGCTCGTACCGCCCCAGTCCACGTAGTCGGCGTACGCCCGCAGCGTTCGCGTGCTCCACTTGTAGTAGCGCTTCTCAGCGGGCCAGCCTCCGTCTGGCAGGCGCTTGGACTCGAGTACATCGAGGGCGGCGGCGCAGCGCGGATCGGTGATCAGACCAAGCTCGGTCATCGCCTTCAACCCGCCGAGGATGTCGTAGTGCCAATAGCGCGGGTAGTGGAGCGCGACAAAGTCCGGGTGGATGACCCGCCCGTCGGAGACCCGGTGGAAGAGCGCCCGGCGCAGGAAGACCTCCGACGCCCGTTTCGCCGCCTTCGCGGCGGCCGCGTGCTTCTTGCGGCGCGCGTACGCGGCCAGTCCCAGCATCGGCAGCAGCGTTTCCATGAAGGACGACGTATCCGCGGCCAGCTTGCGGTCGCAGTTCCAGCCTCCGTCGGGCCACTGCCAGTGGAGCAGCCGCTCGACCAGCGAGTCCGCACGCTCGTCGGCGATCCCCAGGGTCGTCAGCGAGTAGAGGACGTTGCCCTGCTGGGACGCGCAGCGACGATAACGCCCTTGCATGAGCGGAACGCCGCGCTGTGCGTAGGCCTCTTTCTCAGTGCGCGCCACGAACTCGCGGAAGTAGTTCGGCCCGAGCCAGAACTCCAAGAGCCGGTCGCGGATCGGACGCAGGCTCTCGTCGCCCTCGGGATAGCCCAAGTCGGCGAGGCTCGCGACGACCCAGTGCAAGCCCTGCCAGTGGTAGTAGACGCTTCGCGCGCTTCCCGGCCTGCCAAGCTGAAGGCGGCGCGAAAGCAGTGCGCGAACGGTGGGCGATCCGCGGATCTCCTCCCGAAGCGCGCGATTCCTTCTCGAATCGGCGTCGTCGCCGAGAACGTGGACGCGCGTCTTCCAACGGATCGACGGCTCGCGCGATCGAAGGAGTGCGTCGATCACGGTGCTGTTGCTCATTGGCCGGCCGCGAAGACTACGCGGCTACCCTCCCCCGCAGCTCCCGACGCCGTCGTTGGCGAGGCCGAGCGCCGAGAATAGGAGGACGGCCCCCATCACGATGAGCACCTGGAACGTGACGACCAACGCGACGATCAGCCAAAGGCGGCTCTTACCGGAAGGCGCCGCCGCCGCGCCCTCCGGGGCCGTTGCTTCGCTGATCACGCCGAGAGTCTATGCGGCGAGGCGCAGGCTCACGACGCGAGACCGGCCGTTCTCTTCATCTGGCCGATCGCGCGATCGCGGTCCTGTTTGGTGAGGAGGCGCTTCCGGATGCGGAACGCCTTCGGCGTGACCTCGAGCAGCTCATCGTCGGCAAGGAACTCGATTGCGTCGTCCAGCGAGAGCTCGCGGATCCCGTCGAGCTTCACCGCGATGTCCGATGTGCTGCTCCGCATGTTGGTGAGGTGCTTCTTGCGTACCACGTTTACCTCGAGGTCGCGCTCGCGGATGTGCTGTCCCACGACCATGCCCTCGTAGACCTCGACCCCGGGGTTGAGGAAGAGCTGGCCGCGCTCCTGCGCCGCGTTCAGACCGAACGTCGTGGTGGTCCCGTCCTCCCAGGCGATGAGCGAGCCGAGCTCGCGCGTCGCGATCGCTCCAGCGAGCGGACCGTAGCCTTCGGTCAGGGTGTTCATCACGCCGCGTCCCCGTGTGGACGTCAGGAAGGCCTGACGGAACCCGAGGAGCCCGCGCGTGGGGATCCGGTAGACGGCGTGCACCATCCCGTCCTCGCGGTACTTCATGTCCTTCAGGGTGGCGCGGCGCCGTCCGGCGAGCTCGACCACGCTGCCGAGCTCCTCTTGCGCGACCTCGATCTCGAGCTGCTCGTACGGCTCCTGCGTCTCCCCGTCGATCTCCTTGAGGATCACCTCGGGGCGCGACACCTGGAACTCGTAGCCCTCGCGCCGCATGGTCTCGATGAGGATCGCGAGATGGAGCTCGCCTCGGCCGCTCACGACGAGCGTGTCCGCCGAGTCGGTGTCCGCGACACGGAGCGCGACGTCGCGCTCGAGCTCCGCGTAGAGCCGCTCGCGAAGCTTGCGGCTCGTCACGAACTTCCCCTCGCGGCCGGCGAACGGGCTGTTGTTCACGCTGAAGCCCATCCGGAGGGTCGGCTCCTCGACGCGGATCGGCGGGAGCGGCCGGGGATCGGCCGCGTCGGCGATCGTGTCGCCGATCCCGGCCTCGACGCCCGCGACGGCGACTATGTCGCCGGCCTGGACCTCCTCGACCTCTTCGCGCGCGAGGCCCTGGAAGGTGAAGAGCTGGGTGACCTTCGCCGGCGTGAGGCCGCCCTGATGGTCGATCCGCGCGACGTTCTGCCCGCGGCGCAGCGCCCCGCTTTGCAGCCGGCCGACGGCGACGCGGCCGATGTAGTCGTCGTACGACGTGGTCGTCACGAGCAGCTGCGCTGGAGCGTCGCGATCCACGTCCGGTCCAGGGATCCGCTCCACGATCGCGTCGAAAAGCGGCTCGAGCGTTGTGCCTTCGTGTCTGTGGTCGGCGCTCGCGGTGCCGAGGATGGCGTTGGTGTAGAGCGTCGGGAACTCGGCTTGCTCCTCGGTCGCGCCGAGGTCGAGGAAGAGGTCGAAGGTCTCGTTCAGGACGTGATTGGGCCGCGCGTGCGGCCGGTCGATCTTGTTCACCACGAGGATCGCGCGATGTCCGCGGCGGAGCGCCTGGCGGAGGACGAACTTCGTCTGCGGCATCGGCCCGTCCACGGCGTCCACCAGCAGCAGGACGCCGTCGACCATGTTCATGACGCGCTCGACCTCGCCGCCGAAGTCCACGTGCCCGGGCGTGTCGACGATGTTGATCTTCACGCCGCGGTAGATGACCGCCGTGTTCTTGGCCATGATCGTGATGCCCCGCTCGCGCTCTAGGGCGTTGCTGTCCATCACCCGCTCGTCGACCTGCTGGTTCTCGCGGAAGATGTGGCTCTGCTTCAGCATCGCGTCGACGAGCGTGGTCTTCCCGTGGTCGACGTGCGCGATGATGGCGACGTTGCGGATGTCGGCTCGCTTCACATGTCAATTGTCGCCGACAGATCGCGAGATCCCTTGGTGCAACTGCCTATCGGCTCCGGACGTGCCCCGCTTGGCCCCGCGGCGTAGGGTGCCGCCGTGGAAGGGTCGATCGCCCAAGCGGAAGCAACGTATCGCTCGGCGTCCATGCGGGCACGCGTCGCGGTGCTCTTCCTCCTGGGGATGGCACTCCTGGCTGCGATCGCGGCGCTGCATTTCTTTTCGACGTTCGACCTCGTAGATCGCGCTGCCAGGGGAGCGCTACGACCGGGCGAAGCGCGCGCCTTCGACGATCTGACCGTGACGCTCGGACGTATCGAGCTCGCAGGTCAGGTCGTCACCGGGATCGCCTGGTTTGTCTGGCTCCATAGAGCCGTCGCGAATGTTCGGGCCGTCGGTGGGCAGACCGCGTTCACGCCCGGGTGGGCGGTGGGATGGTGGTTCATCCCGTTCGCCAACCTCGTCCAGCCCTATCGAATCCTCCGATCGCTACTGAATCGACTCGATGCGCCGAGCACCGGGCTGGTCGCGTACTGGTGGGGCTGCTACCTCACCGCCGGTTTCCTGGGCACCGTCGCCTCGCTTCAGCGTCCGGCCAATTTGAACGACCTTCGGATTTTTGCCGCAACCTTCCTCGGCCTCGACTTGATTCGAGCTGCGGCTGCGGTACTGGCGGTGTTACTCGTCCGCGAGATCGAACAGCGCATCGAGCGCACGGCGCGGGCGAGGCTCACGCCGGCCCCTGTCAGTCCGGTGCCGGCGGGCCAAGCTACAAATTGACCACGAAGGTGAAGGTGGCCGTCGCGGGAGTCGTGCTCGTGTTGAGCTTCACGAGCATTTGCGAGCTGTAGATCGAGTCGCCCTGGTTCTGCGAGACCCCCGGGAAGAAGAGCTGCGACGTGTAGGTCTTGCCGTTGACAGTCACCTTGACGTGGATGTGCTCGGTGCGGCCCGGGTAGAGGCCCGGGATCACGGTCTCGAGGCGGTACGCCCCGTTCGCGTCGGTGAGCTGCCAGCCGCGCAGCGTGTAGCCGGAGTTGTCGTAATTGCCGTTGCCATCGGCCTGCCAGAAGTCCAGCTTGGCGTTCGCGATCGGCTGGCACGAACGCGACACGACGTACCCGGTGAGCACGAGTGGTGTCCCGGAGACGCCAGTGGAGAGGAGTGTGGTGCGCTGCGGCGCCCCGGCCTTGTAGTAGGGGCCTTCGGTGAGCTCGACGAGCGCCTGCGCGGGCGAGGTGCACGCGAGCGCGGTCGTGGCCGCCGTCGCCGCGGCCTGCGTCGACGCGCTGGAGGCGCTCGCGGTCGGCGCAGGTGTGGCGCTCGAGAGCGTGAGCGTCTGACCGCCGCCGCTGCACGCAGCGAGGAAAGCGACCGATAACGCGAAAACGATGCTCCGCACGCACAACATGATCGAGCCGACCGTGCTAAGAGCGCACTAAGAGTTGGCTACGAGTTCGCTCAGCACGTCGCGGGCTTCCCTTTCGGCGTTTCCGGTGGCGGTGGGACGATGTCGAACATCTTCGCGAGCTCGGCGGGCACGACATGTGATGGCTCCTCCTCGAAGATCGCCGAAGTCCGTTCGAGCGCGCGGGCGACCAGGCCGCTGCAGATGAGCTGCCCGGCGAAGCCGAAGCTCAGCTTCAGGCCGGTAAGCAGCGAGATCGTGATGCTCACGATCGTCGCCCAGTCATAGAGTGCGCCGACCCAGTGCTCCGCGAACGCGACCATCTGTGCCCGGTCCTCGGCCGATGCGTCGATATGCACGACTGTGTACTGCGTGTCCTTGTAGGCGGCGAGCGTGTTCCGCCGCACGCCGGGACCGAGAGCTTCGATGAGTCCGCCGTCCGCCGAGACGATGAGCGCGCTGTGATTCCAGTATGTGAATGGCCTGTCCCGGCCCATGAATCGGAGTCCCTGCCCGAACTGGATCACCCGGCTGAAGAACTCCCCGCCGTGCGTGAGGATGAAGTCACCAGCCAGAGGGTCGGGATCGGCCTGGCCGGGCGGGATGTGCTCGAATCGCACGTTCTTCATCGCTGACTGAGACTAAGGGAGCTACACCCGCTCGAGGCTGGGTAGCGCACGCGCGCCGGTATGTGCGACGACGGACACGGTATTGACCAGCTCGCCGAGCCCGGCGATGGCGATGCGCACGACGTCCCCGGGACGCGCGGTGTAGGTCTCGGGCGGAACGAGCGAGGCTCCGGTCAGCAGCCAGGCGCCTTTCGGCAGCGGATACGTGGAGTGGACGACGGCCATTAGCGCCGCCGGATCGCGGACCATGTCCGCGGTCGACGCGCGGCCCGCGAACACCTCCCCGCCCTCCCGCTCGATCGTCATACGGATCTCAGCGCGCGAAACGTCGACATGCCACGCGAGCACCGCGGCGGGGCCCAAGGCGCAGCTTCGCTCGTACACCTTCGCCTGTGGAAGGTAGAGCGGATTCTCGCCCTCGATGCTGCGCGAGCTCATGTCGTTCCCGCAGGCATAGGCGACGACGTCGCCGGCAGCGTTCGACAAGACCGCGAGCTCGGGCTCGGGCACGTCCCAGGTCGAATCGGGACGTACGCCGACCATCTCGCCCGGACCGACGACCCGCCAGCCGGCTGCCTTGAAGAAGATCTCCGGGCGGTCGGCCTCGTAGACGCGCGCGTAGATGTCCTTCACGCTCGACTCTTCGATCCGCGCCTCACGGCTTCGCAGATACGTGACGCCTGCGGCCCACACCTCCTGCGACTCGACCGGCGCGAGGAGCTGGATGTCGTCGGTGGGGATCTCCCGCGGGGCTCGGTTTTGGCCGAGGAGCGTGCGGATCTCGGCGAGCGGCTTCTCGAGCAGCGCATCGAGGGTCAGCGGGCGCAGATCTACGAGCCGACGGTCGCGGAGTAGCCCGAGCCCGATTTCGCCGTCACGCCGGCGGAATCGGACGAGCGACGGCGCGAGCTGGAGCGGCACGCCCGGCGCGGCCGTCACTGCGCCGTGAATCCTCCGTCCACGGGGAGCGCGACGCCGGTGATGAAAGATGCGGCGGCCGAGGATAGGAAGAGGACGGCCTCGGCGCACTCCGCCGGCGTCGCGAGGCGCCCGAGTGGCTGGGCGCTCTCGTGCTCGCGACGCGACTGCGCGGGATCGGGCATCGCGTCGATGAATTGCTTGAGCATCGGCGTGTCGACGATGCCCGGGCAGACCGCGTTCACGCGGATGCCTTCAGGTGCCCAGTCGAGCGCGAGCGCGCGCGCGAGCTGGACGGCGGCCCCCTTCGTGGCGACGTAGATCGGCGAGTCACGCTGGGCGACGAGCCCGGTCTTCGACGCCATGACCGTGAGACTGCCGCGGCTCTTCGCGAGTGCGGCGTGGGCCGCCTGCGCCAGGAACATGAGCGCCTTCACATTCACCGCGAAGAGGCGGTCGAACTCGTCCGCGGTCGTGGCGTCGATGAGCTTCGGTAGGGTGATTCCGGCGTTCCCCACCGCGGCGTCGAGCCGGCCGAACCGCTCGAGCGCGGTGGCCACGGCGCGGTCGTTGGTGGCGCGCTCGGACACGTCGCCGGCGAGCGTCGCCACGGCCGCGCCCAGTCCGGCGGCGGCGGCCGAGAGCTCCGCCTTTTCCCGGTCGACCATCACGACGCTCCAGCCCGCGCGCGCGAAGACTTCGGCGCACGCACGCCCGATGCCTTTCGCCGCGCCGGTGACGATCGCGACGCTCATCGCGCCGCCTCCCGAGGCTTCGGCCAGTTGAGGTCGAAGACGAGCTCCATCATCGTCCACCATTCACCGGGCTTCGCCTCGGCGACGCGCTCCTGCATCGTTCGCATGAGCTCATCCCACTTCCGGTACTCGGGATCGTCGTTGCAGCGCGCGAAGTCGTTCGCCGGATCGAAGCCGTCCTTCGTCTCGCAGTACATGAACAGGTGACGCCCGGCCAGGTAGATCTTCATCTCGATGATGCCGACCTCGCGAAGCCGTTTCATCACCACCGGCCACGCGCGTTGGTGCTCCTTCTGGTATCGCGCGATCGCCGCCGGGTCGTCGCGGAGGTCGAGCGCCATCCCGTAGGCCTGCACGTCAGGACCCCTGTACCGCGGGGGCACGGACCGCGAGCCGATAGAAGTCGCTCGCGGTCCCGCCGAAGATGCGCTCGCGCTCCGCGGCCGACACGTCGCCGACGGCCTCGCGGCACGCGCTCAGCACTTGCGCGTATGACGCCACGAGGAGGGACACCGGCCAGTCCGAGCCGAACATGCACCGCTCGGGACCGAACCACTCGAGGGCGTGGCGCACGTACGGCACAAGCGCGGCGACCCGCCAACCTTTCCCGGCCTCCGTGACCATGCCCGAGAGCTTGCAGAAGACGTGCGGGAGCGCATCGAGAGGCGCCATGTGCTCGGACCATTCGTCGATCCCGCCGGTCGCGATCGCCGGCTTCGCGATGTGGTCGACGACGAAGCGCATGTCGGGCATCGCGCGCACGAGAGAATGCGTGGCGGGGAGCTCGCGCGTGCGCACGAGGAGGTCGTACGCGAGGCCGGCGTGGCCGACCGCGGCGATGCCGCGCCGCACGTCCGGACGGTTGAGCCACTCGGCGTCCGGCTCGTCATGCACCTGGTGCCGGATTCCGACGAGCTTGACGCCGCCCGAGGCGGCACGCAGCGCGGCGATTCGCTCGGGCACGTCCGGCGCGGTGAGGTCCACCCACCCGACGACGCCGGCGATGAACTCGTGTCGTGCCGCGGTCGCGAGGAACTCGCGGGTCTCCTCCTCGCTCGAGATGGTCTGAACGAGGACCGTTCGTTCCACACCGTTCGCGGCGAGCAGCGGCTGTAGATCTTCCGGGCTGAAGCGCCGGCGGATCGGCGCGAGCTCGTCCGTCATCCATGGGTACGCCGCTCGCGACGGATCCCAGAAGTGGTGGTGGGCGTCGACAACGGTCATGTCGCGGAGCGCCAGGCCAAGCCGTCAGGGAACGCGTATTCGCGCAGCGATGCCGCCTTCATCTCGATGCTGTACCCCGGCCGCACCGGTGGCATGTAGCGACCGCCTTTGATCACGACCGGGTCGACGAAATGCTCGTGCAGGTGGTCCACGTACTCGAGAACGCGGTCGGTGAGCGTTCCCGAGACGCAGATGTAGTCGAAAAGTGAGATGTGCTGCACGTACTCGCAGAGCCCGACCCCGCCTGCATGCGGGCACACCGGAACGCCGAACTTGGCGGCGAGAAGCAGCACGGCGAGAACCTCGTTCACACCGCCGAGGCGGCACGCGTCGACCTGGCAGAAGCCGATGGCCTCGGCCTGGAGCAGCTGCTTGAAGATCACGCGGTTCTGGCAGTGCTCCCCGGTCGCGACGCGGATCGGCGCGATCGCCTTGGCGATCGCGGCGTGCCCGAGGACATCGTCAGGACTCGTCGGCTCCTCGATCCAGTAGGGATCGAATTCGGCGAGCCGGCGGACGTTCGCGATCGCGTCACGGACATCCCAGACCTGGTTCGCGTCCATCATGAGCTTGCGCTGGCGGCCGATCTCTTCGCGGATGATCCGCGCGCGTCGCACGTCGTCATCGATGCTCCGCCCGACCTTCATCTTCACGTGCGTCCAGCCGCCGGCCACGGCACCGCGCGCGAGCGCGCGGATCTTCTCGTCGGAGTACCCGAGCCAGCCGGCCGATGTCGTGTACGCCGGGAATCCGTCGCGCCGCATCTCCTGCTCGCGCGCGGCGCGCGAGGGTGCGCGCCGGCGCAGGATCTCGACGGCCTCGTCCGGCGTCAGCGCGTCGCTGATATAGCGGAACTCGATGCATCGGACGATCTCCTCGGGCCTCATGTCCGCGAGGAGCTTCCAGAGCGGCTTGCGTTCCGCCTTCGCCCAGAGGTCCCACACCGCGTTCACGATCGCCGCGGTCGCGAGGTGGATCACGCCTTTCTCGGGGCCGATCCACCGGAGCTGGCTGTCGCCGGTGATCCGCCTCCAGAACGCGCCCATGTCGGATGCGATCTCCTCGAGCGTCATTCCGATGACGAGATGCTGGAGGGCGCGGGCCGCGGCGACGCAGACCTCGTTTCCTCTGCCGATCGTGAAGGTGAGACCGTGGCCCGCGAGGCCGTCGGACCGGTCGGTGCGGAGGATCACGTACGTCGCGGAGTAGTCGGGCGCGGTGTTCATCGCGTCGGATCCCGCGAGCGTGCGCGACGTGGGGAAGCGCACGTCGAGCGCCTCGAGCTCGGTGATCATCGAGCCGCTCATGCCTGACGCCGCCGGCGGACGATGTCTAGGTAGACCGCGATGATGACGATGCCGCCGGTGACCACGGTCTGCCACTCCTGCGGGACCGACATGATGCGCAGTCCGTTCGTGAGCGTGCTGATGATGAACGCGCCGATGACCGTCCCGAGGATCGTCCCCTCGCCGCCGGAGAGTGACGTTCCCCCGATCACCGCGGCCGCGATCGCGTCGAGCTCATAGCCTTGACCGAGCGAGGGCTGCGCGGAATTAAGTCGAGCGCCGATCAAGACGCCGGCGAGACCGCTGAAGAGACCCGCCAGCGTGTAGACCGCCATCTTCCATCCGTCGACGCTGACGCCAGAGAGGCGCGCTGCTTCCTCGTTGCTGCCGAGCGCGAAGGTGTACCGGCCGAGGATCGTCTTCGAGAGCACAAGGCTGGCCAGGATCGCGGCGCCGAAAAAGACGAGCACGATGTTTGGGACGTCGAGCCCCGGGACCACGGCGCTCACGACGCTGCCCATGGCCGCCTGGTTGAACGCGGGCGTGTCGTTGAAGTAGATCGGCTTGAGGCCTGAGATGACGAGGGCAAGTCCCTTCGCAACGTTGAGCATGCCGAGCGTGGCGATGAACGACGGGATCTTGAGCTTGGCGATAAAGACCCCGTTCACGAGGCCGGCGAGCGCGCCGGTGGCGAGTCCGGCCACGATCCCGAGCGGGATCGGCAGGTGCCACTCCGTGAGGAATATCGCGGTCATCACCGCCGACAGGGTCATCACCGTGCCGATCGAAAGATCGATGCCGCCCGTGATGATCACGAACGTGACGCCGAGGGCGAGCACGCCGGTCACCGTCGTCGCGAGGAGGATCCCAACGACGTTGTCGAACTGAAGGAAGTTCGGCGACGCTAGCGAGAAGACGACGATGATCAGGATCAGCGCGCCGAACGCGAGGAGCCGCTGCACCGCGTCCGAGCGGACCAAGCGGACGCGCCGGGTCTGTGTGAGCGCCGCCGGTCCGGTCTTCATGCGGCCGTCTGCGGACCGATCGCCGTCGTCCGCATCGTCGCGTACGTCATGATCTTCTCCTGCGTCGCCTCGGCGCCGCTGAGCTCGCCGCGGATGCGACCCTCGCACATCACGACGATCCGGTGGCTCATTCTCAGAATTTCGGGGAGCTCGGAGGAGATCATGATGATCGCCTTCCCCTGGCGGGCGAGGTCGTTCAGCAGGTGGTAGATCTCGCTCTTCGCGCCGACGTCGATCCCTCGTGTCGGCTCGTCGAAGATGAGGATCTCGGTGTCGGCCGTGAGCCACTTCGCGATGACGACCTTCTGCTGGTTTCCACCGGAGAGGTTGCGCACCTTCTGCCGGATGCTCGGCGTCCTGATGTCGAGCCGATGAACCCGCTGCTCGGCCGTCGCACGCGTGCGGCGGAAGTCGACGCGACCGATGGCGTCGGCGAACCTGCGAAGAGTCGCGAGAACGATGTTCGACTCCACGTCCATCCCGATCGCGAGGCCGTAGCGCTTGCGGTCCTCGGAGAGGTAGCCGATCCCCAGGCGCACCGCGTCCGCCGGGCTGTGGATATGGGCGACCTGTCCGTGCACCAGGATGGTCCCGGAGTCCGGGCGATCCGCGCCGAACACGGCGCGCGCGACCTCGGTCCGGCCCGCGCCGACCAGTCCGGCGAGGCCGAGGATCTCGCCGCGTCGCAGCGTGAAGTTCACGTCGCGAACCATCCGCCCGCGATTCAGCGCGCGGACGTCGAGGACGACCTCCGGGTTCGCGGTCTCGGGTATTTCCGCCGCGCCCTCGTAGATGGTGCGGCCGACCATCATGCTGATGATCCGCTCGATCGACGCATCCTTCGTGTCGACGGTCGCGATGTACTGGCCGTCGCGCATCACCGTCACGCGGTCGGAGATGCGCTTCAGCTCCTCGAGGCGATGGGAGATGTGCACCACCCCTACACCGTTTTCGCGGAGCTTGCGGATGATGCGGAAGAGCTCGTCGATCTCCGTTTCGGTGAGAGTGGCGGTCGGCTCGTCCATGATGACGACCTCGGCGTTGTACGAGAGGGCTTTCGCGATCTCCACCATCTGCTGCTGCGCGACGGTGAGCTTCCCGACCTTCGCCTGCGGGTCGACCTTCAAGTTCAAGCTCGAGAACAAGGTCCGCGCCTGCTCGTTGAGCCTGCGCTCGTCGATGAAAAACGGGATGCGTCCGCGCGGCTCGCGCCCGATGAAGATGTTCTGCGCCGCACTCAGGTGCGGCATAAGGCTCAGCTCCTGGTGGATGATGCTGATGCCGAGCTGTTGCGCCGCTCGCGGACTGGCGATGTCGGCGTCGGCGCCCTTCAGGCGGATGCGCCCGGCGTCCATGCGATAGACGCCGGCGAGGATCTTCATGAGGGTCGACTTACCAGCGCCGTTCTCTCCGACGAGCGCGTGAATCTCGCCGCGACGCAGCTCGAAACGGCAGGCCCGGAGGGCATGGACGCCGGGGAAGTCTTTGCTGACCCCGTCCATCTCGACGAGCAGGTCGCCGACCGGCTCCGGCACGACGTGAATCCTCCCACGCGGACGAACGGGGTCGTCGCATTTCGCGACGGCCCCGTTCGCTTCCGCTAGACCGTCTCCGCTACTTGTACAGCAGTGCCGCGATGTCCGGGTTGTCGATGTTCGTCTTGTCGTACCACTTGAAGCCGGTGTCGATGTTCTTGGCGAGCGTCTCGCCCTTGAGGGCCTTCTGGGCGGCCTCGACGCACTTGAAGCCGATGCCGATCGGGTCCTGCGTGATAGCGCCGGCCTCGGTCCCGGCTCGGATCGCGTCCATCTGCTGCTGACCCGAGTCGTAGCCGATGACCGTCACCTTGCCCGACTTTCCGGATTCCTTTACGCCGTTGAGCACGCCAATAGCCGACCCCTCGTTCGCGCCGAAGACGCCCTTGAGATTCGGGTTCGCCTGCAGGATCGCCTTCGTGAGGTCTGTCGACTTGAGCTGGTCGCCGCCGCCGTACTGCGTCGCGACGACCTTGATGTTCGGGTACTTGTTCTTGATCTGATCCGTGAACCCCTTCACCCGGTCGATGCCGGTGCGGCTCGTCTGGTCGTGAGCGACGATCGCGACCTCGCCGCTGCCGCCGATGAGGGACGCCATCTTGTCTGCCGCCGCCCCCGCCGCCGCGATGTTGTCCGTGGCTGCCGTGGCGAGCGGGATGTCGCTGTCGACGCCGGAGTCGAACCCGATGACCGGGATCTTCGCGTCCTTGAACTTCTGGAGCAGCGGGATCGCCGCTTTGCTGTCGAGCGCCGCGAAGCAGAGCGCCTGCGGCTTCTTGTTGAGCGCCGCCTGCAGCATCTCCAGCTGCTTGTCGACCTGCGACTCGTTCTCCGGCCCCTCGAAGGTGATCGTGACGTTGAACTGCGCCGACGCCTTCTCGGCTCCCTGCTTCACCGCTTGCCAGAACTGGTGCTGGAAGCCTTTCGAGATCATCGGGATGAAGGCCTTCCCCGCTGGGCCCGGGCTGCTGCTGGCCGGCGTCCCGCCGCAAGCGGCGGCGACAAGGACGACACTCGCGAGCCCGCCGAGCCACCGCGCTGACTTCAGTCTCATGTTCTCCTCCACGAAGATGGCATTCAGGCCATCTTCCCCCTGTGCCGATCGAGCGTGTCACAAAATCTCGCGCCAAGAACATAACGGCGGCGCCTGCTCTGCACCTCCCTCGACGTGACCGTCGTACCCGTGCCGGATGGTACCGCCACCGCGACGATCTGACGAGGTACCGTGTAGACGAACGGATATCCGTGAGGACGGTCGGAGTCGTGCTACGATTCCGCGCGTCGCGCGCGAACCGTGAGGAGGGCAGCATGGGGGAACAGCGTGAGGTCGCTCGGACCGCGGTGCGCGCCCTCGATCTCCTGACACATCTCGCCGATGGCGGCCAGCGCGGGCTCACCGCGCGCCAGCTCTCGGAGCTTTTGGAGGCGCCGCGGAGCAGCGTCGCCGACATTCTCAAGGTGCTGGGCTCCCGCGGATTCGTCGCGGCGACAGACGACGGACGGGGTTGGAGGCTCGATGCCCGAGTGCTTCAGCTCAGCAATGCCTACCTGCGGGAGTTCTCCGTCCGCGAGATCGGCAGGACCGCCATGCGCGAGCTCGCCAGCCGGACAGGATTAACGTGCCAGATGGCCGTCCTTGAGCAGACCGACATCGTGTACATCGAGCGGCAGGATGGGACCAAAAGAGGCGAGCTGCGCCTCGTCACCGAGATCGGAAGCCGCCTTCCCGCGCACTGCACCTCACTCGGGAAGGCCATGCTCGCCGCGCTTCCGGAGGCCGAGCTCGATCGGATCTACGGATCCGCACCGCAGCTCGGTGCGCGAACGAAGAGCTCGATCACGACGTTCGCGCGTCTCAAGGCGGATCTCGCGTTCGTTCGGCGTCGCGGCTACGCGACCGACCTGGAGGAGACCGCGGAGGGGATCGTCTGCGTCGGTGCGGCGATCGTGGGGACCGAGGGGCGGCCTGAGGCGGCGATCAGCCTCGCCGGCGTACGGGCTCGGCTCTCGGTGCGCGCCATCGAAGACCTCGGCCGGTTGGTCGCGCGGACCGCGGCGCGCATCACCACCGAGCGCGGTGGGGTCGCAACGGTGGTCAGGCGCCCGAGAGGTCGCGCCCTCCGGACCCACGCCGGGCGGCGCCGGCGGCTCGTCAGCGCAGAGCGGTCAGCGCGCGGATAGGCCGCCGTCGATCACGACGGCCGAACCGGTGACGAAGCCAGACTCGTCCGCTGCCAGATAGACCGCGCAGTCCGCGATCTCCTCGGGGCGGCCCATCCGGCCGATCGCCTGTCGCGCATTGAGCTTTTGGATCGTCTCGTCGCGGTCCTCACGATGGAAGCGGTCGAGGTAGCTGGAGACGAATGGCGTATCCACCGTTCCCGGGCAGATCGCATTCACGCGCACACCCTTGGTCGCGTAGTCGATCGCCATCTGGCGGGTCATGGCGAGGACCGCGCCCTTTGTCGCCGAGTACGCGAAGCGGCGATCGATGCCGACGAGCGCCGCGACCGATGCGATGTTGATCATCACGCCGCCGCCCGGCTGCTGCGCGAGCATCTGCTTCACGCCCGCGCGCGCGCTATTGAAGACGCCGGTCACGTTGACGGCGAGCAGGCGATCCCAGTCCGCGGTCTCGGTCTCTTCGACAGACCCGACCAGTCCGATGCCGGCGTTGTTGACCAGGATGTCCAGGCGCCCGAAACGCTGGACGCACCTGGCCACGGCCCGCTCGCACGCCGCGGTGTCGGTCACATCGAGCGGCTCGAACGCGACCTCCGGCCTGATCCGAGCCAGGTCCGCCGCCATCTTCTCGCCGCCAGCGCGATCGACGTCGCCGATGAGGACGCAGGCCCCCTGCTCGAGGAAGGCGCGGGCGATGGCCGCGCCGATCCCCGACGCTCCGCCGGTGACTAGGGCCGCCTTGCGATCGAGCCGGAAACGTTGGGTCGCCATCCGGCGCGAGCATAGCCAGCCCCGCCACGCGGATGGGTGTTCCGAATATCCGGCAGACCCGAGCGGAGGCACGCGATCTGCACGCCCCCGGACCCTGGGAAGGGGCGCGCGCGAAGCCCGTAAGGCTCCGCGCCACTGACGCCCAGGGTCAGGGTGCGTCCGCTCCGATCCAGCGCAGGTAGCGGCTCGCGGATCTCTCGACGGCTTTGATCCCGCCCGCCGGCATGACCCGGTCCCACCAGCCGCCGTAGATGGGGTCGAACTGGTACGGGCGAACGCGCTCCACGATGCGCCGGATCTCGTCGGCCGGGAGCGGAATGAGGTTCGGATAGCTGCGCATGAAGCTCACGAAGCGGATGTCCGGCACGACGGTGATGGTGTCGCCGACGAGGAGGGCGCCGCGGCCGTCCGCGCCCTGGGCCCAGTGCAGGACCGCGCTGCCCTCGAAGTGACCACCGCATTGGACGAGTGTGACGCCCGGAAGGACCTCTCGAGTCCCTTCCCACGTGACGATCGCCGGGTCCTCGCACTGCACCCATGACCGGTCGACGGCCGGGATATGGATCGGGGCCCCGCCGAAGGCCTTGCTCCACTCGACCATCGCGCCGTAGAAGTGCGGATGCGACATCGCGATGCCACGGACGCCGCCGCGCGCGCGGATCGCCGCAACGGCATCCTCATCGATGTACCCGACGCAGTCCCAGAGGAAGTTTCCACCCGGCGTCTGCAGGAGTAACGCACGCTGCCCTATGCCGAGCGACGGCGACACGCCAACACCGGTGAGGCCGGGCTCGAGGTCGCGCAGCTCGATCCGATGACCTTTGGCGCGGAGCGCCGCGAGCGTCGTCCAGGCCTGACCGCCCTGGCGGACGTACTGGCGCTCGTCCTCACAGATCGGGCACCGTGCCGGTGGCGCCAGGGTCGGCGACTGCTGCACCGCGCAGGTGACGCAGATGTAGCTCTCCACGTCGCTACTCGGCCGCGGTCTGCTGAGCGCTGTCGCGCTCATCGGGCGCGGGCTCGTTCAGGTTGTACCGGCGAAGCGGCGTGAAGTACGTTACGAGCACCGCGAGCAACGCCGAAGCCCCGGCGACGGCGAATGCCGCGGACGAGCTCGCGGCGACGACGACGAACGAAAGGAACGGCGCCGAAAAGCTGTTCGAGATGAGCACGATCGTGCGGAAGGCGCCGTTCGCGCGACCGCGAATGCGCGCCGGCACCTCGCGCTGCCGCGGCACGAAAGCGTAGATGATGAAGCTCATCCACGCGGTCTCACGGGCCGCGTAGCCGGCGACGATGAGCCGCCAGTCCCGCGCGAGCGCCGTCAGCGCGACGATCATTCCCGCGGCCGCTGCCGAGCCCAGGAGGGTGTGGCCGAGCGGCCGGCCTCGCGCGAGCCGCGGCGCGATGAAGCTCGCGAGCACCGTCACCGCGCCGGCGAACGAGAGCGCGATGCCGATCGTCAACTCGTCGAGTCGATTCTCCTCGCGCAGCACGTAGAGCACGAGCGTCTGAATGCCCTGCTGGCCGAGGTTCGCGATGAACATGAGCACGAGGAGCCAGCGGAGGACCTGACTCCGCCACACGAAGCTGAAGCCCTCGCCGAGCTCGCGCGCAATGTTCCCGGGCGTGATCGCCGTCTTCGGCCGGTCGGTGTCGTAGATCGGCGGCATCAGCACGAAGACGAAGAGCGTCGGCACGAACGCAAGGGCGGCGATGTACATCGCGTTCGCGGTCCCGAACGCCGCGATCGCGAGGCCGCCGATCGTCGGGCCGATGACGCGCGCGGAGCGATCGATGCCGAAATACGCGGCGTTCGCGCTCGTGAGCTCATCCGCCTCGACGAGCGCGGGGACCACGCTGAAGTCCGTGGTCACGCCCCAAGCGACCTCCACCGTCCCGAGCAGGAAGCCGATGACATAGAGGAGGTTCAGCGTGAAGACGCCGGCCGCGACGGAGAGCGGGATGGTGAGAGTGAGCGCGACGCTCAGCGCGTCACACGCGATGAGGAGTTTTCGCTTGTCTGCCCGGTCTATGAGGACGCCCAGGATTCCGCCGAAGAAGACGTAGGGGAGCGCCTGCACGAGCCGTAAGGTCGCCGCGGCCGCGATGGAGTGTGTGAGGTCGAGGATCAGGAGCGGTAATGCGAGGCGCGCGACCTCGTCGCCCAGACCGCCGAGTCCGACGGAGCCGGCGAACGCCGCGAACCAAGGGTGGCGCAGAGGGCCTAGTCGCATCGCGGGGGAGCATACGAACGAGCCCGTGTTCTCGGCACGCTGCTTGCGAGCGTGTCGGGCGAGTTAGCGCGAGGAGGTAGTCATGGGCCAGGTCAACGTGAACCCGCCGGGCGGACCAGTCGTCGTGCACGATGAAGGTGGATTCGGGGCAGGCATGATCGTCGGGATCATCCTCCTTATCCTCATCGTCCTCGTCCTGATCTTCTACGCGGGTCCCCAGATCTTCAACACTGGCACGAATACGCGGTCCTTGGTGGACGTCCTGTCGCTCATCTGACCAGAACGTAAACAGAGCGCGGTGGGGCCGGCAGCGTCCCGGCGCCACCGCCATGCTTACGGCATGAAGCGCGTCCTCTTCCTGTGTTCGCATAACGCCGCCCGCTCGCAGATGGCCGAAGGCTTCTTGCGCGCATACGGTGATGATCGTCTCGAGGTTGAGAGCGCGGGCACGAAAGTCACGGAGCTCCACCCGCTCGCGGTGCGTGTGATGCGCGAGGCCGGCGTGGACATCTCCAAGCAGCGCAGCAAATCGGTGGACGAGGTCGGCGAGGGCTGGGACGTCGTCGTCACCGTCTGCGACGCGAATTGCCCGGTCCCGCCGCGCTCCGGACTGAAGCTGACCTGGCGTTTCCCCGATCCCGCGCTCGCCGGTGGGAGCGAAGAGGATCGGCTCGCCGCGTTCCGAAAAGTCCGCGACGGTATTCAGCGGAGAGTGCGCTCGCTGGCAGCACGTCTCAACTGACCTTCACTCGCGGCGCAACTTCGTTACTTCGCACCGGTGGGCACGTCGAATGCTCGTCCATTCGGTGCGCCTTCCCAGAGGCGACACCGAAGGAGGTCCCCTATATGCAGGAGAAGAAGCCCGGTCAGGGCGACAAGGGCAAGTGGCCGCCAGAAGACGAGCCGGGCAAGCAAGGCGGCCAGGGCGACCCGGGCAAGAAGGGCGGCAGCGGTGACGTCGGCCGTGACGGCGACAAGACCGGCAAAGAGCCCGAGAAGAAGTACTGATGCAACAAAAGGATCTGCCCAAGCGACCCGGTGAGTACGGACCGGACGACATCGGCAAGAAGCGTGGTAATCCCCTCGACAACCCGAACATCGAAGGCCCCACCGATGTCCCCGAGAAGGGCGGCGACGTGAGGCAGCCTCCGGCTTGATCCTCACGTAGAAAGTCGAGAGCGTCGGGGGGTGCCGGGGGCAGCGCCCCCCCGACTGTTCGGCGCTCTTCGTTTCGCTACGAACCGTTGTTCAGCGTGTTGATCGCGCCGCCGGATTCGAGAAGCGATCCGAAGATCGCGAAGATCGCGTAGCCGGCGATGATGGCGGTGACGAAGAGCGCGACGAGCATCGCTCCAGAGAGGAGCATCGTCTGGCGCGTTGCGGCCTCACGGGAGAGCTGCTTCTCCATGACGCGGTACGCGACGCTCCCAAGCTGGACCGCGGAGCGCGCTACGACGAAGACACCGGCGGCGATCCCCGCGCCGATCGCTAACCAGATCAAGATCGCGCCTTCGATAGTCACTCTTCTCTAATCATTGTTCGTTACTCGCTCCAATAACTGCGACTTGCGCCTGTTTTGGGACGGAAATGGCCCTCACTCGCGTGGGGGTGTATTGAAAACCGACTAGCGTCGTTCTCCCCATGATGCCTCGGAGCCCGTAGATCGTTCCGGACGCCGGCATCACCGGCGAGACGGCCACCGCCTCGCAGCGACGCGGTATCGACGCGGCGCTGGTGAAAGCCGCCCAAGCCGGAGATGCCTCCGCGTTCGGTCAGCTCTACGAGCGTTATCGCGATCCGGTCTACCGCTACTGCTTGACGAGGACCGGCGCGAAGCACGAAGCGGAGGACTTGGTGGCCGACGTGTTCCTGCGTGCGATGGAAGCGCTCGATAGGTACGAGGACCGCGGACTTCCGTTTGTGGCGTTCCTCTTCCGTGTCGCGCGCAACGCGGCGATCGACAAGAGCCGCCGAACGAGGCCCGACATGTCCGTGGACGATCTCGTCCATCATCCCGAGTCCGGTCAGAACGTCGAGGCCGAGGTCGTGCGCTCCACGGAGCGCGAGGCCCTCGTCGAAGCTATGTCAAAGCTGAAGCCCGACTATCGCGAAGTGCTCCTCTTGCGTTTTGTCGAGGGATATGGTGCCGCGGATGTCGGACGCATGACCGGACGGAGCGAAGGTGCGGTGCGAACGCTCCAGCACCGCGCAGTCGAACGGCTGCGCAGGGAGCTCGAACGTGCCGGTGACGCATCGCTCTTCGATCGCTGGTCCGGCGGCGCCGAGGCGGCGAAGTGAACGAAGACACCCTCGTCCGCGCGCTTGGCGGTCTCCGCACCGCCCGGATGTCGGAAACGGCGTCCGATCGAGTGCGCGAGGAGCTCGAGAACGCGTGGCGCGAGCGCGCGTCGCGTCAATCGCTGCGGCGTGGTTTCGTGCTGCCCGGCTTCGCGCGCGCGTTCGCCATCGCCGCGCTGGTCGTGGCCGTGGGCTTCGCGACGCTGCGTGCGAGCGCCGACAGTCCTCTCTACAGCGCGCGCATCGCGATCGAGGATGCGCTCGTCGGCTTGCAGGCCGATCCCATCAGCTACGTGAGCGAGCTCTACGAGGAGCGGCTCGAGGAGGCGGCGCACTTCGAGGCCGCTGGGAACGCGCTCGCCGCGAGTCGCGCGCGCGAAGCGCAGGAGGACGCGCTGCGCCTCCTGAACAAGATCGAACCGCAAGTCCGGCAGGAGCAGCCGCCAGAGCCGTCGGCGAGTACTGCGATCACCCTCCCTTCGCCATCGCCGACGCCTGAGTCGACCGTCGAGCCGAGTCCGTCGCCGACGCCAACCGCGACGCCCACGATGCGGCCGGCGACCCCGCGGCCCGCGACGCCGCCGCCGGCGGTGACCGACAGGCCGGCCACACCAAAGCCGACTCCCTCCCCGACGCCCACGCAGTTCCCGGTCCATGTGATGGGGACCCTCACGTACGCCGACAGCAGTCCGGTGAACGATGCCTGCGTCTCGGCCACGCTGGACGGCTCATGCATCGGGACGCAAGCGAATGGCCAGTTCGAGTTCTGGATCTTCGCGAAGAAGGGCGACACGATCGCGGTCTACGTGAGGAAGGTCGACCTGATGAGCGGACGGACATTGCGTGGCAAGGACTACGGCACCGTCACCAGCCCGACCCTGCTCCTCGGAAATACCACGCTGCGCTAAGGGCCTACAGACGCGTGCCGCGATCAGGGCGCGGCGAGGTATTCGAAGAAGAGCGCTTCCGCGAGCGTCGAGCGTTCGAGGTCTTTGAGGTCGAGGCTCTCGTCCTCGGAATGGGCATTCGAGAAGGGGTCGCCCGCGCCGGTGAGGAGCAGAGTGGCTCTGGGAAACGCCTTCGCGAAGTCCGCGACGAACGGGATCGTGCCGCCGGCACCCATGAAGACAGGGTCGCGACCGAAAGCTTCCTTCATCGCGCGCCGCATCGCGTCGTAGGCGTTGCCCTCGCTAGCCAGCTTGTAGGGCTTTCCCGCGCCACGCGGTGTGATCGTGACCTCGGCGCCCCACGGCACGTGACTCCGGAGGTGCTCGGCGAGCGCCTTCATCGCGGCATCGGCGTCCTGGCCCGGCGGAATGCGCATCGAGACGCGCGCTTTTGCAGACGGGACCAGCTGGTTCGTCGACTCGGTAAGCCTCGGCGCCTCGATTCCCAGGATCGAGACGGACGGCTTCATCCACATCCGGTCGGTGATCCCGCCCTCGCCAATGAGCCGCACGCTGGGCCGCATGCCGACCTGCCTGCGCAGCTCATCCTCGGTCAGGTCGAGTGGGTCCGCCTTGCCCTTCGCGATTCCCGAGACGGCGACGTTGCCCTTCTCATCGTGCAGGGTCGCGATGGTCTTCGCGAGGACCGTGAGCGCGTCGGGGACGGGGCCGCCGAACTCGCCCGAGTGGACCGCATGGTCGAGGGTACGGACCTCGATGTCGCAAGCGACGATCCCGCGGAGCGAGATCGTGAGTCCGGGTTCGCCGACGCGCCAGTTGCCGGAGTCCGCGAGGATCACCGCATCGGCGCGCAGCTCGTCGCCGTAGCGTTCGAGGAACTTCGCGAGATTCGGCGAGCCCCATTCCTCCTCACCCTCGACGAAGACCCTGACGCCAACCGGCGTGCGGCCATCGTGTGCACGTAGCGCACCCGCGTGCATGACGATGCCGCACTTGTCGTCCGAGGTTCCGCGTCCGAAGAGCCTTCCGCTCTTCTCGATCGGCTCGAACGGATCGGAGTGCCAGAGCTCCCGCGCTCCGGTCGGCTGCACGTCGTGATGCGCATAGAGAAGGACGGTCGGAGTACCGGCGGGTGCGGGGATGCGGCCGAGGACCGCGGGCACGCCCTCGATCTCGACGATCTTCGTCTCGCAGCCCGCGTTCCGCAGGATTTTCTCCGTGGCCGCGGCAGAACGCCCGAGCTGCGAGGGGTCGTGCCCGGGATGACTGATAGAAGGGATGCGTACGAGCGTCTCGAGGTCGGCACGGATCTGTGGCATGAGTCCGGAAACACGTTCGCGCAGCGTGCCAGGGCCGGCCTGGGTCTTCATGGAGAACCCGAGCCTACTCTCTCGGCCGAGAGAGCGCGCACCACTGCAACGCAGCAGGAGCAATTTCGTTGCGGGATGGATCGATTCCGTTTCGGGTTGCGCTTGGTACCGACGAGACATTGACCGGCCCGACTCTGCCCCATTGAATGACGCGCCATGAAGAACCCCTCGTGGCCCAAGGCGTTCGCGTTCATCGGCTTCACGATCTTCGGTCTCGCGCTCGCGTACTACAGCACGGCGATCGCGACCGCAGGCGTTACTGCCAAGATCCTCGGCTCCGATCGTTCGGGCGACTGGCTCGCGACCGGGAGCGCGGTCCTCATGGTGGGTCTCGCAGCCGCCGCGGTGTTCGGTTTCCTCGCGCTCGCCAACCTCCGCCAGCTCACGCGCAAGGGCTAAACGCCTCTAGCTCTGCCCCTGGGCGCCGGAGCACGCTAGGAGACGAGCTCCGGCGCCCCAGAGCCGCTCACGCCGCGGCGAAGCGGTCCTTCTCCTCGTCCCAGTGGAACAGGAGCGTCGCCTGCGGCCGGCCGTCACGCACGCCCTTGATCTCATGCACCGTGTCGACGACCCGGCGGGTCGGCTCCTCCCAGTGCCCCAAAGAGCGCAGGTAGACCACCAGCGAGATCTTCGACGCATCGGCGTCGGACACGCCGCAGCCACGGCAAATGATGTCGAACGCCTCATCAGGGCCGGGCGCGTGCAGCGCGACCGCCAGCGAGACCCCGTCGCCGACGCTTTTGAAGATGCGTCGCACCGGCCCGCCCCAGATGTATCCGGGAGCGTGCGCGCCTCGGCTGATCTCGGGGATCACGATGTAGCCGCCCTGGCTCTCGGCAAGGAGCTGGCCGATATCGTCGCCGTCTTCGGCGATCGTACGAAGCGGTGCCTTCTTTGGCCGCTCGGCGACCATCGCCCGCAGCACGGTGCTCTTGCCGGCGAGCCGCGGGACGGCCATGACGATGAAGGATCTGCGCTCGCGTGCCGTCGCCCTCAATGCATCCGCAATGTCGCGTGACATCGTCCGCTTCGCGACCAGGTCGTCGAGTCCGAAGGAGTTCTCGATCCCCGGATGCTAGGGCCCTGGCTGGCACAGGTCGTGCCTGAGTCCGGACCCATGAAACTCCTCCTCGTCCCGGTCGCGATGCTCCTCGCTCTCCTCAGCGGAGCGGGTGGGGCGGGGCCGCTCAAAGACTCGCTGCCCAGCCTCTTTACCTCGCGCGACGAGCTCGCTCGCGCGCGCAGCGAGATCGCGGACTTGCGTTACGGCCGCGGCGCAGCCGCCCCGGACTGGGTCGGGAGGTACGCGGACGCCTTGTGCAAGGCCGACGTCAACTTCGTCGCGCAGCACACCGACGCCTCGCTTGGCGTCACCCCGCAGGACATCGAAGCGCAGTTCACGCGCATGCATGACAACGGGCTCGATTGCTCAGGGGTGCGGTATCTCGGCTCGGTGGGTGATCGCCAGTTCGTGTTTGCGCTCCGTCAGGGCAATCGCGAGAACTGGTACGTGTTCACGCTCTCGGAGAGCGGCGAGGCCGTCGCCAAGGTCGAGTGACCACGGCCTGAGCGCCGGCGTGCGCGCGCGTACGCCGTAGGAGTTGCATTCGCTAGCCTTGCGACCGTGGACCCGGTGGAGCTCGTCATGGTCGGGGCGGGCAACCGGGGTTACCTCGCGTACGGCGCGTACGCCGAGCGGCATCCGGACAAGGCGCGATTCGTCGCCGTGGTCGAACCTGACGAGGGACGGCGTGCGCGTTTCGCTCAAGTGCATCGCCTCCCGCCCGATCGGCAGCTCCGCTCCTGGGAGGAGCTCGCGGCACGGCCGCGGATCGCCCCGGCGGTGGTCAACGCGACGATGGATCGGACGCACCGCTCGAGTACCCTCGCTCTCCTCGCGGCGGGGTACGACGTCCTGCTCGAGAAGCCCATCGCGACGACGCCTGAGGAATGCGCGGAGATCGTGCGGGCCGCGGAGAGCGGCGATCGCCTGCTGCAGATCGCGCACGTGATGCGCTATGCCCCGTTCTTCCTGGCGATCCGCGACATCGTGACCTCCGGTCGTCTCGGCGAGATCGTCTCGGTCGACTGGCGCGAGAACCTGGCCTTCTGGCACTTCGCGCACAGCTACGTGCGTGGGAACTGGGCGAACTCACGCCGCGCCGGGCCGATGATCCTCACGAAGTGCTGCCACGACCTCGACCTGCTCGTGTGGCTCTTCGGCGCGTGCGACCGCCTGTCGTCGTTCGGGTCGCTCACGCACTTCACACGTGACGCGCTGGGCCCCGAGATCCCCGACCGGTGCACCGACGGCTGTCCGATCGCCGACTCCTGTGCGTACTTCGCGCCCCGCGTGTACCTCGATCGGCTGCGCGAGAACCCGCGGAGCTTCGCCCTCGCCGCGGTGACGCTCGACCGCACACCGGAGGGTGTGATGCGCGCGCTCGAGACCGGACCCTATGGCCGATGCGTATACCGCTGCGACAACGACGTGGTCGACCATCAGGTCGTCCTGATGCGTTTCGGCGGCGGGCTCTCGGTGAGCCTCACGATGCAGGGGGCCTCGCATGTGGAGGGGCGAACGGCCCGGATCGACGGAACGCGCGCCTCGCTGCTGGCGAACGAGAGCCGCGGCGAGATCGATCTTCACGATCACCGCTCCGGCGAGCTCGAGACATCCCATGTCTCGCGCGGGATCGGTGGCCACGGCGGAGGGGACGAAGGCCTTATGAATGCTTTCGTGGCGGCCGTGCGTGGCGACCGCGAGGGGGTCCGCACGTCCGCTCGCGAGTCGCTGCAAAGTCACCTGCTGGCATTCGCCGCGGAACGTTCACGCGCGAACGGAGGCGAGGCGATAGCTTTGGGGTGGGATCGTAGCGCGAGCTCCTAGAACGCGGCTGCCGCGATCTGCTGACCTTCGGGGCTCTTGGCGAACTCCAGGAACGCGCGCAGGGCCGGCTTCAAGGTGGATAGGTCGCCGGCGTAGATGAGGAACAGCGGGCGGACGATCTTGTATTTACCAGCTGCGACGTTCTCCTGTGTCGGAGAGACGCCATCGACCGAGACGATCTTGACCCGCTTATCACTCGCGGTGCGCGATCCGGTGCTGGCGATGCCGATCGCCCCGCGGAACGAGCCGATGGCGGTAAGCTCCGCCTCGACCTCGAACATCTCGGTGACGTTCTTGCCGTAGGTCGGCACCGCCCCGCTGAAGACGTACGCCTCGAACGTTTGGCGCGTCGCGGCGTTCTGCTCGCGGATGTATGGACGGATGGTCTGGTCGATTCCTCCGAGCTCGGACCAGTTCGTGAGCTCGCCGCTGTAGATCCTTCGCAGCTCGTCCCTCGTGAGATTGGTCGCCGGGTTGCCCGAATGGACCACGAGGGCGGTCCCGCTGAAGCCGATCGGGACCGGATTCACCTGCCTGCTTTCGGTCTCGGTGAGATTCCGGCTGACGAAGCCAAGGTCGATGGTGTTCGACACCACGAGCTTGATCGCGGAGTTGGAGCCGGTCTCGGTTACGACCCAGCTGACCGAGGGATGGAGCTTCGTGAAGCGCGTGGTGAGCGCCTCGACCGCCGGCAGGGCACCGCCCCCGCCGCTCGCCGTGTACTGGCCCGTGAGCGCATCCGGAGTGGGAGACGGAGGTGCCGCCACGCCACACGCGGCGACGAGGCACGCGGCCACGAGAGCGCCCAGAACGCTCGGCGTGGTCGATCGAGGTCGTTCGCCCTTGATTAGCATGGCCGCTCCGGTTAAGCAGGTTGAGACGGAGCGTCGCTGCGCACAATCGGCAAACTGGACTAGCGCTGAACTACACCGTTTGGTTGAGGTGACCTCGATGTCGCAAACCGGCGTCGGCCCCATCCCGCTCCCTGCGGCCGGCGAGCGCGCGACGGGTCACTTCACGTTCGCCGGCGATGCCGGACTCGCGAAGTCCGAGTGGCCCTATCTCGCCGTCTCGGGCGCGTCGCGCGGGCCGCTCGTGCTTGTGACCGCCGGCATCCACGCGGCCGAGTACACCGGCATCGAGGCCGCGACACGTCTCGGCCGTTCGGTCGACCCACGGAAGCTGAACGGCACCCTTCTGGTGATACCAGTCCTCAACCGGCCTGGCTTGTACGAGCGAAGCGTTTACGTCAACCCCGAGGACGGCGACAACCTCAATCGGCTCTTTCCCGGAGACCCGACGGGGAAGTGGGGCGAGCGGTTCGCACACCACCTTCTCACCGAGATCGTCACCAGGTGCGACCACGCGATCGACCTCCACGCGGGCGACCTCGTCGAAGATCTCGTCCCGTTCGTCGTCTATCGCGAGACCGGGAACGCCGCGCTCGACGCGCGGATCAAGCGGATGGCCGACGCGTACGGCGCACGCTGGGCGGTGAAGAGCGCGCCAGCCGGCGAGCGGCCCGGCACGCTGGTCGCCGTTGCCTCGCAGCGAGGCGTGGCCGCGATGCTCGCCGAGTCGGGCGGTCGCGGCCTCTTGATCGAGGAGGACGTGGCGCGTCACGTGCGCGGAGTGACGAACATCCTTCACGCGATCGGGGCGCTGGACGGCGAGCCGGAGGCCGTCGCGCCGCCGCGCGTCGTGAAGAGCTTCGATTGGCTGCGGTCGCCGGCCGAGGGGATCTTCCACTGCCGGGTGCGCGTCGATCAGTTGGTAAAGCAGGGAGACGTCGTCGGCGACCTCGTCGATCTCGTTGGCGAGCCGCTCGCGACGATCCCAGCGCCCGTCGGTGGCGTGGTGCTCTTCACTGTGACGAGCCCGGCTATCAAGAAGGACGGACTGCTGCTCGCGATCGGCGCGCTCTGATCAATCTCTGGCCTAAGGCCAGAGACGCACTCATCTAACTCTTTGCCTTCCCGCGCTCCCGTTCGGCGAGCTCGCGTCGAAGGATCTTTCCCGACGCGGTGCGCGGCACTTTCTCGACGAATTCGACCTCGCGTACGCGCTTGTAGTCGGCGATCCGCTCCCTCACGAACGCGATGAGCTCGTCGGCCGTGGCCTGCGCGTTCGGACGAAGCTGGACGAAGGCCTTCGGGATCTCGCCGGCCTCCTCGTCGGCCTTGCCGATCACCCCAGCGTCGGCGACCGCGGGATGCTCGCAGAGGACGGCCTCCACCTCGGCCGGTCCGACGCCAAAGCCCTTGTACTTGATGAACTCCTTCTTGCGGTCGACGATGAAGACGTACCCCTTCTCGTCTTTCTTGCCGACGTCGCCGGTGTGGAACCAGCCGTCGCGGATTACGTCGGCGGTGTCCTGCGTCACAGACTGTCCCTTGCTCGCGCTGTTCCAATACCCGAGCATGACCTGCGGCCCGCGCACGCAGATCTCGCCGACCTCCCCGGTCGTGAGCGTTCGGGTGCCGGCGTCCAGGTCGACGATCTTGTCGAGAGTCCCGGGCACCGCCGGCCCGATCGACTCGAGCACGGCCTCTTCCACGGGGTTGGTGTGCGTGACGGGCGAGGTCTCGGTAAGGCCGTAGCCCTGAATGAGCGGCTTGCCGATGCGCTCGATCATCCGTCTCGCCGGATCGGGCGCGAGCGGCGCCGCGCCGCTGAAGAAGAACCGCACCGATGAGAAGTCGTGCTTGGAGACCTCGGGGCTCATCGCGAGGCCGAGCACGATCGGTGGGACGATGAAACAGACCGTCGCCCGATGACGCTCGATCAGGGTGCAGTACTCGGCCATGTCGAACCGGGGCATCACGACCTGTGTCGCGCCGAGACTGATCGAGCCGGCCATCAGCAGGTTCAACGCGTAGATGTGGAAGAAGGGAAGGACGTTGAGGAACACGTCACTCCGGTGGACCGGCACCGCCGCGAAGAACTGCTGCTGGTTGGCGGTGAGGTTCGCGTGGGTGAGCATCACGCCCTTGGGGAAGCCGGTCGTGCCGCTTGTGTACGGAAGGGCCGCGAGATCTTCCATACCCGTGCGCACAGAAACGGAGCCGGCCTCGGCGACGAGGTCATCAAAGCGTTCGACGCCGCTCGGCGCGGATTGTCCGGTGACCGCGAACGCGCGCACACTTCGGAGGTCGCCCCGCACCGCGTCGACCACGGGCGCGAGCGCCTCGTGATAGAGGACCGCGGCCGCGCCAGCGTCGTCGACTTGGAAGCGCACCTCGCGCTCCTTCGAGAGCGCGTTGATCGGGTTGACCACGCCGCCCGCCTTCAGAGTGCCGTAGAACGCGAAGACGAACTCGACCGAGTTCGGCATGAAGATCGTGACTCGGTCGCCGTTCTTTACGCCGCGCTTGGCGAGCGCGGCGGCGAGCCGGTCGGTGGCCGCATCGAGCTCCGCGTACGTGACGACCCGGTCGCCCATGAGGAGCGCGGGCTTGATACCCACTTCGCGCGCGACCTCGCGCAGGCGATCCTGGAGACTGATCTCGCGATACGTGAATGTCGTCGGCTTCGTCGCCGCGATCGTCATGGCGATCCTCCCGGCCGTCGCTAGCCGGACGCGATTCTAGAAGCGGGTCTCAAGCGCCAGCTGGCCTATCGTGGCGCGCGTGATCCCCCGCGAGCCGTTCGGGAAGACCGGGCACGCAAGCCGCCGGATCTTGTTCGGCGGGGCCGCGCTGGGTCGGGTGACCGACGCGGAGGCGGACCGCGCGCTCGAGCTCGTCATGAAGTACGACCTCGACCACCTCGACACGGCCGCGAGCTACGGTGACTCCGAGCTCCACATCGCGAGGTGGCTCGCGCGCGAGGGACGCGACCGCTTCTTCCTCGCCACGAAGACCGGGAAGCGCACCTACGCCGAAGCGCGCGACCAGATCCGTGCGTCTCTGCGGCGGCTTGGCGTCGACCACGCCGACCTCATCCAGCTGCACAACCTCGTCGATCAAACCGAGTGGGACGTCGCCGTCGGCAAGGACGGCGCGCTGCGCGCCGCCGTTGAGGCCCGCGACGCCGGGCTGGTGCGGTTCATCGGCGTGACCGGGCACGGCGTGCAAGCGCCGCGGCGTCACCGCGAGAGCCTCGAGCGGTTCCCCTTCGACAGCGTGCTTTTCCCCTACAACTCCACGCAACTGCGTGACGAGGCGTACGCGCGCGACGTCGAGGCGCTGATCGCGCTGTGCGAGTCGCGCGGTGTCGCGATGCAGACGATCAAGAGCATCACGCTCGGCCCGTGGCCTGGCGAGCGGCCGCCGCGGCCGACCACCTGGTACGAGCCGCTCACCGATCAGGGCGATATCGACCTCGCGGTGTGGTGGGTGCTCGGACGGCCGGGCCTTTTCCTGAACGCCGCAAGCGACATCGATCTGCTCGCGAAGGTCCTCGACGCGGCCGACCGCGGCGGTCCACGCCCGAGCGACGACCAGATGGCTGAGCTAGTGCGGCGCCGCGAGATGGCGCCGCTCTTCGTTTAGATCAGGGACTGCACAGCGCGTACGCGGTGACGGTCACCGCACCTGTCCCGCTCACCACGATCTCACCTTGGGCGGTCCACTGAGTCGTGCTGGCCGGGTACGAGTCCAACACCGCGGCTATCGTCGTTCCGCTGTTCGTCACGTGCGCGCCGCCGCCGAGCAAGACCTTTCCCGTGGCACAGGTGGCAGTCGATGTGCCGACCGTGCCAGCCGCTGATAACGCCGGGATCGAGGTGGTCGATCCGGTCACGAGGGTCGCGCCGCTGGATGGGCCCGTTGGGCCAGTCGCGCCAGCGGCGCCCGTTGCGCCGGTCGCACCCGTTGGTCCTTGCGGACCCGTCGGACCGACGGAGCCGTTGACGCCCGCGGCCCCGGTCGCACCGGTCGCGCCCGTCGGGCCAGTCGCGCCGTCGATGCCATTGGCCCCCGCAGTTCCAGTCGCTCCGGTCGCGCCGGTCGCGCCCGTGCTGCCGGTCGCACCCGTTGGTCCTTGCGGACCCGTTGGACCGATCGAGCCGGTGGTTCCCGTAGCTCCAGTCGCACCAGTCGCGCCCGTATTACCGGTCACGCCCGTGGCGCCAGCCGCACCGGTTGCGCCGGTCGCACCAGTGGGGCCTTGCGGACCTGTCGGACCGATCGCTCCGTTGATGCCCGCGGCGCCGGTCGCACCGGTTGCGCCCGTCGCGCCAGTCGCGCCGTCGATGCCATTGGCCCCCGCGGTTCCGCTCGCTCCAGTCGCGCCTGTGTTGCCGTTCGCGCCACCCGCGCCCGTTGCACCGGTCGCACCGCTTGCGCCTGTGGGGCCCGTCGCACCCGGTGCACCAGCTGCGCCCTGAGAGCCCGGCGGGCCCGCTGGCCCGATCGGCCCCGTCGCGCCAATCGGGCCAGCCGGACCGGTTGCGCCGCTCGTCCCGTCTGAGCTCAAGACCGTGACGAACCAGAAGACGCCGTAGTCCTCCATCCACTGCGCACCCTCGATCACCGGTCGCAATGCAAGCGTGTAGCGACCCGGTGAGGTCGGAGCGCGCACGCGAAATTGGAACCAGGCGACTTGGCCGGGGCCGACATAGGGCGCGGGCTGGATAGCCACACGGTTGAACCGCGGCCAGCCGGTGCTCGGCGAGCCCTGGGTACCGTCGCCACCCAAGATGCTCGGGATGTCTTGTCCGGCGACAGGATCCCAAGTGGCGAGGTAAGCGGTCTCACCCTGACGCCCGCTCACCCACCCCCGCGATCCCGTGTTGTAGTACGCGACCGTCGCAATGGATTCATCACCAGGACACAGCGACATGTAGCCGCTCTGCCCGTACCAGGCGGCATGGAAGCCCTCAATTCCGAACGTCAGGTCCGGCGGTGGCGGAATCCCGGGCCCTACCACCGATGTGCATGACGCCGCTGCGCTGGGTGCTGCATTCGTAAGGGCCGCCGCCACCAGCAATGCCGTCGATGCGAGCATCGTCAGCGTCTTCGCTCCGCCGTCCCTGACGCTCACTCGTTGGGCCCTCACCGCGATCGTCGCTCCGAGTTTCGCGAACGCGAGCGGGCCGATCACTCGGAGGAGCACGCTCACGCCGCCGGCCGATCGGCGGCGCCAGATGCGCCGGTGGTCATGGGGGCGAATACAGCCGTATTAGCCGAGTTCAATCACGGACTCAACAGCGTTCTCGTGTCAACGAGCAAATTCGGTTTGCTTACCGAGATCGTGACGAGCTCGGCGTAAGAGATGGCTGGCACGCGATCGGCGGGTTCAGCGCACCTCCAGCGGTTTCTTTCCGACGGGAGGCGGGAAGGACTCGTCGAGCTCCTCCAGGTCACGTTTGGTCAATCTGATGTCCGCGGCGCCGCGGTTCTCGCGTACGTGCGAGGTCCGCGCGGCTTTCGGGATCGCGACGACGCCGTCTTCGCGAATGACCCAGGCGAGCGCGATCTGGGCCGGCGTCGCGCCATGCCGCTCCGCGACCGCCGAAAGGACCGGATGCCGATGCGTGAGAAGCCCCTCCTCCACCGGGGAGTACGCGATGACCGGCCGATGACGCTTGCGCGTCCACGGGATGAGGTCCCATTCGATGCCGCGCCGCTCGAGGTTGTAGAGAACCTCGTTCGTGACGATCCGTTGGAGGCCGTCCTTCACGCGTAAGAGCTCCTCGAGGTCGTCGACGTCGAAATTGCTGACGCCGGCGTAGCGGATCTTCTCCGCGCGTAGCAGGTCGCCGAAACCCGCGAGCGTCTCCTTGAGCGGGACGTCGCCGCGCCAGTGGAGGAGATAGAGGTCGATGCGATCGGTCCCGAGCCGCTCGAGGCTCCGCTCGCATGCCGCGGCCATCCGCTTTCGCGTCGCGTTCTGGGGATAGAACTTGGTCACGACGAAGACATCGTCGCGCCGGCCGGCGATCGCTTCGCCGACGACCCGCTCCGCGTCTCCATCGGCATACATCTCGGCCGTGTCGATCAGGGTCATCCCGAGCTCGATGCCCAGCCGGAGCGCCGCGACCTCGCTCTTCTTCGCGCGCGCTCTCTCGCCCATCCGCCACGTCCCCTGACCGAGGACGGGGAGCGCCTCACCGGATGGGAGCTTCGTGGTCCGCAGGCGCGTCATTCCCGACCGGTAGAGTGCGTCGCCGTGGGCGCCGCTCGTTGCAGCTCAACCTCGCGGTCGCGCCGCGGATCCCGACGCTGTCCCGGGTCTGGGCTCTCGCCGCAGACCTCTAAGGTGAGCATGCCGTGGGACCGCAGGTCATCCTTTCACTAGACCAGCACGAGCTGAACCGCGGCGTCCTGGCGCTCGCCGAGATGGACGCCGACCTGCGCGACGTGGTCACGCGACACGGCCCCCCGCCGCTCTGGGATCGCGAGCCGGGATTCTCGACATTGCTCCGGATCATCCTCGAGCAGCAGGTGTCGCTTGCGTCGGCGCGCGCCGCATACGAACGCCTGCTGGGAGTCGTCTCGCCGGTCACACCCGCGGCGCTGCTCGCACTCGACGACGCCGCGCTGCGGGGCGCCGGCTTCAGCCGGCAGAAGGCCGCCTACGCGCGCGAGCTCGCCGCCACTCTCGTGGATGGAACCTTTGATCTGGACGGCCTCGAGAACAAAGGCGACGACGATGTTCGTGTCGACCTAACCCGTTTGCGGGGCATCGGTACCTGGAGCGCCGACATCTACCTTCTGATGGCGCTCAGGCGAAGCGATGTTTGGCCGCGGAGCGATCTCGCCCTCGCGACCGCCGCTGCCGAGGTGAAGAAGCTCAAGACGAGGCCTTCTCCGGACGAGCTCGAGAGCCTCGCTTCGGGCTGGCGCCCGTGGCGCGCGGTGGCGGCGCGGATCCTATGGCACCACTACCTGAGCACTCGCCGGAGGATCTGACCCCGAGTTATCGCTCGCTGGTCAGGATCCGCAAATCTGTTGCGAGCTCCTCGGCGGTGACGGTGCTGTGGAGCAGGACCCGAGCGCGTGCGCGGCGATCGACGAGGTAGATCACGTCGCTATGCGCGACGCTCTGGCTCCCCTGTATTTGCACGATGCCGTAGTCCTGCCACACACGAGTGAGATCGGCGCGCGAACCGACGAGGTAGCGGAGCGTCCCGACGAGGCGGTGGTCCTGGACGAAACGCTGCGTCGCCGCCGGCGTATCGCCGATCGGGTCGACGCTGATGGCAACGAACGCCACGTCCTTCGCCGGGTCGCCAAGTTTGTCGCGCGCGCTGCGTATGGTCTCGGCAGTCAGGGGGCAGGTGTCGACGCAGGTTGTGAACAGGAACGTGAGCAGAACGACGCGGCCGCTGAGAGAAGAGAGCTCGACAGTCTCACCGGTGGCGCCGTCGGTCAGCACGAAGTTCGGGGCGATCGGCGACGGAAGAGGCTCGCCGATGAGCCTTGCGGGCGCGCAGGCGGCGACGGCGGTCAAAATCACCACGAAAGTCGCGTGCCGCATTCCCCTCACCGCGTTGTACTCCCTGTACCCATACAGGGCTAACATTACCGGCCGAGTAATCGGGGAGGGGAAGCCTTGAGGACCGTCTTCGTCGCCGCAGCCTGTGCTGCGCTCGTTGTCACCGCGATGTTCTCCACGACCGCTTTCGCCGTCTCTGCACACACGTGGCAAATCCAGGTCGGATCGGTGGGCATCACCGGCGGCGCGTTCGATGGCCGCTCGGGGAATGCCTTCTACCCGGGCAAGATCGCGGCCCATGCCGGCGACACGGTCGCCTTCAACTTCACCGGGCCGCACACCGTCACCTTCAACCGTCCGGACGGTACGCCGGTGCTCGCGCTCTTCCCGCCCGCGGGCGGAACAGCGCTCAATACGCCGGGCCAGTTCGTCAACTCCGGGTTCGTGCCCGCGGGCACGTTCGCGCTGACGCTCGGGGCATCGCTCCCAGCTGGCAGCTACAAGTTCATCTGCTCCCTGCATCTCGGGATGAAGGGCGTCATCGAGGTGCTTCCGGCCTCCGCGAACTTGCCCAAGACTGACGCCGACTACGCGGCTGAGGCATCGCGCGAGGTTGCACGTGACCTTCAGAGCGCGACAGAGGCCGCGGAGCGGGCCGGCAAGTGGGTCGGGGATCACCCCCGCACGGTCCTCGCCGGGGCCGGCACGCGACGCGTCACGAATCTGCGTTTCTACCCATCGACCATCACGATCCACGCCGGCGAGTCGATCATGTTCCTCAAGACGAAGGACCCGACGGAGCCGCACACGGCGACATTCGGGACAGAGCCCGCGAACCCGTTCGCGCCCGCTGGTGGTCCGCCGTTCGTTTTCAGTGGCTCCAACTCCGTCAGCACCGGTGCGATGCTCACGAAGAAGCAATACGCGTTCTACATCGGCGGCGCGATCGGGGTGCCGAGCGCCGTGCGGCGAGACGAGATCAAGTTCACGACACCGGGCACCTACCAGTACATCTGCGCGTTCCACGACGAGGCGGGGATGCGCGCGACGGTCGTCGTTCTGCCGTAAGGAGAAGAGGAGGGGGCCGCCGCGTAGGCGGCCCCTCTCCGCCGACGTCGCTCCTCGGGCTCGATTGATCGTTCGGCGCGCAGTCAGCAGTTGGATCAGCATCGGATCGACTTAGCCGATCTCGTTGCGCCCTGCGTGCTAAGGCGCTACGCAAGGCCGTGGTGCGGCCGCCGTTTCATCCAGCACGATCCCCGTCGTCGATCCTTGTCCGGATCATCGGCGGCGCGCTGCTCGTCGCCTCCGCCCTGACGCTCGACGGCCCGGTTCAGAGCGTTACAGAGCGTCCCGCGGAGGACCTTGTGGCGCGCGCAGTCCCGTACGCGCGAGGTGATCTGGCGAGCCGCGACGATCCGGTGCGCGTGCCGAGGGCAGACACAACTGACCAGACGGAGGCCATCACGTATCCGGACGGTCCGGAGCTTCCAGCGTCCCCGGGCGAGACGCGTTCGGTCGACGTCCTCATCCGCAACGAAGGGAACGCGAACTGGGAGGCGGCCGGCGCGAACGCCGTCAAGCTCTCGTACCACCTCTATGACGTGACGGGAAAGCTGCTTGCGTGGGACGGTCTCCGCACGACCCTGCCTTATGACATCTCGCCCGGGTTCGGGAGTGCCCTCGCGCTGCGCGTTGCGCTCCCGGCGAGGACCGGGGTCTATTCGATCAAGCCGGACCTCCTCCGTGACGGTCAGGCGTGGTTCTCATCGGCCGGTGCGGTCGCCAGCGCGATCCCGCTGCGCGTGACGGCCGACCTTGACGCCGGATACGGCGCCACGACGGCACCGGCCTCGATCGTTCCCGGCGGCGAGGTGAACATCGACGTGCGCGTCACCAATACCGGCCTGAAGCCGTGGCCCGCCGGGGGCGAGCACCCCGTCCGGCTTGGCTATCACTGGTTCGACATGAGCTCGCAGGCCGTGGTTTGGGACGGCGCGAGGACGCTGCTCCCGCATGACGTCGCGCCGGGTGAGTCGGTGACGCTGACGGTGGACATGCGTGCTCCGCGCAACGAGGGTGCATACGCGCTCGCGTGGGACATGGTCCAGGAGGGCGCGAACTGGTTCTCTACCGCAGCGGTCCCCATGAAAGAGGACCTCGTCGTGGTGCAGCGTGGCGTGACCTTCTACGGCAAGGGCTGGGGGCACGGCATCGGGCTCTCGCAGTGGGGCGCGCAGGGGTGGGCGGAAGGAGCGGCCGGCGTGCGCCTCACCGGCGAGCAGATCGTCGCGAAATATTTCCCCGGCGCGCACCTTGGGAGTCAGCCGATCTCGAAGCCGTTCCGCGTGCTGCTGTCCGCGCCCTCGACCGCATGCATCGCGCGGACGATCTGGGATGTGGCGCGGATGGAGTCGGAGGGCGGGATGCGTCTTGTGAACGACGCTGATCCGAGCGTGGTCTACTTCGACGCGGCGCCGTCCCAACCACTGCGCTTCACGACATACGGATCGACGCTGATCGCGACGGACCAGTGGTCCGGGCGACGGGTGTACATCGGCGAGGACATCGTCACGCTCGTCCCGACGCAGTGGTGGGACCCGATCTACATCGACCAGAAGGGCCTCGGCTACCGAGGAAACGTCCAGGTGCAGGTGCGCGACGAGGGGAACCTGCGCGTCGTGAACTACGTCTCGTCCGACGACTACATGCGCGGCACGCTGCCCGGCGAGATGCCCGGTGACTGGGAGATGGAGGCGCTCCGCGCCCAGGCGATCACCGCACGCACGTACGCGGCGTGGCGTCAGGCGACCGCAGGCGATCGGACGTGGGATGTGCGCGACGACACCGCGGACCAGTGCTACGGCGGCAGATCGTTCGAGAGCCCGCGCACGTCGGCGGCGGTCGAGTCGACCCCGGCGCAGATCCTCACCTACGCGGGAAAGCCGATCCGCGCGCTCTTCTCATCGGCTCACGGCGGGATCAGCGAAAACGTGGGCTGCCTACTTGACGCCGAGCGCGTGGGCACGACTTGGAAGTGCGCGGATGGGTGGCCGTATCTCGCCATCGTCGACGATCCGGCCGAGGTCGCGGCGTACGACGCGCGCGGGCAGAACCCGTACGGCCTGTGGTCGCGTTTCGTGCCGGGCGACGTCATCCGCGAGCAGATCATCGAGGACTACGGCGTCGACATCGGCGACTTCGTCTCGATGGAGTTCAACCTGAGCCCCGGCGGTCGCCCCATCTCGGTGCTCGTTCGCGGCACCGGCGGTTGGGTGGATCTCAAGGGAGACCGCTTCCTGCGCACCACGCTCGGGCTGCGCAGCTCGCTCGTCCGGATGATCCCCTTCTAGAGGACTACAGCCGGCCCGCGGTTATGGTGGCGACGGCGGCAGGGCACCAACGACGCGCTGAGCTGTCGAGACGGGTTGCGCGCGTCGGGTCGCGACGAACGATCCGAAGGCGATGAGCGCGAATCCAGCCCCGATCCCAACGGTAAGCGGCTCGCCGAGAAGCGCGACCCCGAGCGCAAGCGCGACGACCGGATTGAAGTAGGTGATCACCGTCGCCCGGTTCGGTCCGACTTCGGTGATGAGCTCGAAGAACAGGACGAATCCGACGGCCGTACAGACGACCCCGAGCAGGACGACGGCGAGGAGCGCTTGTGTCGACGGGATGTGCGCTGGCAGCTGCGCGACGCCAATCGGCGCGTATGCGATGGCGGTAAGCACGAGCGACGCCGCGATGACCCCGACCGCGGGTACCTCCCGGAGCCGCCGGGCGACGATCATTGGCCCGATCGCGTAGCCGACGACGACGAGCCCCACCTCGGCGACCGCCCCGAGATCGTTGGTCGACACGTCCAAACCCACGAGCACGGCGACGCCGGCGAAGCCGAGAACGAGGCCGGTCAGCCGGCGCGCGTCTGGTCGATCGTCACCGCCGACGAGCCATGCCAGCAGCGCGCCGACGAGCGGCACGCCGGCGATGAGGAGACCGCTGAGCGAGCTCGAGAGCCGACGCTCCGCATCCGAAAGAAGGATCCACGGCGCCGCGACCTCGACGAACGTGTAGAGAAGCACCGCGCGCCAGTGCGGGACGAGCGCTCGCAGCCCGCCGCTGAACATGGCCAGCGGCACGAGGATCGCCGCGCCGAGCGCCGTTCGCATGAGCACGAGCGTGGCCGGGCTGACCTCGGCGACCGCGATCTTGATCAGGAGATACGGCACCCCCCAGATGACGGCCATCGCGGCGAAGAGGAGCCAGCCGCGGCGCGTCACTTCCCCGCTTCGGCGATCGCCGACGAATATTGTTCTCGCTCGGTCACGTCCTTCGCACCGCGCGAGGAATCGTACCCAGGCACCTGCATCGGCACTTCGCGCAGGAAAGCAACCATCACGGCCGCCACCAGCGCGGCGCCGATCCCGAACACGAACGTGCTCGCGGTCGCCAGTGAGAAGGCGCGGTGGATCGCGGCGACGATCTCAGGCACGTATGGCTCGAGCTGGGCGCGCGCCGCGAGCGGGGCGCCCGCGAGGATCGCTTGCCCGAGGTTCCCGACGCCGGTGAGCTGATTCAGCACTCCGCTCGAGGCGGCGAAGCTCTCAACGATTGGGCGGGGGACCGGCGAGGCCGCGAGCTGGCGCGGCAGCTCTTCGAGGAGGCGCGACCCGAACACAGTGCCGGCCGCGGCCAGCCCGACGCTGCCGCCCACCTGCTGGAACAGCGTGAGGCTGCTGGTGGCGGTGCCGATCTGACGCGGCGAGACCGCGTTCTGCACCACCAGGGTGAAGATCGCGAAGATCGGGCCGACGCCCACGCCGGTCACGAACATCCAGAACCAGAGCAGCGGCAAGGGCGTGTCGGCGCGCAGGTTCGAGAGCAGGAAGAGCCCGATCGCCAGGACGACCGGCGCGCCGAGCGCGAGCGGCTTGTACCGACCGGTCCGCGCGACGAGCTGGCCGGAGAGGATCGCGCTGATGATGAGGCCGCCGAGGAGCGCGAGGATCTGGTAGCCGGACTGCGTGGCGCTCGCGCCGCCGACGACCTGGAACCAGCGGGGCAAGAACACCACGGGAGCGAAGAACGCCATCGAGGTCATGAACATCGCGATGACCGAGATCGTGAAGGAGCGGTTGCGGAAGAGCGCGAGCGGCACGATCGGATCGACCGCGCGCGACTCGACCCAGACGAACAGCGCCGCGATCACCAGGCCGGCCGCGATGAGCCCACCGACCGCCGGATCGGTCCAGCTGGCGGTCTGTTTGTTGGTCAGCCCGACGAGGATCGGGACGAGGGCGGCGACGAGCACGCTCGCGCCGAGGTAGTCGATGCGTGGCGCCGCGGCGCTCGGGCGGGCCGACGGCAGCGTTCGCCAGATGACCGTGAAGACCACCGCGCCGACCGGAAGGTTGACGAAGAAGACCCACTGCCAACCGATGGTGTCGGTGATGACGCCGCCGATCGCTGGTCCGATCAGCGAGCTCAGTCCGAACACCGCGCCGACCAGGCCCTGGTACTTGCCGCGCTCCGCGGGATCGAACAAGTCGCCGATGACCGCGAGCGCGACGGGGAAGAGCGCTCCCGCGCCCAGACCCTGCACCGCGCGGAAGCCGACGAGCTGCCACATCTCGCGCGAGAAGCCCGCGAACAGCGAGCCCACAAGGAACACGCTCACCGCGAACAGGAGCACCGGCCGCCGGCCGAAGAGGTCCGACAGCTTGCCGTAGATGGGGCCACTGATGGTGGCGGTCAAGAGGTACGCGGTGAAGGCCCAGGTGTAGATGTCATTCCCGTGAAGATCGGTGACGATGCGGGGCAGCGCCGTGCCGACGACGGTCTGGTCGAGGGCCGCGAGGAAGAGGCCGAGCATGACCGCGACCACGATCTGCGTTCGGGTCCGCGGGTCGACCAGTACGGGCGCGGCGGTAGGAAGGGCTTGTGCCATCGGGGACGTTCCTCCTGTTGTGGGTCTGAATAGTGAACATCCCCAGGACTCGTCAGATTCGTAAGCCGCGGTGCACTCCGCCTCTTCGTTAGATGTTTTGCATTCGGGAGCGCCGCCGTGCTAGCCGACTCGCTTTTGCAAGAAGTCGAGGATCTTGTTCTGGCCTTCCAGGATCTCGATCTGCTGCTTGGACATCTCGTGGAGCGCGGTGAGCGTCTCGTGGTCGGCCTCGGCGCGCGCGTCCTGAGCGGCCGAGATGACGTTCTGCCCGACGATGATGATGGGCAGAAGGACTAGTTGCAGGAAGTTCGACGAGAGCCAGTTGACGAGCACGGTCGGGGAGCCCTGCTCGATCGCGGCGGGTAAGGCGACGAGCGCGATGAGCGTGAAGACGTAGGCGCAGTACATCGTCCCAACGATCTTCGTGACCCTGACCGCCACCGCGGCATTGAAGCGACCGATCGCGCTCGTCCCATGGACCTGGGCCAAGACATGAGTGGCCTGTACAAGTCTGGGTCTGTGCAGCCGCGGGGCTTTTCTCACAGTGCTGATCGCTGCGTCGTGCTCGTGGGCGTTGGTGCGTGCGTCGGCGGTCATCTGGTCTCCTCCGGATTCATTCGTAGCGCGTCCCGGTCAGCTCGATCCACCCGCCCTCATGCGTGTGCGCCGGATCGTGGTGGGTGAAGTGAATAAGCCCGCCCTGGTCGTTCCACACGTACTCGCCGTGCACGATCACGGCATCGCCGGGCGCGACCGGGACGCGCCTGCCGATGCTCACGTTGTTGTCGATCAATACGGTCTGTGTCGACTTCACGAGTCGCACGATGAAACGCTGATGCGTCCCCGATGGGCCGCTCTCGTCGGTCAGGACCCGTGTGATGCTGCCCTCCGCGGTGACCTCGACCTGCGAGCGGTGCTCCGCGAAGGCGCGCTGGACCGCCGTGTTGTCCGCCGCCGGCGGCGCGCACGCGGGCGCGATGAGAAGGGCGAGCAGCAAGATGGACCTCGAGGTGGTTGCATGCGCGGTGACGGCTGCGAAGACGTCTGCGGTCACTAGAAAGGAGGCATTCCGCACCGTCTGGCCAGGACGATGAGCCAGAGGAGATCAAACACGTAGTCCGCCGCGAAGAAGACAGGGACCAGTGGTTCCAGATCGCCGGGTGCGGTAAAGAAGGTCGCCGGAAGCACCGCCGCAACAGCAGCCATGAGAAGCGCGAAGCCGGCGTAGAACCACCGTAGGAAGCGGCTCGTGGGCTTGCCCCTGAAGACGAGGACAGCGCCAGGTCGTCTCAGAGGTCGTATCAGAAGGAGCCGAAGCGCCGACTCCACTCGTGATCACTCGGCGTGCTGATCGTTGGGTCTACCGCGCGCCTTGGACCGTGTCCTCACGAGGACGCCTCGCGCGCCAGGCCCGGGTAATGGCGGACGACGCCATCCGAGTCGAGCTCGAGCTCGGCGCTGAACGAGGCAGAGCGGTACCGGACGCGGCGCGCTGAGATCGGCTCGTAGCGCTGTCGCGATTGGCGCACGGAGAGGTCGGGGACGGAGACCCAGGCCATGACCAGGTCGACCGGCCCACGCCCATCAGCGAGCCCCTCGCGGAGGATCGGCATGGTGTTCGTGAGAGGCGAGAAGGCGAGGTCGCAGTCAAGGGCGCCGGCCCACGCAGCCGGGTCACCGCCGGCGTGCCCGAGCTCGGGCGCGCCGCTTTCTCGGCCATGGCACCGCCAGGCGCCGTCGGGGAGCCGGACGAGATCCAACACGCGCTCCCAGAGCTCACCGCTCGCGCGCGCCTGCAGTGAAGACGTGCGGAAGTCTGGTCCGGTCGCGAGCTCGTAGTCGAGGCGGTAGGGGCGCGGTCGCGTCCCGAGTTGCACGCCCTCTGCGCGCAGGGTCGTCCCATCGATCTCGGCGAAGCAGTATTCGGCTCCGCTCCCGTCCTCACGGATCCAGACGAAGACGCGCTTCATTCAGGCAGAACTCCGGAAAGCGTTGGCCGCACCGCCCGAAGCGCCTCGAGCGCGGCGTGCACGTCAGACCGATCGTTGAACCCATGGAAGCCAACGCGCAGATAGCCTCCGCGGACCGCGGCGATGATGCGCTCTCGCGCGAGCCGCGAGCGAAGCTCCTCGGGATCGGGAACGACCACGGCGACGATCTGACTCGGTTCCTCCGCGGGACCGAGCGCGAGGCCCGCGCCCTCGGCGCTTTCACGAAACTCCCGCGCCAGCGCGAGCGCCCGCGACTCGACTGCCTCCGGCGATAGCGAGAGCAGGAGCTCAAGCGCGGCCTTCGCGCCGACCCACGAGAACCATGCGAGCGACATGTCGAGCTTGCGAGCGTCGGAAGCCAAAGGCGCCTGGCCGTAGTAGTCCGCGAGCGGGTCCGGAACCGACTTCCAGCTCGGGGCGAGCGGCTCGAGATCCGAGATCCGGTCCGGTCGCACGTAGAGCCAGGCGGCGCCGCGCGGCGCCAGGAGCCACTTGTATCCGTGCGCGACGAGGAAGTCAGGTTCGTACTCACGAACGCTCGTGCGCAGAACACCCAGTGACTGCATCGCTGACAGAAACACGCGCGCGCCCACCGCGTGGGCGCGCTCAGCCAGCTCCCGCATGCGAACGCGAAAGCCGTTGGCGGACTGCACCTCAGTGATCGCGATCAGTGTGGTGTGCGCGTCGATCGCCGACAGGAGCGCGTTGGTCGTCACGACACCGCTTTCGTTCGGCGGCACCTCGACAACCTCGAAGCCGCTCTGGCGGAGAGCGAGCCACGGAGCGAGGTTGCTGCGGAACTCGCGCGCCCCGACGACGATCCTCCCCGGCGGTCGCAGCGAGCGGGCGACCGTCGCGGCCGCTTCCGAAACGGAACCGAGCAGAGCGATCGACGACGGCTGAGCGTCGATGAGCCGCGCGAACAGCGACCGTGTCGCATCCGCTTCCCCTTCCCACGCCTGCCAGTCGAAGAGGCCAGATGCCCACTCGGCTTGCACGCGCTCCAGCGCCGCGCTGACGGAGCGCGCCGCCGGCGGCGCGGTCGCCGTGTTGAGGTAGACGACGCGCTCGAGCGCGGGGAATTCCGCTCGGAAGGCCGCGAGGTCGATGAGAAAGGAGCGTACATGGTCCTCGCGGGCTCATGTCAGGCTAT
>DASYSC010000145.1:0-16271 GCA_036003765.1 Candidatus Limnocylindria bacterium
ACCGGGACCTTGCCCGCGGCGATCACGGCCTCGACCATCTTGACGTAGTTGTCGTAGAAGACTTGCGCGACGCCGGCGTCGCCGGGATTCGCGTTGTTCGCGTCGTTCGTGCCGTAGCTCAGCACGACGTACTGTCCGGAGAAGAGCTGCAGCCACGCAGCCATGTTCCCCGCGCCGGCCGAGCTATCGAAGCCGAAGATGCCGCCGTCCTCGGCGGCCGGGAAGTACGCCGCGTTCCCGGCATTGATGAGCTGCGACCAGGTGCCCGTACCCCCTGCCTTCCATGGGATCGTGGCTCATGCCCTCCTGGGTGATGGAGTCGCCGAAGAAGATCCAGTCGTCGACGGCGCCTGCTCCGGCGTCGTGGACATCGAGGTTCAAACTGACGTCGAGATTCAGGGGCGAGCCGTCCGACGCGGTAATGCTCATCCGCAGCCAATTGAAGCCGGTCATATCGATCAGATGCTGACGCGAGTGATAGTGGTTGCCCGACACGGTGACCATCGTGACCCAATCGGACGTCGGGACACCGCCGGGGCCTGCGGCATTCCCTTCGAGCACGTAACTGGACGGGATGTTGTAGCCGCGGTCCCTGATCAGGGTGTGGTCGTAGGGACTGGTCCGCGGGTCGTTGTACCAAACGACGAGGACCCGGCCCCGGCGCGCGACGGGCACGCCGGACAGTTGATAGCTCAGCCAGACCGGGCGAGCCGCGGACGGGCTCGCCGCACAGGAGCGCCACTGCGTGTCGTAGTCGTCGTCGTTCGCGAAGGCCGCCGAGGAGCCGCCATTGCAGTCGTCGTTCGTGAAAGCGGGCACGCCTCGACTGATGACCGGCATGGGAGGAGGTCCGCCAACTGGCGCCGCGCTAGGAACGATCTGAGAAGACTGACCCGAGGCCGTGGAGACCGCGCCAACAGACTGAGGAGACGTCGTCGCGACGAGAAAGACCAAGCACAGCGAGCCAAACTTACCTGCGGACAACGGTCCCCTCCGGTCGCCTTCAACGCGGAGCGGCGCCGCATGCTACGGCCTGGTCGAGATCGAGCTTCTCGGCTAGGGCGAGCTGGTTGGCACGGAGCCGTCAGGGTTTAGGACGGTCACGTACCAGAAAACGCCGTAGTCCTCCATCCACTGCGCGCCTTCGATCAGCGGTCGGATAGCGAGGGCGTAACGACCCGGCACGGTCGGCGCTTGGACGATGAACCGGAACCAAGCGACCTGTCCCGGGCCAACGTAGTCGGAAGGCTGGATGGCCACACGGTCGTAGCGAGGCCATCCGGTATTGGGTGAGCCATTGGTGCCGTCGCCGCCGATGTTGCTCGGCCGATCCTGGCCAGGGGCGGGCTCCCACGTCCCCAAGTAGGCCACCTGGCCCAGTCGCCCGGAGACCCAGCCTCGCGAGCCAGAGTTGTAGTACGCGACGACAGCCCTCGAACGAGCGCCGGGGCAAAGGCTCGGATAACCACTCTGCCCGTACCAGGCCGCGTGAAAGCCATCGAGACCGGAAGGAACGCTGCTGGGCGGTGCGATACCGGGACCGCTGACGCTCGTGCAAGGCGCGGCGTAGACCGTCGCGAGGACGGCGTTCGCCCACTCCCGGCGGAGCGCCACATAGCCCGTCGGACCCGGATGGAGGTTATCGCTCGAGATCAATGATTGGTTGGCCTGGAAAAATGACCAGAGGTCCGGGCCGCGAACGATCTCGGGATACTCGCTGTAAAGGCGCTGGATCTGCTCGTTGAGCACGGGGCCGTTCGCCTTGACGTTGTTCGTGCGCGCCCAGGGGATCGTCGGGATGACCGGGATCTTGCCGGCCGCGAGCACTGCTTCGACCATCCGGACGTAGTTGCTGTAGAAGGGCCGCGCGATATTCGCGTCCCCGGCCCCCGCGTTGTTCGCGTCGTTCGTTCCGTAGCTCAGCGCGACGTACTGGCCCGCGAAGATCTGGAGCCACGCGCTCATGTTGGCCGCGCCAGCGGCGCTGTCGAGGCCAAAGATGCCACCATCCTCGGCGACCGGGAAGAACTGCGGGTTCCCGGCATGCACGACCTGCGACCATGTGCCGGTCCCGCCCGCCGCTCGAAGCGGATCGTGGTTCATACCGTCCTGCGTGATCGAGTCTCCGTAGAAGATCCAGTCGTCCTTGGCGCCGGCCCCCGCATCGTGGACATCGAGGTTCAAGCTCACGTCGAAGTTCTGCGTCGAGCCGTCGGAGGCTGTCACGCTCATCCGCAGCCAATTGAAGCCGGTCATGTCGATCAGATGCTGGCGCGAGTGATACCGGTTCCCCGAGACGGCGACGAGCCCTACCCATCCCGCCGCCGGGACGCTGCTCCCTTCAGCGGCGTTGCCCTCGATCGTGTAGTTGGACGGGATGTTGTAGCCCCGGTCGTTGATCAGACCGTGGTCGTATGGGCTCGTCTTCGGGTCGTTGTACCAGACGACGAGGACCCGGGCGCGGCGCGCCGCCGGCACGGCAGCGAGCTGGTATGCCAGCCAGACAGGACGTGCCGCCGAGGGACTCGCCGCGCACGAGCGCCAGAGCGTCGCGTAATCCTCGTCGGCGGCGAGAGAAGCGGGAGCGCTGCCGCTGCAATCGTCGTTCGTGTATGCGGGGGCGCCTCGACTGATCACCGGCAGGGCGGCGGGCCCGGCGAGGGCAACGACGCTCGGGGCGGCCTCGGACGACGGGCCGCGATTCGAGGCGCCGACAACCGGCCGGATCGGCTGAACGGATATCGCCAGGACGAACAGAAGGACCAGCCCGACAAAGCGTCGTGGACCGTGCCTCATCGGGCGTTTGCGCTCGCGAAAGACAGAGTCAGCTTCGGACAAAGATCTCCTCCGGTCTCAAGTAACGCGGCGCCGCGCTCGGGCCTGACCAGGATCTATTTTCTCGCCGCTACCGCCTCGCGGAACATCGCTTGCAGCTCAGGACCGATCGGCTTCACGCCCTTGACCTGGTCGACGAGAACGCCCTCGACCGAGAGCTCATAGAACTTCACCCCGGACTTGGTCGCCTTGTCCACCTCGGCGAACGTACGCGATCCGTCGATGAGATGGAAGTCGGCGAAACCGTTCTCATACATCGCGTCCTGAGCCTCGCGCCCGAGCATGTAGTTGATCCAGAGCTTCGCGGCATTCGGGTGCGCGGCGTTCTTCGGCACGCCCATGTATAGGTAGCCAAGCAGCGCACCGTCCGTGGGTACGGACCATCCGATGAGCGTCCCCTTCGCCTTCATTTGGGAGACGCGGGCGCTGCCGCAGTCGTAGACGAACACGTCGAACTCGCCGTTCGCGACCCGGTCTTCCTCGCCGCAGTTCATGAATCCCGAGATCTGGCCCACGAACTTTCGCGCGTAGCCGAGGGTGCGCTCGGCGCCCCAGAGCTCCGAGCCGGCTAGCCGCTCGAAGAACGCCGTGTTCGCCGTCGTGGCGATCCGGCCTTTGAACTGCGGCTTCAAGAGATCCGTCAGGGTCCGGGGGATGGCCGCCCCCGTGACCTTGCTGGGGTTGTAGGTGATACCGGGGATCCGGGTTTGAACTTTGACGGCGACGCCGCCGGCCGCGACGAGACGCGGGTTGTTGACGTTGGTGGCCCAGGTCGACCACGGTTCGAACTGCAGCGTCCCCGCCTTCTGGAGGTCGCTGATGTCCGTCTCGGTCCCGAGCACGACGTCGCTTGAGGCCTTCATGCCGCGTTGGTATTCCTGGATCGCCACCGCGGTCGCGTCGCGCATCGGCAGACCAGGCTTGAAGTTGACCTTCAGATTGAGTCCGTAGAGCTTGTTGAACCCTTCCGTCTGACGGCGGATCTCTTGGCTGGAGTCGAGGAACCCCGGCGCCCACGAGAGCGTCAGCTCGAGCTCCGTGCGGGCGGCCGCGACGAGCGCGGCTGTTTGCTCGTTGCTCCGGGGCGTCGCCGTCGCCGGGCCTCCGGTGACGGCGCCGCCGCAGGCCGCGATCACGATCGCGAGCAACCCAACCCCACCACAAGCGAGCGATCGCGCGCCGTTCACCGGAGCTTGGCGGATCATCGGCCCGTCTCCCTGGCCGGCTCTGCCGTCGAGCGGACGATCAGGATCGTGAGCAGCACCGCGAGGACCGCCGCGAGACCGAGGCCGCCGATCACTCCCGCGGACGCGCCCGCCAGCACGCTCGTGTAGCTCGCGGGCGGCATGGCAAGGACGTAGAACCATGGCTTCGACTCGAGCTTCGTCGCGACGCCTCGCTGTTCGACGCCGCCGAGATCGAACCTGAATCCGACCGCGCCGCTACGCGACATCCCGTCGATCACCGTCTTGAGCTCGGGCAACGGGTCGATGGTCAGCTGCTGGGCGCTCATCTGGCCGAACCGCTTGTCGGCGGCGAGCCGGAGGGCGGTCTCGCGCTCGATCGGCGCGATCGGCTTGTAGATCAGCGACTCCGCCTTATCTCGGTTGCCCTTGGTCTCCGAGACGGCCAGACGGATCCCGTAGTCGTCGACGAGGAAGGAGTGCGCGCCGAGGCCGACCGATCCCAGGTCCCCTTCGACGAGGTCCCAGATAGGGGTGAGGTTGACCCGGCTCCGGACGACCCCGACCAGCACCCCTTCGCTCGTCTTCACCGGCGCGGAGAAGAACAACGCCGGCTTGTTGGTGATCACGGAGAAGCTCGGGTCGCTCACATAGGCGATGCCGGCCCTCGCATTCTGGAAGTAATCCCGAAAGCGGAGGTTGCTGCCTTCGTCGGTCTGGATCGATGCGGCCATGATCGTGCCATCGAGGCTCAGGACCGCGATCGACTCGTACGCCGGCGTTGCGGTGGCCGCCCCCGCGAGGGCCGCTCGCGCCAGGTCGCGCTGCGTCGGGTCGCCCAGGTTCTGGGCATAGGCGATGACGTCCGGAAGCTGGCTGACGACGATGATGTCGCGGCGCCGGGTCTGAATGTAGCTATCGATGGCGGCCGCCGTTGAGATCGACCGCGACCTCAGATTCGCTGCGGCAAGGTCCGTCAGTCGGTCACGCGTGCCCTGGAGGGCCGTGTAATTGACCAGCACGGTCGGCGCGAGGCCCAAGATGAGCAATGCGCCGAGGATCGGCCACGCCCGTGCGAGCCCTGATTTTTCCACGGTGATCCCGACATCCGTCGCGCGTGCAGCGATCGGCGCTCTCACGCTCCCCACCCCATCCGTAGCTACTCGCGCTGGTCATCCCTTCCACCGCGTGGAGAGGATCATTAGCGACCGATATTGAGATTCGATTAAGACGAGGGCCCCCAAACGACCCGTCCGGCGGGGTGTCTCAGGAGCGGACTTTGGGCAGGGAGCGAACGTACCGCGAAGTCGATCAGGCGCTCGGGACTCGCTCCAACGAGGGCCGTCTGAAGACCATTTCGGCCTCGCGCGCATCCACCGCGTAGGCCACGCGGGCACCTCCGGCGCGAAGCGAACGCATCCCCGCCTCGAGGACCTTCACGACCCGCAGGCCGGCCGCCCCGTCGCTCTGCGGCACGGCCTCACCCTTGATGCAGGCGAGGAAGTGCCTCATCTCGAGCTGCAGAGGTTCGATCTCGGGGATACGCGGGCTGTGGATGTCGCCCGCGCGGTAGCTTCGCCGGAGCTCCTCGACGGACAAGGCCTCGATCCCGTGGTCGTACACCTTGACGCGTTCCGTGGGCAGCGTGTCGTCATAGACCGCCATCTTCTGAGACCCGACGATGACCGTCCGCCTGAGCTTGCTGGGAGCGAGCCAGGAGAGGTGCGAGTGGGCGACGACTCCGGAAGCGAAGCCGAAGGTGAGGAACACGACGTCTTCGATATCCGGCTGGACATAGCTCGCGCCGACGCACTGCACCCACACCGGCTCCTCATCGAGCCAGTACAGGACGATCGATACGTCGTGTGGCCCGAGATCCCAGAGCACATTGAAGTCGAACTGGTGAAGTCCCAGGTTCACGCGCTGGCTGTCGACGTAGTAGACGTCTCCGAGGACCCTCCGGCGAAGAAGCCCGCGAACGGCCTCGACCGCCGGGTTGTAGACGAACGTGTGGCCGACCATGAGCGTCCGGGCGGCGACTTCGCTCGCACGCATGATCGCCTCGCCGTCCGCGATCGTTCCGGCGAGCGGCTTCTCGACGAAGACGTGCTTGCCGGCGGCGTAGGCCTCCTCTGCCAGCCGGCGGTGTGTCGAGATCGGAGTGGCGATGCACACCGCTTCGATCGAACGGTCGGCGAGGATCGTGCGGTGATCTTGGGTCGTGCGTACTCCGGGGTAGCGTTTCTCGATAGTGGCCAGTCGCTTCGGGTCGAGGTCCGCGACCGCGACCACTCGGCCGCCGGGCGCTTCGACCAGATTCCTGATCAGATTCGGACCCCAGTAGCCCGCACCGATCACGCCGATCCCAATGTCGCCGTCCGTCGATCCCACCGTCATCATCTCCCCACCCGCGCCGAGCTGGTCGAGACGCTAGACGACGGACCTTGAGAAGGGATTAAGCCGGATCCGGCGACCGCCGGTACCATCCGGCGCCACACGGAGGAACGTATTGCGCGAGCTCGGCGCGTCCATCGCCGGACCAGTTCTCGCGTTCAGCGTGCTGCTGAGCCGACTCCTGCTCCCCCCGGAAGCCGACCGCGGCTTCATCACCCCTCTCCTCTTCGCATCCGTCGTGCTCGGTGCCGTCTTCGGCGGGCGCCGGGCGGCCCTTGCGACCGCGGCACTCGCGGCGATCGGTCTCTGGCTCGGATCGAGCGAGGGCTTCGGCCTCGGCACGGCCCTAAGCATCGCGGTCGCCTTCGCGATCGGAGTGGTGACCGGCGAGCTTCGCGATCGTGCCGATCGCGCGGAACGTGACACGGAGGTGGCAAACGCCCGACTGCGACGCCTTGCGTTGCGCGACGCGCTCACCGGTCTATTGGATCGGCGCGGGTTCGATTACGCGCTCGGCGTCGAGCTGGCTCGCGAGACGCGACGAGGTGGGCACTTCGCGCTCCTGGTCATCGAGCTCGTGCGGCTCGACACCGTGAACGAGCGACTCGGACGTTCGATCGGCGACACACTGCTGCAGGTGTTCGCCGATGCCATGGAGCAACGGATCCGGCAATCGGACATCGCCGCACGGGTCGGTGGCGACGACTTTGCCGTGATCCTTCCCGACACCGACGCCCAAGGCGCGGAGATCGTCGCCTCCGGGATCATCACCAGCTTTCGCACGAATGTGGCGGGCATCATCCCCGAGGAGTTAGGCGTGAGCGCCACATTCGGCGTCGCGCGTTTTCCGGAGGATGGCAGCGCCTCCGACCAGCTTCTCGCGGCGGCCGCCGGTCGCGCGGCGGCCGTCGATTCGCCAGCGGACACTCTCTGACACGATCGGTGGCCATTCCGCCGCGAGCGCGCCGCCGGGTCTTCGCCGGTCGGCGCGCTCGCCCGTTCGTGATCGCGTTGGATCGCTACCGCAACGCGAGATGGCTCTTGTAGATCTGGCCGTAGGTGGTGGGGGTACCGGAGAAGCTCGAGATGAGCGAGATGTTCCCGCAGGCCGTTCCCCACGTGTCCCACGTCCACGCGAGGTACCCCAGGTTCCGGGTGTCGAGCCAGTTCATCAGCGCGTTCATGAAGGTGGCGTTGCACGAATCGTCGCCGATCTCGGTGGCCACGATCGGGACCTGGACGCTCACGACGCCCGCGGTGTTGCCCCAGCAAGTGGTGTTGTTGCAGATGTTGAAGTTGTAGACGTGCCACGCGGCCGCGAGGTTGTTCTGCGGATCTGACGGCTTGTACGTCAGCCACTGTGAGAGCGCGTTCGAGTACTGGACGCCACCGAGCACGATCACGTTCGTCGCTCCGGTCGCTCGGATGGCGTTCACGATCTCCTGCATGCCTGCCGCCTGGAAAGACATACCCGAGCACGTGCCACCGTCACGCCAGCATTTCCAGGCGGCGGCGGTGTCGTTGTTCCCGTCGGGATACGGCTCGTTGTACGGCTCGAGGAGGACCGCATTGTTGCCCTTGAACGCTGTCGCGACCTGGGTCCAGAAAGTCACCGAGTGATCGCGGTCTGGCATGGGCTGCTGGCCGGTCGCCTTCTGCGTGCCGGGCGCGCTCCAGTGGAGCTCGAGCACGGCGTACAGGCCGTTCTGATTGAGCAGCGAGACATAGCTCTTGATGGCTTGCTGGTACGTCGCGCCCGAATACGCGGCCGGCGCGCCGTTGATTGCGAGCCAGCAGTCCTCGTTCAGCGGAACACGGACCGAATTCGCCCGCCATGAAACGATCGCTTGGACCGAAGCGGCGTCATTCGGACCATCGAAGATACCCCATCCCTGGATGCAGGCGTACTCGGTGCCGGAGTAGTTGACGCCGCGAAGCTGCACTGGTTGACCCGCCGCGTTCAGAAGCTGAGCGCCGCTCACATGAAGCGGAGAGAGCGCTCCGGGTGCGGGCGTGGGCACTGGAGTGGGCGCGGGCGTCGCGGTCGGGGCCGGGGTGCGAACGGGCGTCGCGGTGGGCGCCGGCGTTGGCGCGACGGTGGGGGCAGGCGTTGGCGCAAGCGTCGCAGTGGGAGCGGTCGCCGCGACCGCGAAGGTCGCCGCGCCGTTGTTCCACGTATAGAGGGTCGCCCAATCATTGGTGAAGACGCCGATCTTCTCCGTCCACATCCCTGAGGGATCGCTCGACGGGACGGTCCAGGAGAACGTGTACGTCTTCGACTGGCCAGCCGCGAAGCTTTCATTTGGCCACCACGTCTCGTAGCGGCGGGTCGTGGCTGCATCGAAGAGCTGCGCATCGACGAGGAACGAGCCGGCCGTCGCGCTCTTCACCGTCAAGGTTACGGTGACCGCGGATCCCGCGGCGACGCTGGTCGGCGAGACCGACCCGCTGGAAGTGAAGGAGGGCGCGGCGCTCGGGGTCGGGGTCGGCGGCGCAGGCGTCGGTGCCGGTGTCGGCGCGACGGTGGGCACCGGTGTCGGCGCCGGAGTCGGCACGGGTGTCGGCGCCAAGGTCGGGGCCGGCACTGGTGTTCCCAGTGGAGTGCTCGACGCGGTCACAGCGAACGGCGCGTTCGCGCTCGTGCTGCTCGTCGGCGAAGTCGTCTGCGCGGTGGATACGGCGCTCACAGTGTGGGCGCCAACGGCCGCGCCGGTCGGCACGACGAACGTCGCGCGGAACGATCCGCGACCGTTCGCCCCGGCGGACGGCATGGCCGCGGTGTTTCCATCCCAGCGCAGCTGCACGGTATCGTGCGGAAAGTTGCTCCCGGTGACGACGACGCTCGTCCCGACAGGACCTGACGTCTGAGAAAGAGTCAAGCTCGCCGGGCCGAAGCTCTTCGCCTCCGCAGCCGATCGGGAGGCATCGGTGACTTCGACGAGGTTCACAATCATGAGACCGAGCGCGAGCGCGCAGAGCGCCGTGGCGATCGAGACCGCGACGGCCTCGAGCCGAGAACGCAGACCAGACTCGCGGACCCTTGCCGCTGTCTCGGTCGCCGTGCTAGCCCCGCTCCCACCCCGACGGAATGAGCTACCCGCACGCGGCATGGGCGTCCTCCCAGTCCGGCGCGAGTGGCGCCGGTCAAGGTGGCCAACGCCGGTCGGACGGGGAGTGGTGCTGGCCCGCGCGCGCTTTAGGAGATTGGTACTGGCTGCCTCATCGGAAGGTGGGCTAGGCCCTTCGGCCTACCGTGTCAGGCGCCCGAATTAGTCCTATTCGTGCGGCCAATCCACGGCGGGATCGCGGCGCCCGCGATCGGTCCGCTGACCGCCGTGCCCTGCGCCAGGTCGCAGCCCAGGCCCGCGAGCACATCGAGGGTCGCGACGTTCTTCACGCCATTCGCGACCACCTGCATACCGAGCGAATGACCGATCTCGACGGCGATCCGAACGATGCGCCTGTTCTCTGTCTCGGCGGCCAAACGCTCCACGAGAGACCGATCGATCTTCAGGATTTCGGCGGAGAGACCCTGCAGAAGCGGCAGCGACGAATAGCCCACGCCGAAATCATCGACGGCGATGTGACATCCGATTCCGACAAGCTCGCGGATGGTCTCGCGAGCGCGTTCGGGCTCGACCGTGAGGGCGTTCTCAGCGACTTCGAGCGTCAGCCAGCCGGACGATGCTCCGGTTTCCCTGAGCGCGCTCTCGACGAGAGCGGGAAGTCCCGCATCGAGCAGGTTGCCGATCAGGAGATTGACGCCTGTGTCAAGCGCGAGGTCGGAGCGCCGCCATGTCGCGGACTGCTCGAGCGCCGTCCGAAGAGTCCGTGCGAAAAGGACCCGTGTGAGACCGCAGCGTTCCGCCAGCGCGGCGACCTTTCCGGCATCCATCGCCTTCCGGCGGACGCGCGGCCAACGGGCCAAGGCCTCGACCCCCACCGCGCGATCGTCGGCGATGCGCACGATCGGTTGAAAGGCGATCGTGAGCTCGCCTCGCTCGATCGCACCACGAAGACCGGCGGCGAGCGCGCGGCGGTCCAGGAACGGTTCAGCGAAGCCGTTGTGCACGGCCACGGCGCTCGTGCTGTTCGCGGCGGACTCGGACGCGAGCCCGGCCCGATGAAGAAGCGTGCCGGCCGCGGCGTCAACTGCGGGATGACACGCGATGCCAATGGACGCGCTCAGCTCCTCGATCCCGCCGGCTACCTCGAAGGGGTGACGGAGTGCCGCGAGCAGCTTCCGCGCGACCTGCTGGGCACCCGCCTCGTCCGCACCTGGAAGTAGAACCGCGAACATGTCGGCGCCGAAGCGTGAGAGGCTATCTTGCTCGCGCAGCTGCGCTTGCATGCGGGTCGCCGCGTCCACCAGAAGGAGGTCGCCCGCCGCGCGCCCGACGCGATCGTTGATGCCATCGAGGTCGTCGATGCCGACGAGGAGCAGCGCGACCGACGTGCCGAGCATCCGGGCACTCTGTTCGGCCTGGGCGACGCGGTCTTCCAGCAAGCTGCGATTCGGGAGATCCGTGACCGGGTCGTAGAAGGCGCGCCGTTCCAGGAGGTCCTCCGTGAGCTTGCGCTCGGTCACGTCCGTGAGGCTTGAGACGACTTCTCGAACGCGGCCGTCGTCGCCCATTATCGGGACTGCCTCGACGAGGAGCCACTGGACGGAGCCGTCGGCCGCCACGGATCCCATCACAACGTTTCGGACGGTCTGGCCGAGGCGGTGCGCGACCACGTTCGGGACTTCGTCGTAGGGCATCCGCGTTCCGTCTTCGCGAAGGCGCGCTCGCTCCGCCCCGGCGTCGCTTCCGAACAGCCACCCGGCGGCGGCCGCGAAAATCCGCCTCGCGGCCGCGTTTGCGAATACGAGAGAGCCTCGCGCGTCGTGGACCACGACGCCCGAGGTGACCGCGTCGTAGATCGCGGCGAGGTCGCGCCTCTCGCTCATCCTCCCATCCCTTTCCCTCTTAGCCGACCGCGGTCACGCTCAGGCACGACCTCCCACTAATTGCTGCTGGTCGTCCTGGTCTGGCTTCCCTGGGCGAGCCAGCTCGGGATCGCCGTCGCGACCATCGGCTTCGCGATGTAGTAGCCCTGCGCCGCGTCGCAGCGCAGGCCGAGGAGCGCGTCCCATGTCGCGCGATCTTCTATGCCTTCGGCGACCACCTTCATGCCGAGCGAATGGCCGAGCTCGATGATCAGCTTCACGATCGACTCGCTGCTTCGATCGTGCGTCATGCGCCCTACGAACGAGCGGTCGATCTTCACCGCGTACGCGGGCAGGCGCTGCAGGTAGGCGAGTGATGAATACCCGACTCCGAAGTCGTCGATCGCGAGCTGCACGCCGAGCGAGCGGAGCCCTTCGACGGCGCGCATCGCGCGTTGCGGATCGGCCATGAGCATCGACTCGGTGATCTCGAGGCCGACGAGCTCGGGCCGCGCGCCGGTGCGCTCGATCGCTCGTGCGACGGTCTGGACCAGCTCGGGATCGAGCAGGTTCCGCATCGAAAGGTTCACCGCCCCCTGCAGTGGGATCCCAAGCGTCTGCCAGGCCTGGCACTGCCGAAGCGTGGTGACGAGGACATGCTCGAAGAGCGAACGCACCAGGCCGGACCGCTCGGCGAGCGGAATGAACTCGGCGGGCGGCACGAGCCCTCGTTCGCGATGGCGCCACCGCGCGAGCGCCTCGACTCGCGTGACCGCGCGGGAGTCCATCGTGATGATCGGCTGGTACATCACCGTGACCTCGTCATGGGAGAGACCGTGCCGAAGCTCGGCCATGAGCGCCAGCTGACTGGAGCCATCTTCCTCGGAGGTCTCTTCCGCGTAGACCGCGAACCCCTCCGCAGTGTGCTTGGCGTTGTACATGGCAATGTCCGCGCGGCGAAGCAAGGTCTGGGCGTCTTCACCGTGGCGCGGCCAGAGCGCGATGCCGACGGATGTGCTCACCTCGAGCGCTCCCCCCGCGACCTCGAACGGGCGCTGGAGCGCGGCCACGATCTTCTGCGCCACCTTGGTCGCGCCCTCCTGGTCGCTTCCGGGTAAGACAACGGCGAACTCATCACCGCCGAGGCGAGCGACGGTATCGGCATCGCGGAGCTCGCCGTGTATGCGCTCGGCCGTCTCACGCAGGAGCGCGTCACCAGCCTCGTGGCCGAGGCTGTCGTTGACCTGACGGAATCGATCGAGATCCATGACCAGCAGCGCGAGCGGCGTATTGAGGCGCCGCGAGGCGCGGACCGCCTGCTCGAGCCGGTCCAGCAGAAGCACGCGATTCGGAAGTCCGGTGAGCTGATCGTGCAGCGCCTGGCGGAGCAGCTCCTGCTCGGCCTTCTTCCGATCGGTGATGTCGGTGAAGCTCGACACGACCTCGTTCACGCTGCCGTCGGCGGCTTTCACGGGCACGGCGTCGACCAGCAGCCAGCGCACGTAGCCATCCGCACGGACCATGCCCATCATCACGTTGCGGATGGGCTCGCCGCGCAGCTGCGCGGCGACATTCGGTACCTCGTCGTCGGGCATGAGCGTGCCGTCCTCACGGATACGGCGCTCCTCACCGGTGGGCGGTTCGGTCCCCGCGAGCTGATCTGGTGGACGGCCGAAGATACGGAGGGCCGCGGCGTTCGCGAACACGACCGACCCGGCCGCGTCGCGCACGATCACCCCGCACGCCATCGCGTCATAGATAGCCGCGAGATCGCGATCCTCCCTCGGCATCACCGGTCCCGGCCCGTCCCTCCGCGCGACCGCGACCCGCCGACGCTACGCGCCGCCTGCTCGCCTGCGGAGTGCAACGGGTATCGGGCTTAATGGGCCGGAAGTACTAGAAGCGAGCTCCTTGGTCGCGCCTTCTCCGATTCCCCGACGTTGGCGTCAGCGGCGCGATACGCGAACGCGCGACCCTATTCACCGCGCCATTCAGCCGGCGCGAACGACGCGAGGAACGCGCGTGCCTCAGCGTGGAATTCGCTCGAATTCGACGACCCGCCCGCTCTCGCAGCGGAACGTCGCGGCGTAGGTCGGGGCCTCAACACGGCCCGTCGCCACACCGTCGGGCCTGACGCTGATCCCGCCGGATACGACCCGTGGACCTGACCCGCCCCACCGGCCGCTCGAAGTGCCGGCGCCATTCGGAAAGCACTCGACGACCGCGGGGACGATGAGGGCAAGGTACAGCAACACGACGCCGTATCCGATGAACGAACCCCCGATCGCCGCGGCATTGGCGACCTGCGCAGGACGCCTCCTTAACGCGCGCGCGAGCAGCAGCAACAGAATCGCTCCCGCGGGAATGAACGCGAGCCCGACGGAGAATGCTGCGAGCAGGCCGAACAGAAGGCAGGCGCTCGCGCAGACGGCGATTAGCCCGATGTCACTCGCGGCTCGCCAAGGAACCATCTGCGCGCCGAGCACGATTCCCACCACACTGATAACGAGCAACGCGTAGTCGAATTGCTCCGGCTCGATGATCCGGCTGTCACCCGCTCGCATCCGAAGAAAGAGGCCGAACAGCGGAAGCGCCACGAGGGCCGCGGCCCCTGCGATCAGCGCGATGCGCAGCGCACGCGTCACGCTCTCATGAGCGGCCGGTAGCGGATGCGATGTGGTCGCCAGTCCGAGCCGACCGTCTTGCGCATGTGCTCCTCGTACGCTTGGTAGTTGCCCTCGAACCAGCGAACACGGCTGTCGCCTTCGAACACGAGCAGATGCGTCGCGATTCGGTCGAGGAACCAGCGGTCGTGGCTGATCACCGCCACGCATCCCGCGAAGTCAAGGATGGCCTCCTCGAGCGCGCGGAGCGTGTCGACGTCGAGGTCGTTCGTCGGCTCGTCGAGCAACAGGACGTTGCCACCGGAGCGCAGGAGCTTCGCGAGATGGACCCGGTTGCGCTCGCCGCCAGAGAGATCGCCGACTTTCTTCTGCTGATCGGCGCCCCGGAAGTTGAACGACGCGGCGTACGCCCGCGCGTTCCGCGTCCGCGAACCGACCCGGATGTTCTCCTCGCCCCCCGAGATCTCCTCCCACACGTTCTTGTTCGGGTCGAGCGTGTCGCGAGTCTGTGAGACGTACGCGAGCTTCACCGTGTCGCCGACCCTGAGGGTGCCGCCATCCGGCTGCTCCTCGCCCGTGATCAGGCGGAAGAGCGTGGTCTTCCCGGCACCGTTGGGTCCGATGATCCCGACGATCCCGCCGCGCGGCAGCGAGAAGTTCAGGTCGTCGAACAGAAGCTTGTCGCCGTAGGCCTTGCGCACGCTGTTCGCTTCGACGACGAGGTCACCGAGCCGCGGCCCGGGCGGGATCGAGATCTCGAGCTCGCGCTCGCGGAGCTCCGGATCCTCCGCAAGAAGACGCTCGTACGATTCGATGCGGGCCTTGCTCTTCGCCTGCCGTGCGCGGGGCGAGGCGTGCACCCACTCGAGCTCGCGCGCTAGGGTCTTCTGCCGGGCGGACTCCTGCTTCTCTTCGACCGAGAGCCGGGCCCGCTTCTGGTCGAGCCAGGAGCTGTAGTTGCCCTGGTACGGGATGCCGAACCCACGGTCGAGCTCGAGGATCCAGCCCGCGACGTTGTCCAGGAAATAGCGGTCATGCGTGACCGCCATGACGCAGCCCGGGTACTCCGCGAGGTGCCGCTCGAGCCAGGCGACCGACTCCGCGTCGAGATGGTTGGTCGGCTCGTCGAGGAGCAAGAGGTCGGGCTTCGAGAGCAGCAACCGGCAGAGCGCGACGCGGCGGCGCTCGCCGCCGGAGAGTGTGGCGACATCCTGGTCGCCCGGCGGGCAGCGCAGCGCGTCCATCGCCACATCGACGGTCGCGTCGAGCTCCCAGAGACCCTTCGCCTCGATCTCGTCCTGGGTCTTTTGCAGCTGGTCGCTGACCCGCTCGAGATCCTCCGCGGAGAGCCCCTCGCCGAGCTTCATCGAAAGCGCGTTGTAGCGATTCAAGACAGCGCGCTGCGTGGCGACGCCGTCTTCGACATTCCCGCGTACGTCTTTCGCGGGATCGAGGATCGGCTCCTGAGCGAGCAACCCGGCCCCGAAGCCTTCGGTGATACGAGCGTCGCCGCTGTACTCGCGGTCGACGCCGGCCATGATGCGCAGCAGCGTGCTCTTCCCCGCCCCGTTCGCCCCGAGCACTCCGATCTTGGCGTCCGGGTAGAAGGCGAGCGTGATCCCGCGCAGGATCTCGCGCTGCGTCAGCGGAGCGACTTTTCGAAGCTCGCGCATCGTAAATATGAACTGGGGAGGCATCCACAGACCGTAACAGCAGTCGAATGGGGCTGCGCCCCCTTCGTAACCCCCTTTCGGTACCCTTTGCCTCATGTCCGATGAGAAGCGCAACTTCAGGCTCTCGAAGAGCATCCGGCCGAGCCGGTATGCGCTGCGCTTCGAGCTCGACCTCGAGCGCTGGACCTCGACCGGACACGCGCGTATCTCGTTGACGCTCGACGCGCCGGCCCGCGAGATCACCCTTCACGCGGTCGACCTCGATATCAAAACGGCTGCCATCGAGGGCGGCCCAACGATGCGCGAAGTCACGTACGACAGCGAATCGCAGACGGCGACGCTGCGCTTCGAGAGCGAGCTTGCCAATGGCGAGCGCGTGCTCGAGATCGCGTGGAACGGGGAGATCCGCGAGGCGCTTCGCGGCCTCTACCGCTCGACGCGACCGGGCGAGCGCTACGCCGTGACACAGTTCGAGGCGGCGGACGCGCGCCGCGCGTATCCGTGCTTCGACGAGCCCGAGTTCAAGGCGCGCTTCGCGCTCGAGCTGATCCATCCCGCGGGCCTTGCGGCGATCGCGAACATGCCGATCCAGAAGGCCGAGGCGCTCCCGGACGGGCGCGCCCGGACCCGA
>DASYSC010000146.1:0-14970 GCA_036003765.1 Candidatus Limnocylindria bacterium
GCGTGACGCGCTGTGGCCTCCTCGAGCTGACGAACGAGCGATCCCTCTTCCGTGATCGGCGCTGAGCACACCGTCCCCACGCACACGTAGGCCGCGACCCGGTCGGCGGGGAAACCCAGCCGCGCGAGCGCCTCGCCGTCGCGGTCGGGCACGAGCCGATGGAGCGAGCGCGCGGGGTCGGTCGACCGACGTGCACGAGCCCAGAGGGCGCCGGCCGTCGCGTCATCGCTCGGGCCGACGACCGCGATGACGAGCGGTTCCGCGAGAGCGCGCGCCACCGCGTTGGCGTAGCTCGCCGCGAATTGTCCCCAGCCGCGGTACTCGCCGACGAAGGACCGCAGGGTTCGGAGCGCGATCTCGCGCCACTCCTGCTCGCCAGTGAGCGCCGCGAAGCGCAGGAGTCCCTCCGCAGCGAGGGCGTTCTCGTCGATCGGGCGCTCGCGCCTCGCGAGACGCCCGGGCTCGTGTGACTTCTCCGGTGCGTCGAAGAAGCCGCCGAGCTCGTGGTCTTCAAGGCGGTCGCGCATCCGCGACGCGGCCGCCGACGCAACGCCGAGCGCCATGCCGTGTTCGCCGGTTTCGTAACCGTCGAGCAGCGCGTTCAGCCACGCCGCGACGTCCCCGAGCAGGTCCGGGATCCGCGGAGCGCTCGCGCCGTCGACGTGGTGAAGAGCGCCATCGCGGATCAGGCGCTCCTGGACCGAGCGGAGGGCGGCACTCGCACGCTCCGAAAGTCGAGCATCACCGAGCGCAAGCGACGCGGTGTAGTAGGCGGACGCGGCGAGGGCGTTCCAGCTCGCGTAGATCGTGGGATCCACGAACGGCGCGCCATGCTTCGCACGTTCCTGGGAGGACAACGTGTAGTAATGCTCGTCGGCGTCCTGCGATCCGGCGAACGCCTTGACATCTTCGCGCCAGAGCGTCGCGTCCATCCAGCGGATCACATCGCGTACGACGCGGTCGTAGCCCGCCGTCGGGAATGACCGATGCGCCTCGGCATAGACCGCCAGGAGCTCGGCGTTGTCCTCGAGCATCTTCTCGTAGTGCGGGATGTCCCACTGCCGTGTCGTCGCGTAGCGGAAGAAGCCGCCCTCGACCTGGTCGTGCATCCCGCCCCCCGCCATCGCGGCGAGCGTCTTGTGGAGCATCGTCGCAAGCTCCGGGTAGCCGAAGCGGCGGTACTCGTCGAGCAGGAAACGAAGGATCTTGGGCTGCGGAAACTTCGGCTCGCGCCCGAAGCCGCCGAATTGCGGGTCGTACTGACCGCGCACCAGCGAGCCGACCGCGTCGACGATCTCCCAGCTCAGGTCTCCAGCTTGTGGTGCGCGCGCCGCACTCTCTTTCTCGCGGAGCTCCGCGAGACGATGCGCGAGGTCGGAGCGCTGCGTCGTCCAGACGTCGGCGACCTGGCTCAGATACGAACGCATCGCCTCGGGCGGGATGTAGGTGCCGCCATGGACGATCTCGCCGTCCGGAGTGAGGAACGCGGTGGTCGGCCAGCCGCCCATGTTGTAGCGGCGGTTCACGTCGGGACGCTCGTCGTTGTCCACGCGGACGGGGACGAAGCGCTCGTTGACGAGACGGATGACCTCCGGATCGCTGTAGCTCGTCTCATCCATCACGTGACACCAGTGGCACCACACCGCGCTGATTGCGAGCAACACCGGCTTGTCGGAGACCTGCGCCTCCTGGAAGGCCTTCTCGCTCCACTCGCGCCAGCCGATCTCCGACGCGCGATTCGGGCGCGGCGAGAAACGGAACGTCACTGCGGGATTTCGTCCAGCTCGATCTTGTTGCCGAAGGGATCGATCACGTACGTGCGCCGCCATCCGGGGATGGGATCCGCGTCCTCGAATCGGGCGCCGGCGGCGCGGAGCTTTGCGACCGTCGCGTCGAGATCGTCCACGCGGAGCGCGAAGTGCCTGCGCGGATGCAGGCCGAGCTCGTTGTCAGCCGACAGATGCACGTGCCCGGGCGGCGCGGAGTACCAGATACCCGCCCGGTCGCGCAGCGTCGCAGGCCGCTCGAGCTCCGCGAGACCGAGCGCATCGCCGTAAAAACGGCGAGCGCGGGCTTCGTCGCCAGGCGGATAGAACACCTGCGCATGATGCAAGGAAATCCCCAACAGCCCCGAGTCTAGGCCTCGAAGACGCTCTGTTTTTAGCGCATTTCGTGGGCTATCATTTACTTCGCAACGCACTCGGAGGTGCCGACTTGGCGATCGAGCAAAGCCCTACGACGACGGAGACCTCACTCGTTTCACTGACCGCGCGCGCGACCGACAAGCTCAAGGAGGTCCTCGCGAAGCAGGACCGCCGCGACCTCGCGCTGCGCGTCTACGTCACGCCGGGTGGGTGCTCGGGCTTTTCCTATGGCATGACCTTCGCCGAGGGCACCGAAGAGGACGACGCGATCGTCGAGCAGGATGGCGTCCGCGTCGTCGTCGACCCGATGAGCGCGATGTACCTCAAGGGCTCGGAGATCGACTTCGTCGATGCCCTCATGGGCGGCGGGTTCGCGCTCCGCAATCCCAACGCCGTCTCAAGCTGCGGTTGCGGCCAGTCCTTCAAGACGGCCGACCAGTCCGGCACCGCGAAGGCCTGCTCGCACTAGACGCAGACGGCAAGGGTCACTGGGCTCGGCGGCGTTTTCCTTCGCGCTCGTGATGTAGACGCGCTCGCCCACTGGTACCGCACTCACCTGGGCATTCCCGTTGAGAAAGGCGGCTGGCACGTCTTCCAATGGCTCGAGCTCGATCATCCAGATCGCCGGGGCTCGACCGTGTGGTCACTCTTCAAGCACGACACGACGTACTTCGGACCCGGCGCGCCGGCGTTCATGCTGAACTACCGGGTCGACGCCCTCGACGCGCTGCTGGACAAGCTTCGCTCCGAGGGCGTCCCGATCGCGGACGAGCGGCATCAGGACGAGAACGGGCGGTTCGCGTGGATCACCGACCCCGAGGGCCATAGGATCGAGCTGTGGGAGCCGGCCCCCGGCCACTAGCAGTGAAGCGGGCTCTCGTCGTCGTAGACATGATCGAGGACTTCGTCCGCGAGGGCGGCGCGCTTTACTGCGGTCCCTCGATGGCGCGGATCCTGCCGCGGATTCAGCAGGAGATCGCGCGTGCCCGCGGCGCCGGGGAGCTCGTCGTCTATCTCAAAGACGATCACCTGCCGGGCGATGCGGAGTTCCAGATGTTCCCGCCGCATGCGATCGCCGGATCGAAGGGTGCGCAGATCGTCCCCGAGGTCGCGCCGGCCAAGGACGACGTCGTCATTCCGAAGCGGCGCTACTCGGGCTTCTTCGGGACCGACCTCGACATCACGATGCGAGAGCGAGGCGTGGACACGCTGCGCCTGGTCGGCGACTGCACGAACATCTGTGTGCTTTACACGGCGGCGGACGCGCGCAACCTCGGCTACGCCGTCGAGGTCGTCGAGCAGGGCGTGACCTCATTCGACGACGAAGCGCATCACGACGCGTTGCGCGAGCTCGAAAAGACGCTCGGCGCGAAGATTCTCCGCTAGCGCCGCGGTCTTACTTGATGTGCAGCTCGCGCAGCAGCCTGCTGGCCGATCGCCTCGCGTATCTCCCCGGACACTACTCCGTCAAAAGCAAGCACAGAGGCTCCACTAGGGGAGCACGATATGGGCCGCGAGCGCCAAGATAATCAGGCCGCTCGCGACGGCGGCGACTCGCTGCACCAGAGGCGTGAGCTTCCCGTGCAACATCGCCCCGGCGAGTGCGAGGAGCTCCTGCCAGGACAGCGATGCGAGGAAAGCTCCGGCGACAAAGGCGGCACGCGACGCGAGATCCGTGGATATCTCCGGGAGCGCGACTGCGAGCGACACGAAGTAAAGCACGGTGGGCGGGTTGAGCATGGTGAGCATGAGGAAGATCGGGTACATCGGCCCGTGGATCTCGCGGTCCACCACCCGCGCGGCCCGAAACATCCCGCGGATGGCGATGAAAGCGAGCACGACGGCGGCGCCGATCCGCGCCGCCGGCAGGAACGGCTCGAGGAAGCGGCTCGCGGCCGCACCGAACAGCATCGCGACCGACGCGTAGATCAGGTCCGCGGTCGCCGTGCCCGCCCCCGCAGCCGCGGCGGCTCTGAACCCTTGCGCGACTCCGACCCTCAGGATCAGGATCGCGATCGGTCCGACGGGAATCGCGATCGCATAGCCGGCCGCGACGCCGATAAGAAAAGCGGCGAACACTACGCCGGGGTCGGCTCCAGCTGCAGCGCGGTGGAGAAAGCGCAGTTCTTTGCGAAGACGCTGATCACCGTCGTGGCCTCGAACAATTGCTCGTTGGTCATGCCCAGCTGACGAAGCGCCTCGGCCCGGTAGGTGATCGACAGGCGCGCATCGTTCACGACGCTCGTCGCGTACGCGATGAGCTCCTTGTTGAGACGCGAGACCTCACCCTCGAGGACCGTCGCAACCTCGCGATCGAGGACGATCTTCGCGAACTTCGGGTCGGCGGCCATGTACGTGAAGTAGCGCGGAACGCTTCCAAGCTTGTGCCGGACCTCGACCAGGATCGGGGCCGACGGGTCCTGCACGCGCATGGGCGCGACGTCGTTGAACGCGGCGATCGCGCGTTCGAAGATGTTGATGCTCGTGACATGAGCGATCGTTGCGACGACCTCCACGATCTGACCGTCGTCGATTGCGTACTCGCGCTGGAGCCCTCGCGTATGCGCGACGAGCTCGTAAGGCGCGGAGAGGCTCGCCGCGACCGCGAGCGCGATCATCCGTTTCTGCTGATTGAGGAGCGTCCGCGTCGCCATCACGTGCGCGAGCTCCTGGTGGTTGACCATGAGGAGCGACGGTCGAAGGCCAAGGGCCCGCGTCGATGGCGTCATCGCCGGCGCCTTCGAGAGCTCGCGGATCATGGCGTCCATCTTTCGGACCATGTCGCTGTGCTCTGATTCCTCGGGCAGCTTGATGGTCGGCATTGCTTAAGCCCTCGCTTCCTCTCGTCTACGCACGAACCGCTTGGCCTTCATGTCAAAGCGCGGCAACGTCCCCGGTGCGACGGACTCGACGGCGCAGCGAATCCCGAGATCGCGGTGGATCGCCGTCGCGACCCGCTCGGCGAGGTCGGATGCACCACGTGTCTCTACGGTGCAGCGCAGCTCGTCCATCTCGCGCACCGTCACGACCTCCACGCGGTACTCCTCGATCTCCGCGAAGCGGCGGACGATCGCCTCGATCGCGCTCGGGAACACGTTCACGCCGCGGACCGTGACCATGTCGTCCACGCGTCCGGCGATCCCGCCGGCGAGCTTCAACAGGGTGCGCCCGCAGAAGCAGCGCCCGCGGACGCCACGAACGCGGTCGCCGGTGCGATAACGGAGCACCGGCATACCCCAGCGTCCGAGGTTGGTCATGACAAGCTCGCCCTCGCCTTCATCCCTCGTCTCACCAGTGACGGGATCGAGGATCTCCGCGACGAACTCCGACTCGTTGATGTGCACGCCGTCGCGCGCCTCGCATGAGAATCCGTGCGCCCCGATTTCGGTCGCCCCGGTGTGGTCGAACGCGGTGACACCGAGCTCCCCCTCGATCCGCTCGCGCGTGGCCGGGATGGACGCCCCTGGCTCGCCGGCGTGTATCGACACGCGCAGCGCCGAGCCAGCCAATGACACTCCCTCGTCGCGCGCCGCCTCCGCCAGCCGCAGCGCGTAGCTCGGCGTGCACATGAGCACGGTGGCCTCCGCGGCCACGATCGCGGTCACCCGCTCGCTCGAGGACATCGCCCCGCCGGTCATGCAGAGCGCGCCGAGCTGCTCGGCGCCCGCGAACGCCGACCAGAAGCCGACGAATGGACCGAACGAGAACGCGAAGAATATGCGGTCGCGGCTGGTGACCCCGGCGGCGTTGTAGATCGGGCGCCAGCAATCGCGCCACCACTGCCACGACTCGGCGGTGTCCAGGACACGAAGTGGCTGTCCGGTCGTCCCACTCGTTTGATGGAGCCGCACGTACCGCTCGAGCGGATAGGTCAGGTTCGAGCCGAAAGGCGGATGCTCGGCCTGGTCGGTCGATAGCTCTGCCTTCGTGGTGAACGGAAGCTCCCGCACCGACCGGAGGTCGCGCACGTCGCGGATGCCGGAGTCGGCGAGCTTCCGGCCGTAAAAGACATTGGTCAGCAGGAGCTCGGGGAGCGCCCTCGAGAGCCGACGCCATTGCGCCGCGCGGCGATCGTCGTCGCTCCACGTCTCGGATCGATCGAGCGCGCCACCCGCCATGGTTCGCGGAGTTTAAGCGGAGCGCCGCTTCCCACCACGAAGGATCGGCGTACTATCCGCGGTACGCGTATGGCCGACGGTACGAGAACGCTCCGACCGGTGCCCGCCGTGGACAAAGCCGCGCGCGTGCTGCGCGCGCTCGCCGATGGCGGACGCGCGATGGGCATCAGCGAGCTCGCCCGGGCGCTCGACGTCTCCAAGGGGACGCTGCGGGACGTGCTGCTCACCCTCGCGCACCACGGGCTGGTCGTGCGCGATCCCGACACTCGCTTCCGCCTTGGTCCGGAGCTCCGCTCGCTCGCGGATGCATCGGCACCGGACCTGCGCGCGCTCTCCCAGCCGTACCTCGTGTCGCTCATGGAGACCTTTGGCGAGACCGCGATCCTCGGGCTGGTCGTCGACGGAAAGCTCGAGATCGCGGCGCGCGCCGAACCGGCGACCGATCTTCACATGACCGCTCCGCTGGGCCGCCGCCTGCCGCTCGAGAAAGGTGCGCACGGCAAAGTGCTAGCGACCCGCGAGGAGATCGGCTACGACGACCAGGAGCTGTTCGCCGGCGTTCGCGCCGTTGCCGCACCGATCGTGGATGCGCGCGGACGGCGCATCGCCGTGATCATGGTCGTGGGCTTCAAGGAACGTGTCGATCTCCGCACGCTCCGCCGCATCGGCGAGCGTTGCGCATCGGCGGCGCGCGCGCTCTCGCAGCGGATCGGAGCGCAGGCCGCATGACCTCGACGAAGGAGCTGATCACGCTGCGCGTGAACGGAGAGCGGCGCACCGTCGCGGCCGAGCCGCATCACACCCTTCTCGAGGTGCTTCGCGAAGAGCTGGACCTCACGGGAACGAAGCACGGTTGCGAGCTCGGGGAGTGCGGCGCGTGCACGGTGCTGGTGAATGGCGCGCCGGTCCTTTCCTGCCTCACCCTTCCTTCGCTCATCGGCGACGCTGAGGTCACGACGGTCGAAGGCCTCGCCACAGGCGAGAGACTTCATCCGCTGCAGACTGCATTCGCCGAGGAGGGCGCCGCGCAGTGCGGCTACTGCACGCCGGGGATGCTCATGGCGGCGAAGGCGCTGCTCGATGCGACGGCCCGCCCGACGCGCGAGCAGATCGCCATGGCGATCAGCGGGAACCTCTGCCGCTGCACCGGCTACACGGCCATCTATGAGGCCATCGAGAAGGCGGCGTTCCGCTCGTGAGCGAGTTCTCCGTCATCGGCCGGCGCCTGCCGAAGGTCAACTCGTGGGCGCACCTGACCGGCGAGGCGCGCTACGCCGACGACCTCTTCCTGCCGCGCATGCTTTTCGGCCGCCTGCTGCGCTCGACGCGGCCGCACGCGCGCATCCGCCGACTCGACGTCTCGCGAGCGGCCGCGCACCCCGGCGTCGTCGCGATCGTCACGGGCGCGGACATGCCCGCGAAGATGGGGATCATGCCCTCGACGCAGGACGAGACGGCCCTCGCGGTCGACAAGGTGCGCTACGTGGGCGAGCCAGTCGCGGCCGTCGCGGCCGTCGACGAGGACACCGCCTTCGACGCCCTCTCGCTCATCGACATCGACTACGAAGACCTCGAGCCGATCTTCACGATCGAAGAGGCGCTCGAGCGCGAGGACGTGAAGATCCACGATGAATCCAAGCGCGCCAACGTTTTCAAGGAGGTCCACCTCAGCTTCGGTGACCTCGAAGGCGGTTTCGCGAGCGCCGACCACGTCCGCGACGACTGGTTCTTCTTCGAAGGCAACACGCACGCGCCGATCGAGTCGCACAGCGCGGTCGCGAGCTACGGCGGCGACGACAAGCTGACGCTCTGGACCGCGACCCAGGTCCCCCACTACCTGCACCGCGAGCTCGAGAAAGTCCTCGGCCTGGCGCGCTCGCGCATCCGCGTGATCGCCACGCCCAACGGCGGCGCGTTCGGCGGCAAGAGCGATCCCTTCGGGCACGAGTTTGCGGCGGCGCTCCTCTCCATCCGCACCCGCCGCCCGGTGAAGATCACGCTCGATCGCGAGGAGGTCTTCTACGCGCACCGCGGCCGGCATCCGGTGAAGATGCGCATCCGCACCGGCGTGCGCAAGGACGGCGAGATCACGGCCGTCCATTACCAGAGCTGGCTCGACGGGGGCGCGTATGCGTCCTATGGGATCGCAACGACCTACTACACCGGGGCGCTTTTGACGGTCACCTACCGCATCCCCGCGTACAAGTTCGACGGCGTGCGCGTCTACACCAACAAGCCGCCGTGCGGGCCCAAGCGCGGACACGGCACGACGCAGCCCCGCTACGGTTTCGAGTGCCAGCTCGACAAGATCGCCCAAGATCTCGGGCTCGACGCGCTCGAGTATCGGAAGCGCATCCTCCAGCCGCCGCAGAGCCGCACCGTCAACGAGCTGCGCATCACCTCCATGGGACTCGGCGAGTGCCTCGACGCCTTGCAGCGCGCGACCCGCTACAGCGAGCGCCACGGACAGCTCGGACGCGGCAGGGGGATCGGGCTCGCCGGCAGCGCGTACATCTCGGGGGCGGGCCTGCCTATCTACTGGAACGAGATGCCGCACTCGGGTGCGGAGATCCGGATCGATCGCGGCGGCGGCGTCACCGTCATGTGCGGCACGGCCGAGATCGGGCAGGGCTCCGACAACATGCTCGCGTCCGTCGCGGCCGAGGCCCTTGGCATCCTGCCCTCGGACGTGCACGTGGTTTCGGGCGACACGTCGCTCGCGCCGGTCGACCTGGGGAGCTACTCGAGCCGCGTGACGTTCATGGCCGGGAACGCGGTCAAGGACGCCGCGATGAAGCTGCGCGCGCTGCTCTTCGCCGTCGCTTCGGAGAAGCTCGGCACCCCTGTAGATCACCTAGTCGCGGCATACCACCGCATCTATGACCCGAGTGATCCGGAGAAGTTCATTACGTTCGCGGATGCCGCAGTGCTCGCGGAGTCGAAGCACGGCACGCTCGTCGCGGCCGGGAGCTACAAGCCGCCCAAGGGCATCGGCGGTTCGTTCAAAGGCGCGGGCGTCGGCCCGACGCCCGCCTACTCCTATCAGGCCGCGGTCGCCGAGGTCAGCGTCGATCTCGAAACAGGGACGCTCACCGTCGACAAGGTGACGACCGCGCACGACTGCGGGCGGGCGCTGAGTCCCGCGAACGTAGAGGGCCAGATCGAAGGCTCGGCGTACATGGGGTACGGCGAGATCATCGCCGAGGAGCAGGTCTTCCGCGGCGGTCTGCACAAGAAGCCATCACTCCTCGACTACAAGCTGCCGACCTCGCTCGACACGCCCACGCTCGAGGCGATCGTGGTCGAGAGTGTCGACGCGGAGGGACCGTTCGGCGCGAAAGAGGCCGGAGAGGGCCCGCTCAATCCGGTGATCCCGGCGATCGCGAACGCCGTCTACGACGCGATCGGGGTGCGCTTTGACGAGACGCCGATCACGCCGGAAAAGATCCTCGATGCGCTCGGCAAGCGCGATAACCGCGGCATCCCCAAGACGCGCATCGGGCCGGACGGTCTTGCGGAGCGCGACGGCGACCCCAAGCGCGCGCGGCGCCGGCTCGATGCGTCCACCGAGGGACGCGAGCGCAAGCGCACCCCGTCGGTGGGGTCGCGCTGATGCTTCGTCTGCCGCGTTTCCGCATCCTGTCGCCGCGCACCTACCGCGAGGCTGCCGAGATGCTTCGCGACCACGGTGCCGGCGAGCTGGACCGATCGCGCGGTACGCCGACGCTCCGCGTGCTGCTCGTGGCGGGCGGGACGGACCTCCTCCCCAACATGAAGCGCCGCCAATTCGCGCCGGAGATCCTCGTGTCGCTGGCGCACGTCCAAGGCGCCGCCGGGATCCACGAGAACGGCGAGCTCACGGTCAGCGCCGGCACGACGTTGACCGCACTGGCGGAGGACGCGCGCATCCAGGAGCGGTACACGGCCCTCGCCGAGGCGGCTGGAGTCGTCAGCACACCGCAGCTTCGCAACATGGGCACGATCGGCGGGAACATCTGTCTGGATACGCGCTGCAACTGGTACGACCAGTCGCTCTTCTGGCGGACCGCTGAGGGGTACTGCATGAAGACGAATCCCGAGGTCGTGTGCCGCGTCGCGACATCGAGCCCGCGCTGCCTCGCCGTCGCGAGCGCCGACACGGTCCCCGCGCTGATGGTCCTCGGCGCGACCGTTCACTTCGAAGATGCCCGCGGGGGTCGCGAGGTCCGGCTCGCGGAGTTCTACCGCGAAGATGGCATATCCCCCTCGACACTCCGTCCCGACGAGGCGCTCACCGATGTGACGATCCCGCACGAGGACGGCTGGCGCAGCACATACGTAAAGCTGCGCGATCGTGGCTCGTTCGACTTCCCGATCGCGGCGGTCGCCGCGGCGGTCCGCTACGACGGACGAGCCATCACCGACGCTCGTGTCGCGATCACTGCGCTCGCGTCGCGTCCCATGCTCGTCGAAGCGGCGCGCGCGGCGCTCGTCGGCACGCGCCTCGAGGACGACGCGGTCGCGGCCGCCGCGGAGGCCGTGCACAAGGCGGCCCGGCCGATGGACAACACTTCGGGGACGATCTCGCAGCGCAAGCGCGCGTCGCGCGTCCTCGCCGAGCGCGCGCTGCGGGCTCTTCGCCCGGCATAGCCCGTGCGCGCCGTCGCCGTGGTCACCGCCGCGGGTTCGGCGGAGCGCTTCGGCGGCAAGAAGCTCCTCACCCCGATCGATGGCGAACCGCTCCTCGACCACACCATCCGAGCATTGCTCGAAGGCGGCGCGGCCGAGGTCATCGTCGTCGTGGGACGCGACGCCCGCGCGGAGCTCGAACGCGACGTCAACGCGATGCTCGACGCGCGAGTCCGGCCAGTCGAGAACCCCGACCCCTCGCGCGGGATGTTCAGCTCGATCCAGGAAGGGATGGCGCAGGCGCAGGGCGACGCGATCCTGGTCATGCCCGGGGACATGCCGTTCGTCGCGGCCGACACCGTGCGCGCGGTCATCGAGGCGTTCGAGCGCACGCCGGCGATAGTGTCGCCGCGCTACCGCGGCAAGCGCGGTCACCCCATCGCCTTGCCGCCGTCGCTGCGCGACGAGATCCGTGCGGCCGATCCACGCGCGACGCTACACGACGTCATTCACCGGCACACGGAGATGCGCGTGGACGTGGAGGTTGAGGACCGCGGGATCGTGCGTGACGTCGATACGGCCGCCGATCTACGGGCGCCGGAGGCCTGAGCAAACGTTTGCGACTGGCTAGATTGACGTCCGAAGTGAGGGTCGCTACCTTGCCGAGGAGGATCCGCCGTCCCCCTGGGGAGGCCGACAAGAGCGCAGAGGTGCGGTGCGGATGAACGTAGGACCGGGCGATCAGGACGGACGGCCAGCGGACCAGGCGGATCTCTCCCGCCGCGATTTCCTTCGTCGTGGCGCCGCTCCGGTCGTGGCGTTCATCGCCCTCGAGGCGATCGGCGGCCTCGGGCTGGCGACGGGCACCGCGCCGAAAGAAACCAAGCTCTCGAGCGGCGTCATCTTCCCCGACCCGAGCCTGTGCATCGGGTGCCTCACCTGCGAGGTGATCTGCTCGCAGGAGCACAAGCGCGAAGGCCTTGCCGCCGTGCCGCGCATCCGCATCTTCAACGACCCTTCGACGCAGGTCGCGCAGGTGATCAAGGATGCGTACCCGGACCGCGGCCAGTTCCACCAGGAGCCATGCCTCCAGTGCCCCACCGCGGAGTGCCTCTACGTGTGCCCGGTGGACGCGCTGCAGGTCGAGCCACGGACCGGAGCGCGCTTCATTCGCGAGGACACGTGCGTTTCATGCGGCCGTTGCGCGGAGGCGTGCCCGTTCCCGATCACCGATGAGTCGCAGGCGACGCACCCCGAGCCCGAGCTCGGACAGCGCTCGCGCATCTCGTACGACAGGGACGCCGACACCTTCGCCAAGTGCGACCTCTGCTACTGGCGCAACGGTGGTCCGGCGTGCGTCGAGCGCTGCCCGGTCAACGTCCGCATCCGGCAGGGGATCATCAAGAGCGACCATCTCTGCCTCGAAGCGCCCGCCGGCGACCGCGAGACGTGGGCGAGGCTCCGCGAGTTCCAGACGTTCGGCGACAGTCCAGCCAGGGGAAAGGCTTAGCCGGTGGGGGTGGCCGTGCGCTGGCTGCTCGTACTCGCGGGCCTCGCGATCGCTGCGGCCGGCGCGTACGTGAGCCTCGCACAGGCGGGCTCGGGTACGCAGCCGTGGGACCCCGAGCTCTCAGACAACTTCGTCTTCATGCGCGTGTTGCCGTTCGTGCTCGCGCTCGGTGTCGTCGTTGGCCTCTTCCGTGCCGGTGGATGGAAGCCAACCCTGCGCCGCGGCGATGAGATCCGCCGATTCAGCCCGGGCACGGTCATCGGTCACTGGATCGCGACGATCGGCTTCGTCCTCGCGCTGCCGACCGGAGTCTGGCAGTACCTAGGCGGGATCCTCGACGTGCATCTCGAGTTTCCGCTCTACCTGATCTACCGCCTCCACTACATCGGAGCCGCGCTGATCCTCTTCTCGGTCGCGAACTTCCTAGCGTACTGGTGGGTGAACGGCGATCGATCGCTCTGGGTGCCTCGAGGCCAGTGGCGGCCGCATCTGGTGGGGTTCGCACTCGAGCTGCCCCGATCACTCGGTGCGCGCCTCGCGGCGCGTCTCGGACTCGACCTCACGCAGCGTCCGCGGCCGGGACAGTTCACGTTCTACGAGACCGCGTTCTCGTTCCCGACGTGGACGTTCGCTCTCGTCCTCATCACGATCACCGGCATCCTGAAGGCGATGCGCTACATCTATCCGATCCCCGGCCCGGTCCTGCTCTGGGCCTCGACGCTCCACGTCGCTGCGATGGTGCTGCTCACGCTCAAAGTCCTCGACCATCTCCGATACACGCTCGCGCGTTGGCCGCTCATGGTCGCGATGGCGAAGGGCTGGGTCAGCGAGAGCGCCCTCCGGCGCGTGCTGGAGCGCACCGCACCTTCAATTCCGCGAAGGGTGGAACCGGCCGTTCCCGCGAGCGCGCCGGCGGGCGTGGCCGGAGGGAGCGAGCGATGAAGCGTCTGGTCGCGATCCTCGAGCTGCTCTGGGCAATCGCGAACCTCGTCATCGCGTACTTCTTCCTGACGAATGCCTTCGTCGCCAAGACGGCGATCAAGGAGGGCCCGCCTGCTCAGGCAGCGCTCTTGCTCGGTGGGGCGCTCATTGCGGTATTCGCCGTCGTGCTGGCCCGGCAGTCGCTCCAGGTCCTCCGCGGCCCTCTCGCGGCGGAGGGCTGAGATGGGGTCGAGCAAAGTCGTCCTGTTCAGAGCGGTCTACATCGCGGCGTTCCTCGCCCTCTTCACCGCGTATATGAGCGAGGCCGCCTCCCCGATCCGGCAGCTCACCAACACAACCGCGTCGAACCTGCGCCCGGCGTGGAGCCCGGACGGAAAACGGATCGCGTTCCAGAGCAACAGGAACGGTCCGTACCACATCTACGTGATGGACTCGGATGGCGGCAACGTGGTCCAGGTGACCAACGGTGATGCGGACGACCGCCATCCAGCATGGAGCCCGGACGGAAAGTACCTCGCGGTCGACTCCGGCGATGCGGCAAAGCGCGAGATCTGGACGATCGAGATCGCATCCAAGCGGCGCAGCCAGGTGACCAAGCTCGGCGCGATCGCAAGCTTCCCGAGCTGGAGCCCCGACGGGAAGCGCATCGGCTTCTACGTCTACCAGGCCGCGAGCATGGACGTCTGGACCGTGACTCCCGAAGGCAGCAACCAGACTCGGCTGACGAGAGACCTCGCCACCGAGAGCAACAACCAGTGCACGTTCGCCTGCCACACCGTGGCCTGGTCCCCCGACGGCAGTCGCATCGCCGTCGCGGATGGCGATCAGGCGCGGGTGCTGCTGCTCTCAGCGACGAACGGCGCCGCGTCCGCGCCGATCACTCCGGCCGACGAGCGGAGCCACTTCCCGATCTATCTGCCCGACGGCAGCCTCGTCTACGTCTCGGAGCACGTGACCATCGATCAGAGCTGGACCGATCTCTGGATGGTCGATCCGAACGCCGCGAATACCGTCGACGGGCGCACCGCGGTCGCCGGCCAGATCCAGGCGCAGGGTCCGTTCGAGCTCAGCACGGACGCCCGCCAACTGCTCTTCGCGTCACCGCGCAGCGGCAACTTCGAGATCTACTCGGTCACGCTGGACGCCGCGGGCAAAGCGGCGCTCGCGGCCAAGCCCGAGCGGATCAGTCCTGACCTGAGTTCCGTCGCGAGCAAGCCAGAGGACCAAGGCTTCAGGCTGCCGAACACCGCCGAGCCGTACATCCTCGCGCTCGGTCTGCTCGCCTTCGCCGTGGTCGGAGTGGAATCGATCGTCCGCGCGCGCCGGCGCTCGCGGGCGAAAACGAAGTCCTAGGACTCCTCTTCGCGGCCGCGAAGAAGCTCGCGGCGGGACATGGGCCGCGCCTTGCGCTCCTGTTCGGCGAGCCACTTGGCGCGCTTCGGGGAAGCGGCGGCCGGATCGGATGCGCTATCGGCCTGCTGCGCTGTCGGCTCCTGCGTCGACGCGACCTCGCCCGCGATGTCGCTCAGCTCGTCGAGGATGATCTGCAGCTCGTTGGCATGCAGCTCCTTGAACGCGCGGATCTGCTGCTCGAGCCGTCGGAGCCGCTCTAGGAGGCGATCCTGCGTCACAGCTCCTCCGTGCCCCT
>DASYSC010000147.1:0-17259 GCA_036003765.1 Candidatus Limnocylindria bacterium
ATGAAGGAGCTCCTGCGGTTCGACAATCTGGTCACCGGTGGGAGGCAGGGGCTGTATAAGTACGTCGACATGGACATCGCCTCCGAGATGGGGCTCGCCATGGCCGATCACTTCCTGTCCGGGAAGAGCAAGGCGGAGGCGATCGGCAACATCCCCTATGAAGACCGGGTGTTCGCATGACGCTACGGGTGGGTGTGATCGGGGCCGGGTACTGGGGCCCGAACATCGTGCGCAACCTGAGCGAGGCGCCCGGCGCTGAACCGGTCGCGGTCGCGGACCTCTCCGAGGAGCGGCTCGACACGATGCGCAAGCGCTTCCCGGCGGTGCGCACGACCACGGACCATCACGAGATCTTCGACGACAACAAGATCGACGCGGTCTGCATCGCGACGCCCGTCGCCACGCACCGCAAGCTCGCGGAAGAAGCGTTCGCCTCCGGCAAGCATGTCTTCGTGGAGAAGCCCCTCGCCGGGACCGTCGCCGACGCGGAGGCGATCGTCCGTGCCGCCGAGCGCGCGGGGAAGACGCTCATGGTCGGCCACACTTTCGTCTACAACCCAGCCGTCGTGCGGGTGAAAGAGATCCTCGACGCTGACGGCATCGGCCGCGTGCATTACATCGACAGCCAGCGTGTCAATCTCGGTCTCCACCAGTTCGACATCAACGTGCTCTGGGATCTCGGACCGCACGACGTCTCCATCACGCTCTACTGGCTCGACGAAGAGCCCTCATGGATCCAGTCCATGGGCGCGTGTTACGTACAGCCGAATATCGAGGACGTCGTGTTCCTGATGATCGGCTTCCCGTCCGGCGCGATAGCCCACGCCCATCTTTCCTGGCTCGCCCCGAGCAAGCTTCGCACGATGACGGTCATCGGCTCGCGAAAGATGGTCGTCTACGACGATGTTCAGTCGGTCGAGAAAGTGAAGATCTACGACCATGGCGTCGAGAGGCTCGAGGGTGAGGAGCTCCGTCGCAGTTACCGGGCCGGCGACATCCACAGCCCGCGCATCGCGGTGACCGAGGCGCTGCAGCTCGAGATGCGGCACTTCATCGAATGCGTGCGCGACGGCACGAAGCCCCGCAGCGACGGCGAGGTCGGACTTCGTGTCGTGCGCGTGCTCGAGGCGGGGATGCGCTCGCTTCGCTCGGGCGGCGCGCGCGTCGCGTATCGGCCCGAGGAGGTGCGCGCGTGACGGCGACGCGGTCGGAGACGCGACCCGCGACGATCGCCGACACCGCCGTCGTCGTGCGCGGCGCGCAGGTGGGGGTCGGGACGCGGATCTGGCATCACGCGCAGATCCGCGAGGGCGCGCGCGTCGGCCGGGAGTGCAACGTGGGCAAAGGCGTCTACGTCGGTGCGGGTGTGGTGATCGGCGACCGCTGCAAAATCGAGAACAACGCGTCGCTGTTCGAGGGGCTCACCCTCGAGGACGGCGTGTTCGTCGGGCCGCACGTCTGCTTCACCAACGATCGCCGCCCGCGCGCCACGAACCCCGACGGCACGCTGCAGACCGCAGCTGACTGGGAGCTCGGACGCACCACGGTGCGGCGCGGGGCCTCGATCGGCGCGGGCGCGATCGTGCTGCCGGGCCTCGAGATCGGCCGCTACGCCATGGTCGGCGCGGGAGCGGTCGTGACGCGCGATGTGCCAGCGCACGAGGTCGTGGTGGGGAACCCCGCGCGGCACATCGGCTGGATCTGCCTGTGCGGGCGCGAGCGCTCGGAGACACCGCCCGTCGCGGGGAAGGACCTTCGCTGTGCGCGCTGCGGGCCGGAGCGTGCGACGTGAGCGACAAGGCGGTCGACGTTACGACGCCGGAGCAGCGGGCCGCGATCGGTGCGCTCGAGCGCGAATGGAACGATCTCGACAGGTGGCTGCGATCGCTCGACAATCGCGACCTCGACCGGCCAGTCTTCGGCGAAGGCCCGGGATGGCGGGTGCGCGACATGATCCCGCATCTGGCTTGGTGGCTGGAGCTCGCCGCCCGTGTCGCCGAGAAGATGGCCAGGGAGGGCGGGGCGCCCGATCAGCGAGGCTCGCGCGCCTTTGTCGGGATAGCCCTGTCGGCCGACGAGCAGAACGCGGAGACGTATGAGGCGTGGCGGCAACGACCCATGGCCGACCGCTGGAAGCGATGGCTCGAGGCGCATTCGCGAATGATGGCCGCGGTCCGCGCGCTCCGACCAGACCAGCTGCTCGGGGGCAACGGACCGGAGGGTCTGCAACTCTACGTCGCCGTGCCGGGCGTCATCCATCTGCAACGACATCGTCAGGACATCGAGGACGCTTTGAAGGAGACGACAACGACATGACAGCAATCGCCACACAGGAGATCCCGCTCGTCGACCTTCGCGCTCAGTACGCCACGATCCGCGACGAGGTGCGGAAGGCGATCGACGAAGTTCTCGACAGCATGCAGCTCACGATCGGGCCCAACGTGAAGGCGTTCGACCAGGAGTTCGCGTCGTACATCGGCACCAAGCACGCGATCGGCGTGGGATCCGGAACCGACGCGCTGCAGCTCGCGATCCGCGCGTGCGGTGTGTCGTCGGGGGATGAGGTCATCACCGTATCGCATACGTTCTTCGCGACGGTCGAGGCGATCCTCTACGCGAACGCGCGGCCCATCCTCGTCGAGGTCGACGAACGCAACATGCTCATGGACCCGGCCGCGGTCGCTGCCGCGATCACTCCGCGCACGAAGGCGATCATCCCGGTCCACCTCTACGGACGCACCGTGGAGATGAAGCCGCTTCGGCAGATCGCCCAGGACCGCAACATCACGATCATCGAGGACGCCGCGCAGGCACACGGCGCGCTGCTGGACGACGGGAAGAAGGCCGGCACGGCGGGGCGCGTGAACTGCTTTTCCTTCTACTGCTCGAAGAACCTCGGCGCGTACGGCGAGGCCGGCAGCATCACGACGGACGATGACCGGCTCGCCGAAGAGCTGCACGCGCTGCGCGAGCACGGACAGTCGACGCGCTACTACCACCCGGTCATCGGGTACAACGCGCGCCTCGACGAGATCCAAGCCGCCATCTTGAGGATCAAGCTGCGCCGCCTCGAGCAGTGGAACGCGCGGCGGCGGGCCATCGCGCGCATGTACGACGAACGACTCAAGGGATCAGGCGTGACCACCCCGGAGATCCCCTCAGACATCCGACGCCACGTCTTCTACACGTACACGATCCGCGTGCCTGGCGGACGGCGTGACGACCTGCGCAAGTACCTCGCCGAGCGCGGCATCGGGACGCAGATCCACTACCCGGTGCCGATCCACCTCCAGCAGTCGGCCGAGTTCCTCGGATACCGCAAGGGCGACCTTCCCGTGACCGAGCGAGTCGCGGGCGAGGTGCTCTCGATCCCGATGTATCCGGAGCTCAGCGACGAGCAGATCGAACGCGTCGCGACAGCGATCCGTGAGTTCATGAAGGCGCATTGAGCTCACGCACCGTCAAGGCCGTCCATGGCGTCCTGGAGGTCGCGCCCGATCCGGCGGACGAGGTCGCGGAATCGGCGCGGCTGCGCGAGCGCGAGTCGCGCGAGGCCCTGCTGGAGTCCTATGCGGCCGCCGCCTTCGTCGACAGCGCCGATGGCGCGCGGCAGCGGCGCGTGCTCTTGCGTGCGCTCTGCAAGTCGTTCGGGAACGGCGTGCGGATCGGGCTCGGCGTGCTCGTGCTGCATCCGCACACATTCGAGATCGGCGACGGGGTGTTCCTCGGCAATCAGACGTTCCTGCAGGGCCGGCACGACGGGAATTGCGCGATCGGCGCGCATACCTGGATCGGGCCGCAAAGCTATTTCGACTGCCGTGAGCTCGAGCTCGGCGAATACGTCGGCTGGGGTCCAGGGGCGAAGGTGCTCGGGAGCGAGCACACCGGTGATCCGGTTGACGTACCGATCATCCAGACGGAGCTCGTCATCAGACCGGTCCGCGTGGGGAAGTGGGCGGACATCGGCGTGAACGCGGTGCTGCTTCCTGGCGTGACCGTCGGCGAGGGCGCGATCGTGGGCGCCGGCGCGGTGGTCACGCACGATGTACCTGACTACGCGATAGTGGCGGGCGTGCCAGCCAAGCTGCTGCGATACCGGAAAGACCCGGAGCAGCGCGCGTGAAGCTCTTCGGCGGTGAGTCGAAGAAGTTTCGTGTGGTCCCGCGCTCCGCGACCGACACTACGCCGCTCGATCCCGCGATCGCCGAAGCCCTCCGCAAGGCCGGAAAGGATCCGAGCAGATTCACGGTCGCGCCGTTCGAGCAAGGCGAAGCGGAATCTCCGCGCCGGCTCAGCATGATCGAGCGCTTGGTCGATGAGGCCGCTGCGGCGCGCATCACGAAGGACAAGGACGGCTGGCTCGTGTCGTTCGACGCCCCGGACGAGGCCGGCGTCGCGGGCGCGGCGCAGCACGAGCGGTTCGCGAGCGCCACCGCGCCGTTCGGCGGCGAAGATCGCGGCTTCGCTCATCTCACGATGAACGTGAATCGGACGAAGAAATGAGCTCGCTCTCGGGGGCGCGGATCGTCATCACGGGTGGCGCGGGAATGGTCGGTTCCCACATCGCCGATGCGGCGCTCGCCGCCGGAGCCAGCGGGGTGGTCGCGCTCGACGCGCTCGTACGTGGCGTGCCGGAGAACCTCACCGGCGCGCTCGCCACCGGGCGCGCGCGGCTCGTCGAGGTCGACATTCGCGACCGGGAAGCCGTGCGTGCGAACGTCGCCGGCGCCGACATCGTCTTCCATCAGGCGGCGCTGCGATGGACGCGCTGCCAGGAAGATCCGCGGGAGTGTCAGCGCGTCATGGTCGACGGCACGTTCAACGTGCTCGAGGCCGCGGCTGACGCCAAAGTGGCACATGTAGTGCTCGCTTCTTCGGCCGTGGTGTATGGGGAGCCGATCCGCCTGCCGATCGACGAGGACCATCCACTGAAGGGCACGACGATCTACGGCGCGGCGAAGGTGGCGAACGAGCAGATGGCGGGCGCGTTCGCGCACCTTTCCGATCTGCGGACCACGGCCCTGCGCTACTTCAATGTCTACGGCGCGCGCCAGGACCTCCGATCGAACTACGTCGAGGTCATGATCCGCTGGCTCGATCTCATCGACGAACGCAAGCCCTTGGTGATCTTCGGTGATGGCTCGTCGTCCGCGGACTTCGTCTATGTCGACGACGTCGTGCGGGCGAACCTGCTGGCGGCCGAGTCGGACAGGACGACAGCTATCGTCAACGTCTGCACCGGCCTGGAGACACGCATGAGCGAGCTCGCCGAGCTCCTCCTCGAGATCACCGGAAGCGACGTTGGGGTCGAATACCGGCCGCACCCGGCCGGTGCGCTGCCCGCCCGTCGCGTCGGCGATCCGAAGCGCGCCGAGGAGATCCTCGGCTTCAGGGCGAAGACCTCGCTGCGCGACGGAGTGCGGCGGCTCGTGGAGTGGCGCCGCCGCGCTCTCGCCACGACCCGCGCGTCGGAAGCGACCGCGTAGGGAGAAGGACGAATGTCCGTCGAGGCGAAGAAGAAGCTCAACATCCCGATCACCAAGCCCGCGCTCACCGAGGAAGAGGCCCGCGCGCCGTTCGAGTCGATCAAGAGCGGATGGGTCACGCAGGGCCCGAAGGTCGCGGAGTTCGAGAAAGCGGTCGCGAGCTACGTTGGCGCAAAGCACGGCGTTGCGACGACGTCGTGCACCACCGGGCTTCACCTCGCCCTCGCGACGATCGGGGTCGGACCGGGCGACGAGGTGATCGTGCCTTCCTTCACGTTCATCGCCTCGGCGAACGCGATCCTCTACACCGGCGCGACGGTCGTCTTCTGCGAGATCGACCAGAAGACGTACAACGCCGACCCCGTGGATGTCGAGAAGCGGATCACCAAGCGCACCAAGGCGATCATGCCCGTGGACCAGATCGGCCTCGCGTGCGATATCGGCGCGATCAACGAGATCGCCAAGCGGCACGGTGTCGACGTGATCGAGGACGCCGCGCCCACGATCGGCGGCACGTACAAGGGCCGCCGCGTCGGCTCGAACGCGCATCAGACCGTCTTCAGCTTCCATCCGCGCAAGGTCATCACCACCGGCGAGGGCGGGATGATCCTCACCGACGACGACGCGCTGGCGGAGCGCGCGCGGAAGCTGCGCGCGCACGGGATGAGCGTCTCGGATCTGGACCGGCACAAGGCCGATCGCCCGATCATCGAGGAGTACCAGGACCTGGGCTTCAACTACCGCATGACCGACATCCAGGCCTCGATCGGGCTCGTGCAGCTGCGCCGTCTCGACGAACTGCTGCGAATCCGCATCGCGAAGGCCGAGCGCTACAACGCGGAGCTCTCCAAGATCAGAGGCGTCGAGGTTCCGTACACCCCGTCCTACGCGACGCATACCTACCAGTCGTACTGCGTCCGGCTGACCAAGGACTCCAGGCTCGACCGTGAGGAGCTGATGTCGCGGCTGCTAAAGCGCGGAATCGCGACGCGCCGTGGCGTGATGGCGTCGCACCTTGAGAAGGTCTACCGGGACCGCGTCGGCATGGTCTCGCTGCCGATCACCGAGGGGGCGGCGGGGACAACCATGCTGATCCCGCTGTTTGCCTCGATGACCGATGACGAGCAGACATACGTGATCGACGCGCTGCGCGAGGAGCTCGGAGCGACCGGCTAGGACGGTACCCACCGGCGCCGGGGGACTAGTACCGGCGGGCCACGCGTCTTGTTCCGCCTTCGCAACCTTGCGGCCTAACGCGTCGATAGGATGCCCTGCGTGGAGTACCTCCTCGCGCTCCAGGTCCCAGGCTCGTCGATGCGACGTCTCGATGAGATCGCGGGCATGGAACAGCGAGTCTCCGCCGCGGTGCGCGGCCTCGGCACGGTCGACGGGCACGAGGCCGTCTCGGGCGAGACGAACATTCTCATCCTCACCCCTCGGCCGCTCGAAGTGTTCGAGCGCATTCGGGGGATCCCTGAAGGGTGGGAGCTCGTGCCCAAGCTGAAGGCGGCGTTCCGCAAGGTCGACGGCGAGGACCTCGAGGTCCTCGACCCCCAAGGTCCACATCGGTTCCGGGTGGGCTGGTAACAGAGCGCGGCCGCGCTAGGCGTTCCGCATGTACTGGATCCCGTCCGGCCGGCGCCGGTAGCCCATGGTGTCGTTGATGTGCAGGATCGGCGCGTTCTGGCTGTCGTTGTCCGTGCGGACCCGGTCGACGCCGAGCGCGATCGCCTGCATCACCGTCTCGCACTTGAGCGCGCGGGCGACACCGCGTCCCCGACCCGCGCGCGCCACGCCGGTCCAATCCGTCACCACGACGCCGCGCTTGGGTGGGTAGGAGAGCATCGAGACGCCGAGGATCGCGTCGCCCTCGCGCGCGATCCAGATGCGATCCTCGCGCAGTCCCGGCGAGCGTAGCCACTTCATGAAGTCCGCGAACGTCACGTCGACGTGCGGCACCGTCGTCGGAACGTCGCGCTCGGCCTCGTTGCTCATGCGCCAGAGCTTCGTCCACTTGTCAGGGTCGCCGTCGCGATCGATGGTCAGGACCGTGATCTTGCTCTGGCGCATCTTCTCGCGCGATTCGCGCGCCATCGCCTCGACGCGCGCGCGGTTCGCGACCAGGTCGAGCTCCCAGAAGCGCGAGCGGCGCGCCTCGCGGTAGCTTCTGGCCTCGAGCGCGCTCAGCCGCAGCCCATCGTTCTCCCACGACCATGTCGTAAAGATGCGCGCACCGTCCGCGCGCGACCGCTCCTCCATCGCCGCGAACAGTGCGTCGATCCGCGCGGCCGTCCGATGCGACGGGATCAGGTCCCCGGCCAGCTCGCCGTAGCGCTCCGAGGTCTTCCATAAGTCGTGGTGCTGGTCCGCGTACGCGACGCGCGCGCCGTCGATCTCGCCGATGAAACGCTCGATCTTCTCGTGCTCCTCGGGGTTGCGCCAGGAGTCCTCGTAGAGGACGGGATCCTTCGGATCATCGGGATAAAGGGCCGTCTCGAGGTCGGCCGCGAATGCGGCGTCCTCGATCCGCGCCGGGCGGAGCGTGACGTCGCCTGCCTTTACCTGAGCCTCCCCCTGGCCTTATCGCGCGCCACGATGCCGAGCTGCAGCAGGTACAGGCCGATCTCCCGTCGCCCGAACTTCGACGCGCCGTGCTCGCGGTCGCGGAACGTGTAGGGGACCTCCACGATCCGGTGTGCCTTCGCCCGGGCGATGACCTCGAGGCCGATCTTGAAACCGATGGCGTTCAGCCGCACGCCGTCGATGGCCGAGCGGCGTACCGCGAAGAACCCGCTCGTCGCGTCACGCACCGGGACGAGCGCGTTGCCGAGCATGCAGGCCACGCGCGACACGACGCGGCGGCGCAGCGGCCAGTCCATGGTCGCTCCGCCGGCGACGTAACGGCTGCCGACCGCGAGGTCGACTCCTGCATCGATCACTGCGAGGAGGTCCGCGACGACCTCGGGCGGGTGCGAGAGGTCCGCGTCCATGACCACGATCACGTCGCCGCGCGCCTCCTTCATCCCGGCGATCACGGCGGACGCGAGCCCCGCCTTCCCCGCGCGCCGCACCACGCGGATCGGCTGCGTCGCGCCGAGCTTCTCCGCGACGTCGGCTGTGCCGTCAGGCGAGCCGTCGTCCACGACGATCAGCTCCCACTCCCGGTCGCGCATCGCCGGCGCGAGCCGCTCGACGAGCAGTGGGAGCGACGTGGCTTCGTTGTAGGTAGGGACGATCACCGAGTCCACTAGCGCCGATAGTCTAGGAACGGTGCGAGTAGCGTTCGACGCGCGCCATCTGCAGACGGTGGCGCGCGTGCGGGGCATCGGGCGCTACTCGAGGAACCTTCTGGCAGCCTTCGCGCGGCGCGCGCCGCGCGATGTCGAGTGGATCCTCGTGCGACTGCGTAACTTCCCGCCTGCGGACCCGGGCCTTCTGCCCGCGCATCGAGATCTCCCAACATCGCGGCTGCGCCGGCCCGAGCTTTCGATGCTCGCGCTCGACCCGGTGCTGCTCTCGTTCGAGCTCGGCGGCGCGAGAGCCGACGTCTACCACTCGACGCAGCTCTCGCTCCCGGCACGACGCTCGTTCCCCGCGGTCATCACCGTCCATGATGTCGCGCCACTCATCTGGCCCGAGCATTACCTGCGCCTCCCGTACGCGCGCGCCGGGCATGCGTGGCAGTACGCGCTCGCGCGCCGAGCCGATGCGGTGATCGCGGTCTCCGAGGCGACGAAGCGCGACGTCGTCGAGCGGCTTGGCATTCCCGAGGAGCGCATAACGGTCGTGACCGAGGCGGTGGATGACTCGTTCGTCCCACCTTCGCGCGAGGAGGGCCGCCGGCGTGCGCGCGAGCGGTTCGGCGTACCCGAGCGATATGTGCTCTACGTCGGCCAGTTCGATCCCCGGAAAAATGTGCGGGGCCTCCTGCGCGCGTTCGCAGTCGCTGCGGAGCGCGACCGCGACCTGCGCCTGGTCATCGTGGGCGACCTCGGAAAGCTCGCCGGCATCCTGCGCGACGCGCTCGCCGATCGGCGGGTGCCCCGTGATCGCGTGATCCTCACCGGCTTCGTGGATGACGCGACGCTCGCCGCCCTGTACGCGGGCGCCGAATGCCTCCTCCACGCGGCGCTTCTCGAAGGCTTCGGCCTCACTGCCCTCGAGTCGCTCGCCGCGGGGACGCCGGTCGTGGGATACGCGGGCGGCGCGGTCGCCGAGGTGGTCGGCGACGCAGGGCTTCTCGTGCGCAGCGGCGACGAGGAAGCGCTCGGCGCGGCGCTCTGCCGTTTCCTCGACGACGCGCCGCTGCGCGCGAGCCTCGCGGGGCGCACGCACGCCCGCGCGAGCGCGTTCTCCTGGGACCGAGCGGCGGATGACACGCTCGCCGTGTACCGACGCGTCGCGCGGGTAAACTGAAATTCTTCAGATATGGCCCGACGGATCCCACTTCCACGTCTTTCCCGCAGGCAGCGCCGCGCCCGCTGGCAGCGCGAGCGCCGCCAGCAGGCGATCATCGTCGTCATCTTCTCGGCGGTCCTCTTTTTTGTCCTGGGGCTGATCAGCTGGGCGGCGAGCGACAAGTTCTACCAGGACAACCTCAAGCCCGCCCTGCGTTTCGAGGGTCGGGCCGTTGCGCTCCGCGACTGGAAGAGGGAGGTCAAGTACGAGCAGACGCGCTTCTACGTCGAGTTCGGCGTCCCGCCGGGCTACGAGAACGATCCGCAGATCTCCCAGCAGAAGGCATCGCTCGAGCGCACCTCGCTCGACGCGCTCGTCGAGCAGTCGATCCTCGATACCCAGGCCAGGGCTGACGGTATCGCGGTAACTCCCGACGCGATCGATGCGCGGTACGACGACGACTTTGGTCAGTTCCGAAGCCGCCACATCCTCATCCTGATCAACAAAGACGCGACCGACCAGGCGCTCGAGGCGAACAACGCGCTGGCCAAGGCCACGGCGATCCGCGACCAGCTGCGGCTGGACCCGAACAACCAGGCCCTCTGGAACCAGCTCGCGAAGGACAACTCGAACGATCCCGGCTCGGCGGACTCGGGCGGCGAGCTCGGCTGGGTGGGGAAGGGCCAGTTCGTGAAAGAGTTCGAGACCGCCGCGCGGGCTCTCAAGATCGGCGAGATCTCGGATCCGACCAAGTCGGACTTCGGTTACCACGTCATCCAGGTCGAGGAGCGGAGAGGTCCTGAGGAAAGCGAGATCGTGAAACGCTGGCTCGCCGCCGGCTTCACCGTCGACGACATCAAGGCGCACGCTCGCTACGAGCTCATCCGCGATGAGTTCACCAAGCGCCGGCAGGACCAGGGAGTCGCGTCGCCGACGGCGCAGGTCCACGTCGCGCAGATCCAGGTCGCGGCTCCACGCCCGGTCGGTGGCGACTTCCAGGCGTTCACGAACCAGCTCAAGAAGGTCTCCGACATCACGGCCGCTCTGGACAAGGGCACCGACTTCGGCGAGGTCGCGAAGCAGTACTCCGAGGACAGCGCGACGAAGGACAAAGGCGGAGACATGGGCTGGATCGCGCGCGGCATGATCACCGATCTCGCCTCGGAGAACGAGCTCTTCAATCTCGACACCGGCGCGCGAAGCCAGCAGCACAACACACTCGCCACGACCACCTGGTACAAGCTGGTCGAGAAGTCGGACTCGCGTGACCTCGACGACGACCAGAAGAAGAAGATCAAGGACAACGCGTACCAGTACTGGCTGAACCAGCAGAAGAAGGCGCACGACGTCCTCCGCCTCGTCCCTGGCCTCGAGTTCGACTAGCCACCTCGCCGCGCTCCTGGAGCGCTGGCCGGGCGGCGTCGACGTCGTGCCCGCGAGCCTTCTCGACCGCCACACCTTCGCGACCATCCGCGCCGTCGCGATCGCGCTCGATGTCGCACCGGACTGGTCGCTCCTGCGCGCGCGCTACCCGACCGATCACGCCGTGACGGTCATCGGTGGCGAGCGCGAGCGCGCGACGACGCTCGCGGCCGCCGAAGGCGCCAGCGGCGGCGCGCGCTTCCTGGTGCTCGCGCCGCTCGAGCCGTTCGCCGATCTCGCGTCGCTCGCGACCGTGACGCGCATCGCCGAGCGCCTTCGCGCGCCCGACGGTTGCCCGTGGGACCGCGAGCAGACGCATGCGTCGCTGCGGCCGCACCTGCTCGAGGAGGCGTACGAGGCGCTCGCGGCGCTCGATTCGGGCGATCCGGCGCGCCTGCGCGACGAGCTCGGCGATCTTCTTTTCCAGATCGCCATTCATGCGCAGCTCGGTCGCGAGGAGGGCGCGTTCGACGCGGCAGAGGTCGCGCGCCGGCTGAACGAGATGCTCATCCGCCGGCATCCGCACGTGTTCAAAGGACAGGAGATCGCCGGCGGCGACCTCCTCGCGCAGTGGGAGCGCATCAAGCGCGAGGAGAAGGGTGGGGGCGCGGAGCAGTCGCTCCTCGGCGGTGTCCCCCGCGAGCTCCCGGCGCTGTTCGCGGCGGAGCGCATGCAGGAGCGCGCCGCGCGCGTGAAGCTCGAGCCACCGCGCCTCGAGCTGCCGCTCGACATCGACGACGAGGACTTCCTCGGGGATCTGCTCTTCGACCTGGTGGCCGAAGCGCGAATCGCGGGCTTCGACGCGGAGACCGCACTGCGCGCCGCGAACGAGCGCTTCGCCGCGCACGTCGCTCGTGTCGAGGCCCGCGCCGCCGAGGCGGACAGGGCCCTCGAGTCCTACGCTCCCGACGACATGCGCCGGCTGTGGGAGGAGACCGCGTGACCTTCACGCGGCCGGACGGACGTGCCCCAAAAGCGCTCCGGCCGATCACGATCAGCGTCGGCGTCTCGAAGTTCGCGGAGGGTTCCGCGGAGATCGCCTTCGGCGACACGAAAGTGCTCTGCCTCGCGACGCTTCAGGAGAGCGTGCCAAAGCATCTCGAAGGCAAAGGTACGGGGTGGGTCACCGCCGAGTACGCGATGCTGCCCCGCAGCACGCCCGAGCGTAGCCAGCGCGAGAGCATCGCGGGAAGGCCGGGCGGGCGCACATTCGAGATCCAGCGCCTCGTCGGCCGGGCGCTACGCGCCGCGGTGGACACGAAAGCGCTCGGTCCTCGCAGCGTGATCGTCGATTGCGAGGTGCTACAGGCGGACGGCGGGACGCGGACGGCCGCGATCACCGGCGGCTTCGTCGCGCTCGCGCACGCGCTGCGCAAAGTGACGCCGTCGCCGATCGTGCGGAACGTCGCGGCGGTGTCCGCCGGTTACGTGAAGGGCGAGCTGCTCCTAGACCTCGCATACGCGGAGGACTCGATCGCCGACGCGGACGTGAACGTGGTCGCGACGAGTGACGGCGAGCTGATCGAGGTCCAGGGCACCGCGGAAGGCCAGCCGTTCACGCGTGCGGACTTCGACCGGGTGCTTGCGCTCTCGCTCGACGGCATCGCTCAGCTCATCGCCGCGCAGCGCGCCGCGCTCAAATGAGCGAGGGCCGGCACCGACTGCTCGTCGGTTCGGCCAACCCCGGCAAGCTGCGCGAATACCGCGAGATCCTGAGCGGGCTCGACCTCGAGCTCGTCGCGCCGACCGATCTCGACCCCGTTCCGCCCGCGCCCGCGGAGAACGGGCGCTCCTTCGCGGAGAACGCGAGGTCGAAGGCGCGTACGTATGCGGTCGCGAGCGGGCTGCAGACGGTCGCGGACGACTCCGGCCTCGAGGTCTACGCGTTACGCGGGGCGCCAGGGGTGCGCAGCCGGCGTTTCTTCGGGGAGGACGCGTCCCCCGGGGAGCGCAATGCCCGGCTGCTCGCGCTCCTCGAAGGGGTGGAGGACCGCTCCGCGCGGTTCGTGTGCGTGACCGCGCTCGCCTCCCCGGACGGGCGCATCGAGCTGTTCGATGGTGAAGTGCACGGCGAGATCGCGGAGGCGCCGCGCGGCGAGGGCGGCTTCGGCTACGACCCGGTGTTCGTCATCGCCGGCGACGGCCGCACGATGGCCGAGCTCTCGTCGGAGGAGAAGCACCGCATCTCGCATCGCGGGCTCGCGGGTGCGAAGCTGCGTGCGCGTCTTGCCGGCGGCGTGTAGACGCCGGACTCGTCAGTCCTTCTCGCTCTTCGCCGTTTCCTTCGCAGCCTTCTTCTCGTCCTTCGCCGCTTTCTTTTCGGCCTTCACTTCGTCCTTGGCCGCCTGCTTTTCGCCCTTCGCGTTGGAGCCACCGCTCGTGGCGAGCGGCTCGGTGGACCCGCCGCTTGGAGCCTTGCTCTGCGCTTTCTGCAGATGCTTGCAATCCGTGACCGTCGCCCCGGCCAACGCCGACCAGAAGGCGGCGGCCTGGTCGGGCGAGATCTTCTTGCCGGTCTGAGCGTTGACGTGGTTCGCGATGGCGCCGAGGGAGTTGCAAACCGTGTCCTTGCCCGAGCCGACCTCATCTTGCGCCGCCTGGATCTTGCTCAGGAGGTTCCCCTGCGCGCCCGTGTCGAGGTTCCACCCGCTGACGAGCGAGGCGAGGCCCGCAATGACCTGCGTGCGGGTCCGTACGCGAACCTCGAGGGTCGCCGTGCCGCTCGCCGAGGCGCTGTACGCGTCGGTGACCTGGACGGTCACGGTGTAGGTGCCCGCGCTCGCGAAGACGTGCGAGAGCTCGAGCGTGAATATCCCCGCATCGAGCCGTTGCTCGGTGGAAGGCGAGGCGTCGCCCCACGACACGAGGACGCGGTGCCAGTCGAGCGGGTCGGGGTCGGTGAACGTGAGCTTCACAGTGCCGGAGCCGCCCTCGACCGTACCCGCTGTGGTCAGCACGAGGTCGGCGGGGGCGTGATTGCGGCGTGAGACGACCAACGACATCGAGCTCTGCGTCGTCGCCGAGCCGGAGTCGGTCACGGTCGCGGTGATCGTGTAGGTGCCGTAGGTGGCGTAAGCGTGGGTCGCGGTGAACGAGACAGCGCCAGCGGCGAGGTCGAGACCGCTGCTCGAGCCGTCTCCCCACTGCACGAGGACGGTGTGCGCGTCGGCCGGGTCGGGATCGACGAAGTCTCCGCGGAGCGTGGCCGGGTCGCCTTCGACGACGCCCACGGCGGTGAGTACCAGGCCCGTCGGTGGCGTGTTGTGCGCGCCCACGGAGAGCGCGACGGTCGCTGTGCCTCGCCCGGTGTCGTCGTCGGTCACCGTCGCGGTGACCACGTAGCTCCCGGCGCGGGCGTACGGGTGCGTCGCCGAGAACGCCTTCGGATCCGTGCTCAGATACGACTTCGTGAACGCGGCCGACCCGTCGCCCCAGTCGAGCGACAGCGTGAAGGTGTCCTTGGTCCCCGGATCGGTGAAGGTCCCGCTCGCCTGGACCGACTCGCCGTCGAGGATGGAAGCCGGCGTCAAGCCGAAGGTCGCCACGGTGGGCGGGACGTTGCGCACGGTCACGGTCATCGTCCAGGTGCCCGACACGAGCCCGGCGCTGTTCTGGACCTGGACGGTGATCGTGAAGGGGTCCGCCGCGGTGCCGGTCGGATTGTCGTCCGGGTAGAACTTGGAGACCGCGAAGGTCCGCGAGCCGAAGGGGAGAAAGGTGGTCGACGTCGCGAAAGTGGGGCCGATCTTTATCAGGATGTAGTGCGAGACGGCAGGGTCGTTGTCGGTGAAGGTGCCGTTGACCGTGAAGATCTGAGCCTCGTTGACGGCTGTGGTCACCACGCCGCCCGCTTCGAGCCACACGCTGGTCAGCACCGGAGGCTCGGCCGCGAAGGCGAGCCGCGCTCCCCACGGAAGACCGAGTCCAAGGATCGCGACCGCCAATGTGCCCGCGAGGATCGCCCGACCGAGCCGCTTCATCCCGTGCCTCCCACCTCATGGCGGATCCGCTGATCCGTCCAGGTGCGGCAAGGCTAGAAAGCGGAGGTGCCGCGAACGAGAGGGGAGTTCGACCTACCCCGGATGAGCGACGACTCATCCCCCGAACGGGGGATGCTCGCGCCCGATCTCTTCGGGCTGATCCCAGCCTCGTTCTTCGGGCCCGCACCCGGGATGGGCCGCCTCCCGCGCCGCGGCGTTCTCCTCTACAACGCCTGGCACACCTTCGCGGCGCCGATCGCGGATCTGTTTCGTAGGACCGCAGCTCTTCGCCCTCGACCGGTGGCCGCTGCTGGGATGGCTCCTACACATCAGCGCGGATCGCTCCTCGGCTTCAGGCTGCGTCGCGAGGACGGAGGTCAGGCCGTCTTCTGAGCCCTGCGGGCGAGCGCCACGCGTAGCGCGGCGACGTCGCGATGAAAGCCTCCGTCCGGAATCAGCTCGCGGTGCAGGTCGGGCTGGCGCATGAATCGCACGGGCTCGCCGGGGCTGTCGTCAGTGACATACCGGGGGATGACATGCGTATGCAGGTGCGGCACGGTGTTGCCGAGCATCTCGAGGTTGAGCTTTGCCGGCTTGTAGTGCGATTCGAGGGCGCGCGCGACGATCAGCACCTCGCGTAGGTAGGTCGCCGCGTCCGGGTCGCCAAGCTCGGTCAGGTCCGCGACGTGCCGTCCGCGCCAGATCACGATCGTGTATCCCGGCTGGCCGACGTCGCCGCGAACGAGGTACGCGTCCGAGACGCGACCGGCGAAGATCCTCGCGTTTCCGTGGGTTTCGTCGGGGCGGCCCTCGTTGCACATCGGGCAGCTCTTGCCCGCGCGCCGTTCCTCCCAGTCCGCGTCCCACGTCCGCACTATGTCGGCAACGGTAGCGTCCCGGCGTCGTAGACGAGGTGTCCGTCGAGGATCCGCGCCACATCCCAGAGCTTGTGCGGCTCGTTCTTTCCCGGTGCGAGAAGGTGCGTGACGGTCCAGCCGTCCGCGGTGAGCCGGTCGGCGATCAGTCGGCGATGGCACCGCCACCAGAGCGTTTCCGCGCACATGAAAGCGGTCCGCGAGTCGCGCGCCAGTGCCGTCAGTCGCTCGTAGTCTCGGGCGAACTCCTCGCTTTCCATGTGATCGGCGTAGCCGCGGAACGCCGCGACGCGGATCGCGCGGTGCGGCGAATCGTCACGCGGCTCCCTCCTGCCGCCAAGGCCGGGCAGGTGCACGTACACGATGCCCGCATCGCCAAGCGACTCCCCGAGAGCCTTCGCGCCGAACTGCGGATGCCGTCGCGAACCGGGGGCGGAGCGCACGTCAACGAGCGTCCGGATGTCCGCGTCCCTGAGCGTCGCGATCAGCTCATCGATCGGCTTTGCTCCATGACCTATAGAGAAGATGTCCACAGAGAACAGTGTGGGAGACTCGGAAGGTGAGCGACGTCGCTATCCGCGCGATCACGCCCGATCAGCACGACGCGGTTATGCACTACTTCAACCTCGTCGCCTACGCGGACAACCCGAATTGGTCCCGATGTTTCTGCATGGAGCGACTCGTCCCGGATTACGAAGAGCGGACCAGGGATCAGAACCGCGCGTCGCGGAGCGAGCTCATCCGCTCGGCGAAGGCCAATGGGCTCGTCGCGTACCGCTTCGGGCGGGTCGTGGGCTGGTGTCACGCGGCACCGAAGAGCGAGCTGCTCAGCGTGCCCGGTCCACCGGATCCGACGGCTGGCGCGATCGTGTGCTTCGTGGTGGCTCCAGATCAGCGCCGGCAAGGGATCGCGACGCAGCTCCTTGACTTCGCGCTCGACCACCTGCGGTCTCGCGACCTCAAAACCGCGGAGGCCTACCCTTGGCTCGGCGAGGTCGACACGGCGAAGTGGGTCTGGACCCAGTACGTCGGCCCGCTCTCGATGTATGTGAAGGCCGGCTTCGAGATCGCCGAAAAGCACCAGGACTTCTGTATCGT
>DASYSC010000148.1:0-10924 GCA_036003765.1 Candidatus Limnocylindria bacterium
ATGCCGCCGTCGCTGATCAACCCGCCGCAGGGCTGCAAGTTCCGGCCGCGCTGTCCGCACGCGTTCGAGAAGTGCATGGAGGAGCCGGAGCTGATCGCGCGCGCCGGCAAGCGCGACCACCTCGACCGCTGCTGGCTGGAGCCGGAGACGAAGCGCGGCATCCGCGACAAGACGATCGAGGGGGCGATCGTCGCGGCATGAGCAGCCCGACCACCGACGGCTACAGCGCCGGCTCGAACGGACAGCCGCTCGTCGAGGTCGACAGCCTCGTCAAGTACTTCCCGATCAAGGCGGGGCTGCTGAGCAAGGAGGTCGCGCGCGTGCACGCCGTCGACGACGTCACGTTCTCGGTGCGCGAAGGCGAGACGCTCGGCCTCGTCGGCGAGTCCGGTTGCGGCAAGTCCACCACCGGTCGCGCCATCCTCCAGCTCTACAAGCCGACGGCCGGCGAAGTGAGGTTCGACGGGGTCGAGCTGACGAAGCTCGGCGGCGAGCAGATGCGCCGGATGCGGCGGCGCATGCAGATGATCTTCCAGGACCCCTACGCCTCGCTGAATCCGCGGATGACCGTTGGCAACATCATCGGCGAGCCGCTCGAGGTCCACTCTCTCGCGAAGGGCAAAGAGAAGACGGAGCGCGTGCAGGAGCTGCTACGCGTCGTCGGTCTGAACCCGTACTTCACCAACCGCTACCCGCACGAGTTCTCGGGAGGCCAGCGCCAGCGCATCGGCATCGCGCGCGCTCTCGCCGTGGAGCCGGAGTTCATTGTCTGCGACGAGCCGATCTCCGCACTGGATGTCTCGATCCAGGCGCAGGTCATCAATCTGCTCGAAGAGCTCCAGGACAAGTTCAAGCTCACGTATCTCTTCATCGCGCACGACCTCTCCGTCGTGCGGCACATCAGCGACCGCGTCGCGGTCATGTACCTCGGGAAGATCGTCGAGCTCGCCGATCGCGTCGACCTCTACGAGCGCCCGCTGCACCCGTATAGCCAGGCGCTCCTTTCCGCCGTGCCGATCCCGGACCCGGTGGTCGAGACCAAGCGCAAGCGGATCATCCTCACCGGTGACGTCCCGTCGCCGGTCAATCCACCGAGCGGCTGCCGCTTCCACACGCGTTGCTGGAAGGCGCAGCAGATCTGCGCAGAGGTCGACCCCGAGTTCATCGAGCACGAGCCCAGGCACTGGGCCGCGTGCCACTTCCCGGGGGCATAGCCCCGCTGAACTGAACTTACCCGTCTCCTTGGACGTATCCGTGGAGTAAGGGCGGCCTAAGGCCGCGCTCGATAGACTGCCCCCGACTCGGTGGGCGAAAGCAGGGAGGTCTCATGAGACAGTGGCGGACGGCACTGGCCGTCATCACGACAGTCGTCCTCGCGAGCGCCGCGTGCGGGCCAACGCAGACCGGTGGTGGAGGAAGTCCCACGCCGGCGGCGGAGCAGCCCGTGCCCGGTGGTCGGGTCATCGAGGGACGAGCATCGGACGCTCAGCGCCTGAACCCGGCGGTCTCCAACGACGATGGGTCTTCGCTCATCAACAGCAAGATCTACGACCCCTTGGTGAGCACGAACCCCAAGACCGGTGAGCCGATCCCATGGATGGGCAAGTGGACGGTCACCGCGGACAACCTGACATACACCTGGACGATCGATCCGAAGGCGAACTGGTCCGACGGCAAGCCCGTCATCGCGCAGGACTGGCTGACCCGCGTCAAGGCGCAGGGACGCAGCAAGATCACGCCCAACAAGAGCGTTTACAACGACGTCGAGGGTTACCAGGACTACTCGAGTGGCAAGGCCACGAGCATCTCGGGCATCACCATCGACAGCGCCGACCCCAAGAAGTTCACCGTGAAGTTCACCCGACCGTTCTGCCCGGCGCTCCTATCCGTATTCGGTACCGCTCCGCTCCCGACCCACATCTTCGGCAAGTACACCGTCGACAACGACCCGTCGAAGAATCTCGACGAAGCGCCGGAGAACGCCGCGCCTCCGGTCGCGAGCGGCGCCTTCAAGTTCAAAGAGTGGCGCAAGGGAGACCAGCTCACTCTCGTGCGGAATGAGACGTATTGGAAGGGCGCTCCGCTGCTCGACGAGTACGTCATGAAGGTCGTCGCCGACTCGACGGTCGTCGCCGCGCAGCTCAAGACCGGCGAGCTCACGGTCGGCATCGTCGCGCCGGCCGACGTCGCGGACCTCGAACGGCAGGACAACCTGAAGGTCTACAAGTGGCAGGATCCCGGTTACACGTACATCGGGTGGAAGAACAACCACCCGAACGTGCCGGCCCTGTCCGACAAACGGATCCGGCAGGCGCTGGCTTACGGCCTGGACATGTCAAGTGTGCTGAAGGCCGTCTTCTTCGGCGAAGGCGTGCAGATGTATTCGACCCACGCACCGGTTTCGTGGGCCGCCGCGACCGGCCTCAACGAATACAAATACGACAAGGCGAAGGCCGACCAGCTCATCCAGGCCGCCGGCTACACGAAAGGCTCGGACGGCTTCTATCAAAAGGATGGCAAGACGCTCGGCTGGTCGATTGTGACCAACCAGGGCAACAAGACCCGCGAAACGATGCTGCAGGTCGTGACCGAGCAGTACAAGCAGCTCGGCGTGAAGATCACTCCGAAGGTCGAGGCCTTCGAGTCGCTCGTCCCCAAGCTCACGAGTGGCAGCACCGAGATCGAGACCGTGATCATCGGGTGGCAGATCGGCGCCGAGGCGGACCAGTACACCATCTGGCACTCGAGCAGCATCCCGACGCCCCAGAAGGGTGGCAACAATTTCGTCGGGTTCAGCAATGCACGTGTCGACCAGCTCCTCGACATCGGACGTGGGCCCGACTGCTCGCAGGCGACCCGCAAGAAGGCCTATCAGGAAATGAACCAGATCCTGAACGAGGAGCAGCCTTACAACTTCGGGATCTCTGGAAACCGTCTCCTCGCGACGTCGAAGACCATCCGCGGAATCGAGCCGGGCTCCTTCAGCCCGACCGGAGAGTGGAACATCGACATGTGGTGGATCAAGAAGTAGCGCGATCCTGAACCGAGGGAGCTGAAACGGCGGCGGGGCCCACCCCGCCGCCGTCGGCTCAGGGAGGCTTCGAGCCTGCGTAAGTACGTCATCCGCCGGCTCCTCTACGCGATCCCGACGCTGATCGGGATCTCGATCATCGTCTTTCTCATTTCGCGCCTGTCTCCTGGTGATCCCGTCCGCCTCTACACCTTCGGTTCGACCACCATCACCGAGGAAGACATCGCCGCGCTACGCGCGTACTACGGTCTCGACAAGCCGCTCCCGCTTCAGTACGTCGACTGGTTCTCGAACGTGCTGAGAGGCGACTTCGGAATGTCACTCCGCTACAACCGCCCGGCGCTCGGCCTCCTCCTCGAGCGCCTCCCGGCGACCCTTCAGCTGGCGCTGACCGCTTTGGGGCTCCAGCTCCTTATCGGCATTCCGTTCGGCGTCATCGCCGCCCTGCGACGCGGTGGATTCGTGGACAACGCGATACGGGTCTTCGGGGTGATGGGGCACGCGATCCCGGTGTTCTGGATCGGACTCCTCATGATCATTGTCTTCTCGGTCACCCTCCGCGTTCTCCCGAGTCAGGGGATGCTCGCTGTGGGTGCGGACGCGTGGGATATCACGGATCGGCTTCGACACCTGGTGATGCCGGCCTTCGTCCTCGCGCTCGCGGGGATCGCGAACTATTCGCGATACCTCCGGACCGAGACGCTGGACGTGATTTCCCAGGACTACATTCGAACCGCGCACGCGAAGGGGCTCCGCGAACGTACGGTCGTGTACGTCCACGCCTTACGTAATGCGCTGATCCCGATGGTCACCGCGCTCGGCGGGATCCTCGCCGCGCTCGTCTCCGGTGCGCTCGTCGTCGAACAGGTCTTCACCTGGCCCGGCGTCGGTCAGTTCACGTACGCTGCCGCCCGAGCGAAGGACTACCCGGTGATCATGGCGGGAGTCATGCTGGCCAGCACCCTTCTGGTCATCAGTTATCTCTTGAGGGACATCGTCTATGCGTGGGTCGACCCCCGCATCAAGGTGGACTGAGGGTGGCGACCATCGCCAGCGCTCGGGCCCTGGTCGTCGCACCGCAAGCCCGACCGGCGACCGGCCTGTGGTCGAACGCCTGGTACAGGCTCCGCCGGGATAGGGTGACCATGGCGGCTGCCGCGGTTTTGCTTACCCTGGTCGTCCTCTCCGTCGCGGCGCCGCTGCTGGCTGAGTACGTATTTCGCACCGATCCTGAGAGACAGAATCTCCTGCGGACGTACGCCGCCCCCTCCGTCGATCCGCCCGGATACCTCTTGGGTGCCGACGAAGTCGGCCGCAGCCAGGTAGTGCGACTCCTCTACGGCGGACAGATATCGCTCTTCATCGGCTTCGTCGCCGCGTTCATGAACCTGACGATCGGCGTCGGGATCGGACTTCTCGCGGGTTACTTCAGAGGCCGCGTCGACGACGTCATCACCTGGTTCATCACCACGCTCAACTCGATCCCGATCATCTTCTTGCTGATCATCATCAGCGCTCTGTTTTCCCCGGGCCCGGTCACGCTGACGATCATCATCGGTGTCCTGTTCTGGACCGGGATCACAAATTTCGTCCGCGGTCAGACATTCGCGCTCCGCGAGCGGGAGTTCGTCACCGCGGCGCGTACCGTCGGCGCGTCCGCGAGCCGGATCATGCTCCGGCACATCCTCCCGAACGTGCTTCCACTGATCTTCGTGCTGCTCGCCATCGATATCGGAACGATCATCCTCGCCGAGTCGGCGCTCAGCTATTTGGGCCTCGGGGTGATGCCGCCGACGCCGAGCTGGGGCAACATGCTGACTAATGCCGCTTCGTACTTCTTTCGCGCCTGGTGGCTTGTCGTTTCGCCGGGCCTGATGGTGTTCCTGACGGTGCTGTGCCTGTATCTCATCGGCGACGGCCTGCGTGACGCGCTCGACCCCCGCCTGAAGACGCATTAGGCCAGTGCGGCGGCTCAGTTCAGCCGCACTCGGCCTCGTGCTGGCCTCGCTCCTGTCCTGCCAGACCGTCCCTGCGAGATCGACGCCGGCGCCGAGCGGCGCGCAGGCCGGAGGGATCGTGCGCGTGGCGATCCCCGGCGAGGTCACGTCGCTCGACCCGTGGAGCGCCGACGACCCGTCGCTCGTCGCCACCCGGCAGATCTTCGAGACGCTCGTGACCGTCGACCTCGCGACCGGAAGGATCGGCCCGGGGCTCGCGTCCTCGTGGCAGGCCTCGAACGACGGCGCGAGCTGGACCTTCACGCTTCGCGAGGGCGTCCGCTTCCATGACGGCTCGTCGCTCGATGCGTCAGCGGTGGTCGCGAGCTTCGAACGCGGTCGGCCATCGCGCTACCGGCTGCTCTTCGACGACCCACCGGTCATCGCGCGTACGCAGGCGGTGGACGCGCGGACGATCCGCTTCGACCTGCGTACACCGTTTGGTCCGTTCCTCGCGCATCTCGGAGCGCCCCAGGCCGCGATCGCCAGGGGCACGTCTGGCTCGGGACCGTTCGCGGCCGGCGATTCCGCGCTCGCTCCGGACGGGACGCTGACGCTCCGCCGCAGTGACTCGTATTGGCGACGCGATCCATCGGGCAAGACCCTGCCGTATCTCGATGGGCTCGTGCTGCGGCCGGTGCGCGACGCCGCGTCCCGGCTCGCCGAGCTGCGCGGTGGCCGCGTCGAGGTCGCGCTCGACCTGCCGGTCGCGCAGGCCGCCGCGGCGCGGAGCGACCCGAGCCTCGCGCTGCTACAGCGCCGCGACGCAGCTCTCGCGTCCCTTGGCATCAATGCGTCGGTGCCGCCCTTCGATCGGCCGGAGGCCCGGCGCGCGGTGGCGATGACGATCGGTCCCCCGAGCGCCCTCGATGCCGTCTACGCGGGCCTTGCGCGCCGCGCCATCCAGGTCGTCCCCTTGGGTGCGCTCGGGTACGACGACAGCGTCGTCGCGTTCGCGCCGCTCGACGTGGCCGGCGCGAAGAAGCTGCTCGCCGACGCGCGCGTTCCGACGCCGATCAACGTGGACCTCGCCTATCCGATCGTCGCGACGGCCGCGTACCCGGATCCGCAGCGCATCGCGCAATCGATCGCCGCTGACCTCGGCGCGATCGGCGTCGTCGCGCGGCTGCGGGCGGTCGATCCCTCGGCGCTCCGCGACGACACAGCCGCGTTCACGCTCGACACGACGCCGATCGGTCTCGATCCAGACGACGTCTTCTGGCCCCTCTTCGGGAGTGACGATGCAGCGAATGTCTCGCTCGTGGTCGGGCTCCTGCGCAAGGCGCGGACCGAGGCCGACCCGACAAAGCGCACCGAGCTGTACAAGCAGGTGTCGAAGATCGCCCGCAGCGAGGTGTTGCGCGTCCCGCTCCTCTTCGCGGACCGCGCGAACGCCGCCTCCGCGCGGGTCGCCGGATACGCCCCGACGACCGGCTGGTCTGACTCTTTCGGCACAGTGTGGCTTCGTCCTTAGCGTCGTCAGTTAGCGTGTTCATGAAGTGATGATGCCGATGGGCGGCGGGTTCCACATGTTCATGGGTGGACCGCGCGGCTCGGGTGATAAGAAGCGCCCCTCGGTCGCGATGTACCGCCGCCTCCTCCGGTTCGTCGGACCGTACCGGTGGAATCTCGCGGTCGCCGCCGGGCTTCTGATCGTGTCGACGGCGCTCGGTCTCGTCTGGCCCCAGGTCGTCCAGCGCGTGCTCGACCAGGGTCTCAAGGAGCCCGACCTCCTCAACGTCCTCGTGATCGTCTTGATCGCGGTGCTGCTCGTCCGAGCGGTGATCGACGGCGGCCGGCAGTTCCTCATGGCCTACACCGGCGAGCGCGTGATCTTCGATCTCCGCATGGCCATCGTCACGCACCTCCAGTCGCTCTCGCTCTCCTTCTACAACCAGCGCAAGACCGGCGACCTGATGTCGCACGTCACCAGCGACGCGACGCTCGTCCACGGGGTCATCACGCAGACCATCATTCAGGTGCTCGGCCAGGTCCTCACGCTGGCGGGCGGGATCGTGGTCATCTTCCTGATGAACTGGCGCCTCGCGCTTCTTACGCTCGTCGTCGCGCCGCCGATCGGGATCATCGGCCAGTTCCTTGGCCGACGGATCCGGGACATATCCCGCGAGGCGCAGGACGCGCAGGGCGAGGCGGTCGGCGTTCTTCAGGAGGCCCTCGCCGAAGTGCGTGTCGTCCAGGCCTTTACGCGCGAGGACTACGAGGCGAGGCGCTTCCGCGACAAGCTCATGGTCATGTTCCGCAAGTCGATCGAGCGCTCGCGGCTCGGCGCCACGATGTTCCCGCTCATCGGTTTCCTCGGATTCGGATCGTCGATCGTGGTGCTCTGGTACGGCGGCCACCTGGTGGCGGCGGGAGAGCTCACGGCCGGCCAGCTGGTCGCCTTCCTTCTGTACATGAGCATGGTCGCGGGACCGGTCGGAGGCCTGGCCAGCATGTGGACGCAGGTCCAGCAGGCGTTCGGTGCGGCAGACCGCATCTTCGCGCTGCTCGACACGCAACCGGAGGTCCGCGACCTACCGGGAGCGGTGCCGATCGGCGCGATCCGTGGCGAGATCGAGTTCGATGACGTCGCGTTCAGTTATGGGGCTGGCCCTTTCGTATTCGAGCATCTTTCGACCGTGTTCCGCGAAGGCGAGACGACGGCGCTCGTCGGCCCGTCCGGGGCGGGGAAGACCACGCTCGTGAATCTGGTCGGTCGCTTCTACGATCCGGTCGCCGGCCGCGTGTGCGTCGACGGTCGCGACGTCCGCGAGGTGACCACTCGGTCGCTGCGCGAGCAGATCGCCGTCGTCCCTCAGGAGCCGATCCTGTTCGGCGACACGATCCGCGAGAACATTCGCTATGGCCGGCTGGACGCGCGCGCGGACGAGATCGAGGACGCCGCCAGGGCCGCGAACGCCACCGAGTTCATCGCGCGGCTCCCCAAAGGGATGGAGACGATCGTCGGCGAGCGTGGTGTGCGTCTTTCCGTGGGTCAGCGCCAGCGTGTTGCGATCGCGCGGGCGATCCTCCGCGACGCACGCATCCTTCTTCTCGACGAGGCAACGAGCTCGCTCGACAACGAGAGCGAATTTCTCGTGCAGCAGGCGCTCGACCGGCTCATGCGCGGACGCACGACGATCGTCATTGCACACCGGCTCTCGACCGTAGAGCGAGCGGACCGCATCCTCGTGCTCGACCGCGGCCGCATCGTCGAAGAGGGCACGCACAGCCAGCTCCTCGCGAAGAGCGGCCTCTATCACCGCCTCTACACGCGCAAGTTCGTCGACCTGGTCGAGGGGGGCGCTGCCGCCGCGAACCCCCCGGAACCCGTCCTCGCCGGCGAGGTCATGCGTATCCGGCGGTTCCCGCCGACGACGTAGCGCCTTAGGCTCGCACCGGTGCGCTACTACGTGACGTCATCGGAGCGAACCTGGTGGACGATCGCGCCGCAGGTCCCCGGCGTCGCGTCGGAGGACGTCCCCTCGCGCGAGGAGTCGATCAGCCGCTGTAGGGCGCTCGTCGCCGAGGAGGTCGACGCATACCGCCGGCTCGGGCATCCGCTCGACGTCGAGCTCACCGAGGAGATCGTCGACTGGAGCATGCCGTGGTGGCTCATTCCGGACTCGCTCCTCCCGACGCCGCCCGCGTTGCTCGTTGCGGCGGTGCGACGAATGGACGAGATCGCGTCCGAGGTGGAGAGCTTCCTCGACGGGCTCCGGCCCCAGGATTGGGATCGGACGCCGGACAAGGGCTGGACGATCCGGCGCACGCTCGATCACGTGGCCGGCGGATTTGAGATCGGTATCCGGCGGCTGCAGCCGTGGCCGCTCGACCCTGACCGCGCGCACGCGGCCGCGTTCGACGAGTTCCTGGCGCGGGTCAGAGCCGCTCCGTCCGAGGCGGCCGAGCACAGCGGGCTGAACACCGAGGAGGGCAGGGTGCGCTGGACGCCGCGGAAGGTGGCGCGCGTCGTGCGCGGCCTGCAGGTGGCGGTGCGCGCGAACGTCGAATCGGGTGGGCCACCGCCGCTCAGCGTCGTCCGACACGATGACGCTCCCGGCGACGACGAGGCGCCGGCGGACGCGGAGCTGCGCGTCATCAGCGAGGCCGATGCGGAGATCCGCCGCATGGGCGCCCGCGACCGGCGCGCCCATGGGATCGCCATCTGGTACCGCTACTACCGCGACAGGTTGGCGCGCTGGCCGGTCGAGCCGCGCGACCGGTGGCATGCGATGCGCGCAGCCTACCGTCGGCGGCTGCTCGAGCTGGGAGAGACCGAGCTCGCGGCGGTTCGCATCGCGCCGAGCGGCCAGTGCAGCACCGTGCGTATGGAGCTTGGCCTGGGCCTCTCGCATGTTCGAGAGCACCTTGCGCAGATGCGGGCGCTCACCACCGCGACGATCTCCTGATCCGATCCTCGAGCGCCAGCGCGCTTGCACGCCGGAGTACGCTCGGCCACGGCTAGTGCAGCCTGGCCGCCGATCGCGCATCGAGCGATAGGGGAGGTTCGCAATGGCGGACAAAGTTCAGCTCGCGAAGCAGAGCACCGAGGCGTTCAGCGCGGGAGACTGGGAGCGATTCAAGGCGCCGTTCAGCTCGGACGCCGTCTATGAAGAGATCGCGACGCAGCGCCGGGACCAGGGGCCGGACGCGATCGTGAAGACGGCCAAGGCGTGGAAGAAGGCGTTCCCCGACGCGAAAGGGACGATCACCAAGGTCGTCGAGAGCGGCGACACCGTGGTCCTGGAGATCACCTATGAAGGCACTCACCGGGGTGACCTCGAGGGGCCGATGGGCACCATCCCAGCAACCTACAAGTCTGTGAAGCTCCCGGCGGTCCAGGTCAACACATTCAAGGGCGATAAGATCGTCGAGAGCAAGGAGTACTTCGACCTCATGACGCTCCTTGCGCAGATCGGCGCTCTGCCCGCGCCAGCGACCGCGTAAGCGAAGATCGAAATGGGCCCGGTGGCGGACGCTGCCGGGCCCGTTGTCTAGTACAGCTCCGGATGCAAGAAGGGCGCGCAGGCCATCGCGACGAGATCGGCGAAGGCATCGGTCCGTGAGACGGCGCCATCTGTAAGCAGCCCGATCGCGCCGGCCTGACGCTTCGACTCCTTCGCGCCGAACAGGTCGTCGATCACGTCGCCGAGCTCCTCGCCGGCGCGCAGCCTGTCGGCGGTCACGCGCGGGAGCAGCATTCGGCCCCACGCCGCTTCACCCACTCGGCCGTCACGCGCCACGGCGACCACATGCGCTGTGAGCCACGCATCGCGGCGGTCAAGGATCGCACCACCCCCGAGACCAAAAGCGATATCGGCTCCCGCCAGGTCGAGCGCGGCGCGGGCCCTAGCAAGCGCTCCCTCCCGCGTCGCGTCAGCGGTGAGCGGCATCGCCCCGACGCCGCTGGGCACGTCGACGGCCTCCAGAACACACCCGGGAGCGAGCCGCGCGAGCGACCGGCGTACGGCTTCGATCTTGGCCGGATTCGTCGATCCCACAGCGGCGCTGCGGAAAGGAAGTGGCACTTCCGCTAGAGGGTCGTCTGAATTAGAATTCCGAGTGAAGTGCTCGGAAATCCAGGTCCCCCCACGGCCTTTCACGTTTCCACCCGCGGCGAATACGGGATGCGGCTCATGGTCGATCTCGCCCGCCACTGGGGTCAGGGAACGGTATCGCTGCACGCGGTCGCGGAGCGCGAAGACCTGCCCGAGGCCTACCTCGAGCAGCTCGTCGCGGCGCTGCGTAAGGCCGGCCTTGTGCACGGCAAGCGCGGCGCGGGCGGAGGCTACACGCTGGCTCGCGAGCCCAGCGCGATCACTGCGGGCGATGTGGTCCGTGCGCTCGAGGGACCCATCGAGCCGCAGATCTGTACGGCGGAGGGCGACCCGGT
>DASYSC010000149.1:0-9854 GCA_036003765.1 Candidatus Limnocylindria bacterium
ACGCGGGGCAAGGTCGTCGCGCACGTGCCCAGGTCCGGAGCGGCCGACGTCGACCGGGCGGTGCGGGCCGCCGACGCGGCGTTCCCGGCCTGGCGCGCGGTCGCACCGCGGGATCGCGGGCGGCTCCTCCTTCGCATCGCCGACGATGTCGACGAGGCGGTCGAAGAACTCGCGCGCACGCTCGCGACCGAGACGGGGAACGCCATCCGCACGCAGGCGCGCCCCGAGGCGAAGATGGTCGCCGACGTCTTCCGTTACTTCGGCGGGCTTGGCGGCGAGCTCAAGGGGGAGACGGTCCCGCTGGGCGAGACGATGTTCAGCTACACCCGCCGCGAGCCGTACGGCGTCGTCGCATCGATCGTGCCGTGGAATGTCCCGATCCTCATCGCGGCGTGGAAGATCGCGCCGGCGCTCGTCGCCGGGAACACCGTGGTGCTGAAGCCGTCGGCGAGCGCGCCACTCGCGGCGCTCGAGCTGGCCCGTATCTGTGCGACCCATCTCCCGAAGGGCGTGCTCAACGTCATCACCGGCACGGGCGAAGAGGTCGGCACGCCGCTCGCGGCGCATCCGCTGGTCCGCAAGATCTCCTTCACCGGGAACACCGAGACCGGGAAGGCGATCCTCCGTCTCGCTGCTGATCGCATCATCCCGGTCACGCTCGAGCTCGGCGGCAAGAGCCCGCAGATCCTGCACCCCGACGCCGACGAGGAGCGCACCGCGGATGGCGTGATCGCGGCGATGCGCTTCGCCCGGCAGGGCCAGTCCTGCACCGCCGGCTCGCGTCTCTTCGTCCACACGAGCGTCTTCGACGCGTTCCTCGACAGGCTCGCCGCGAAGCTCGCGAAGCTCAAGGTCGGCGATCCGCTCGACGAAGGCAACGACATGGGTGCGATCGTCAGCCGCCAGCAGTTTGAAAAGGTTGTGGGATACATCGACGAAGGCCTTCACCAGCCGGGCGCGCGGACGGTGATCGGCGGCCGGCCGCCCTCCGAGGGACCGCTCGCCACCGGGTACTACGTCGAGCCGACTGTCTTCGCGAACGTGCGGAACGAGTGGCGAATCGCACGCGAGGAGATCTTCGGTCCGGTTCTCGTCGCCATCCCCTGGAGCGACGAGGCCGACGCGGTGCGCATGGCCAACGACACGCACTACGGGCTCGCCGCGTTCATCTGGACCCGGGACATCAGCAAGGCGCTTCGCGCCGCGCACGCGATCGATGCGGGTTGGGTCCAGATCAATCAGGGCATCGGCCAGGTCGTGGGACAGCCCTATGGGGGATTCAAGGAGAGTGGTCTCGGCCGCGAGAATTCGCTCGAGGGCATGCTCGAGAGCTTCACGCAGCGCAAGAGCGTGACGATCAACCTGAGCTAGCGCGTCCCGCCTTGACGTCCTCGATGGAATCCGAGATGATTACCTCAATCCCTTGAGGTAATGCACTTGACCCTTCTCCCATTGGACGAATCCGCCCTCCAGACCCAGACGAGGGAACTCGACGAGTGGCGCGCCCGTCTGGACACGCGTCCGTTTGTCCGCTCCTGGGAGGGGCGGCTGCGCCGCGATCTGGAAGCTGAAGCAGTCGCTGCGTCGACATCGATGGAGGGCGTTCCAGTCACCATCGAGGAGGTCCGACGAATCCTCGCCGGTGAGCGGCCATCGGGGGTATCGGCGTCAGATGTCGGTCTTGTTCGAGGCTATCGCGAGGCGATGGAGTACATCCAACGACGAGCCGATGATCGGACTTTTGAGTGGTCGCCGGAGTTGATCAAAGCGATTCAAGATCGTGTGCTGGCGGGCGACTATCGGAAGGGCGCCGGCCGTTATGGGGTGGGTCGATGGGTTGTTGACTCCGCGACCGGACAGCCCATTTTCACGCCGCCAGGGGACGAATTGGTACCCGAGCTGGTCGAACGCGTGTGCGACCAGATGAGCACGTGGAACGCTCATCCGGCGATAAAGTCAGCGTGGATTCACGTCGCCACTGCCGCGATCCACCCTTTCAAAGACGGCAACGGGCGCACTTCGCGGGTTCTCGCGTCATTGGCGATGTATCGCGGAGAGTTCCGGCGCCCCGAGTTTTGCTCCCTTGAGGAATGGTGGGGTCGGCACAAAGGCGACTACTACGCGTCGTTCAAGTGCCTTGGATCCGAGTGGAACGCATCGGCGGACGTTACGCCGTTCGTAGCCTCGCACGTTGCTGCGCAACTGAGCCAGGTTCGCGCGCTCGATTTGCGCGAGCGCGTGAACAGGCAGGTATGGACAGCACTGGAGCAGATTGCGAAAGACGCGGGCCTGCCGGACAGAGCCGCGAACGCACTCTGGGACGCTTTCAATGGGAGGGACGTGCTCCCGAGTTTTTATCGGCGTCTCGTCGACGTAAGTGAGGGAACTGGGACGACGGACCTAAAGATCCTCTCGTCGGCGCGCCTGCTTCAGCCTGAGGGTCGGACGAAGGGCCGTCGCTATCTTGCCGGTCCTGCCCTTTTCTCTGCGATCGCCGCTGCTACCGGCGTGTCAGCTCCTGAACCTGATCGTTCGTCTATCCGTGTGATGCTAGCGTCGCGGCTTGTTGGCGGATCCAGTGTTGAGCCGGGCAGCGCGCTTCATGCGCCCAGCCCGCCGGCAACCGTTGCGATCGGTGTAATGAACGCAGGCGAAGCAGGCGAAAGTCAGAGCAACGAGTCCCCGCCCAGAACAAAAACGAGTTCCTGACCTCGGACGCCCGATCTCTTAACTGTGGTGCGCGGCCAGAATGCCTCGGGCGGAACATGAGCACGCCGTTTCGATAGGCTCCGAGTCGGAAACTTCAGTTAGCATCCGCGCCCGCCAAGGGGGGAGTTAGCCGTGGCGAAAACACTCATCACCAACGGGACCATCGTGACGGCGGCTGACACGTACAAGGGCGATGTGCTCGTCGACGGCGAGAGGATCGCGATGATCGGAAAAGGCCTCAAGGCCGCGGGCGCCAAGCGCATCGACGCGACCGGCAAGTACGTGATCCCCGGCGGCATCGACGTCCACACGCACATGGAGCTTCCCTTCGGCGGCACCTTCGCGTCCGACGATTTCCACACCGGCACGGTCGCGGCCGCGTTCGGTGGCACGACGTCCATCATCGACTTCGCGGTGCAGGGAATGGGGGAGCCCCTCGAGAAGGCGCGCGACGCCTGGCTCAGGAAGGCACGTGGCAAGGCGGTGGTCGACTACGGGTTGCACATGATCGTCCGCGACGTCACCGATAAGGTGCTGAAAGAGATGGACGTGATGGTCAAGGACGGCGTTTCCTCCTTCAAGCTCTTCATGGCCTACCCGGGCGTGTTCATGGTCGACGACGCTTCGATCTTCAAAGCGCTCTCGCGAACCGCGGAGAACGGCGGGCTCATCTGCATGCACGCCGAGAACGGTGGCGTCATCGACGTCCTGGTGAAGCGCGCGCTCGCGCAGAAGAACACCGCGCCGAAGTGGCACGCGCTGACGAGGCCGCCCGAGGCCGAAGGCGAGGCGACGCACCGCGCGTTCCGGTTGGCCGAGATGGCCGGCGAGATCCCGCTCTACATCGTTCACCTCTCGTCCTCGCAGGCCCTCGAGCAGGTGCGGCTCTTCCGCGACCGCGGCCTGCCGGCCTACGCCGAGACGTGCCCGCAGTACCTCTTCCTTTCGATCGACAACTACGACGAGCCGGGCTTCGAGGGCGCGAAATACGTCATGAGCCCGCCGCTTCGGGAGAAGTGGCATCAAGACGAGCTCTGGAAGGGACTTGCGCGGAACGACCTTCAGGTCGTCTCCACCGACCACTGCCCGTTCTGCATGAACGAGGGCTTCCAGGGACTGCCCAAGCAGAAGCAGCTCGGCATCGGAGACTTCTCGAAGATCCCGAACGGCGCGCCAGGCGTCGAGACGCGCATGGTGCTGCTCTACGACGGCGGCGTCGTGCAAAAGAGGATCACGCTGAATCGTTGGGTCGAGGTGACGTCGACCACACCCGCGAAGATCATGGGGATGTTCCCAAAGAAGGGGACCATCGCGGTCGGCAGCGACGCTGACATCGTGGTGTGGGATCCACGCACGACGTCGACGATCTCCGCCAAGACGCATCACATGCGCGTCGATTACAACCCCTACGAAGGCCGCGAGGTGAAGGGCAAGGCCTCCGTCGTCCTCTCGCGTGGCGAGGTGATCGTGCAGAAAGACAAGTTCGTGGGCAAGAAGGGGCGGGGCCGCTTCATCAAGCGCGGCAGCCCGATCTTGCAGACGTAGCGCGATGGATCCCCGCGACTACGAAAAGCTCGGCCAGTTCTATCTCGGTCGCGAGTACGACCTCGAGAAGAAGAGCTCGGCCGGCGGGAATCTCGTGCTCTACGACTCGAAAGACCTCGTGACCCACGCGATCGTCGTCGGGATGACCGGGAGCGGGAAGACCGGCCTGTGCATCGACCTGATCGAGGAGGCCGCCATCGACGGCGTGCCGACGATCGCCATCGATCCCAAGGGCGATCTCACCAATTTGCTGCTCACGTTTCCCGACCTGCGACCCGAGGACTTCCGCCCATGGATCAATGAAGAGGACGCCGCGCGAAAAGGGGTCACGCCGGACGAGTACGCCAAACAGCAGGCGGAGCTCTGGCGAAAGGGCCTCGAGTCCTGGGGCGAGAGCGGCGAGCGGATCCGGCGACTACGGGATGCGGCCGACTTCGCGATCTACACGCCGGGATCGACCGCGGGCATCCCGGTGTCGATCCTGCGGTCCTTCGCCGCGCCGCCCGCGCAGCTGCGCGAGGACACCGAGCTCTTCCGCGAGCGCGTGAGCACGACGGCGACGAGCCTGCTCGCGCTCGTCGGTATCGCCGCGGATCCGATCAAAAGCCGTGAGCACATCCTCATCTCGACGCTCCTGTCCGCGGCATGGGCCGAGGGCGAGGATGTCGAGCTCGCAACACTCGTCGGGCGCATCCAGAAGCCGCCGATGGCACGCATTGGGGCGCTCGATCTCGAGAAGTTCTACCCGGAGAAAGACCGGGGCGAGCTCGCCATGCGGATCAATGGTCTTCTGGCGTCGCCAGGGTTCGGGGGTTGGCTCGAGGGCGAGCCGCTCGACGTGGGCGCGCTCTATCGAACGCCCGCGGGCAAGCCGCGCGTCTCGATCTTTTCGATCGCGCACCTTTCCGAAGCGGAGCGCATGTTCTTCGTGGCGCTTCTCCTAAACGAGATCCTCGGCTGGGTCAGGTCGCAGAGCGGCACGACGAGCCTTCGGGCGATCCTGTACATGGACGAGATCTTCGGCTTCTTCCCGCCCGTGGCGGAGCCGCCCGCGAAGCGGCCACTGCTCACGCTGCTGAAGCAGGCGCGCGCATTCGGCGTCGGGGTCGTGCTCGCGACCCAGAACCCGGTGGATCTCGACTACAAAGGACTTGCGAACACGGGCACGTGGCTCCTCGGCCGGCTTCAGACTGACCGCGACAAGCAGCGCGTGCTCGAAGGGCTCGAGGGTGCGGCCGCCGCGCAAAGCGCGTCGTTCGACCGCAAGTCGATGGAAGAGCTTCTCGCCGGACTTGCCAACCGTGTCTTTCTGATGAACAACGTCCACGAAGATGGCCCGGTGGTCCTCGAATCGCGCTGGGCGATGTCGTATCTGCGCGGACCGCTCACCCGGGACCAGATCAAAGTGCTGATGAAAGGGCGGCAGCCGCAGGCCGCCGCCGCACCCGCCGCCCAGGCGACCCGCGCGGCTCGCGCCGACGAGGACCAGCACACGCGCGAGGAGCGCGACGCGGCCATCGAGGCTATCCGCACCCAATACGCGCCGAAGATCCATCGCGCAGAGGAAAAGGCGCGACGCGCGGCACAGATCGTCGAGCGCGAGGAGGGACAGCTTCGCGGGGCGGGCCTGCAGACCGCGGTGTCGGCCGGCGCCACGATCCTCACGGCGATCTTTGGGCGCAAGAAGCTGAGCTACTCCACGATCGACCGCGGCACCACCACCGCGCGGGGCGCCGCGCGGGCGATGGAGCAACGCGAGGACGTCAAACGAGCGAAGGAGAACCTCGCTCAGGCAGAGCAGGAGATCGACGATCTCAAGGCCGAGGTGGAAGAAAAAGTCGCCGGGATCCGCGCCGGATGACCACTCCGCCCGTCCTCCGCCAAATGAGACACGACGTCTGGGCGACGCAGCGGCTGATCGAGCGCTGTCGAGCCCTCCGCGACGCGCAGCTCGATCTCGCGACCCGAGGCACGTATGGAACGATCCGGCGGACGCTCACGCACATCGTCAGGGCGGACGAGGGCTACCTGCAGCGTCTCGGCATCCTCGCGGAGCCGCGCATCGAAGAAGCGGACACGACAACGCTCGACGAGATCGCGCGGCATCTTGCGACCGTGCGCGTTGGTATCGAGCGCCTGTTCGCGCAGAAGGACTTCGACCCCGACCGGCGCATGCACACCCGCGACGTCGAGCTCGAGCCGTGGATCCTCATCACCCAGTTCTCGCACCACGGGAGCGACCACCGTTCCCAGGTCTGCACGACGCTCAGCACGAATGGGCTCGAGGTTCCGGACCTCGACGTGTGGGCATACGGCGACGCGGAGGGAGTCATCGTCCCCGACGCCGGCTAGCCTCACACTGTCGCGGTGATCCTCGACCTGGAGGGCGCCGATTCGCAAAGGACGATCTCCCCGCGTCTTTGGTGGATCCTCTCGGTCGCATCAGCTGCCGTCGCTGCCTGTGTGCTGCTCGTCGTGAACGCGCTGCCGCACGAGCAGCTCGCGCGCTTCGTGACGATGCACGGCCCGTCCGTGCTCGAGCAAGCTTTCGCGAACCCGAAGCCGGTGCGGCTCTCGCTCGAGCTTCCCGCCGACATCGCGGTCCCCGTCCCACCTGGCCGGATCGTCGGTGACTATGGCCCGGGCCGGCCCGCGCCGGTGGTGCGCGCGTTTCGCCTTCGCGGGTCGAATGACTCGGTTGTTGTGGCGATGGCGCCGGATGCCCCGGTCGTTCTCGCGCCCGCGACCCGACCGGCGGACGCGCTGGCGGTACACGGTAACTATGCGATCAGCTGGATGGTGGAGCCCACCTCGCTCAGCGTGGTCCGCTGGACCGAGAACGGGATGACGTACGAGGTCTCATCGCGCAGCCTCGGGGTTCGCGACCTCGCACGGCTCGCCGAACAGGTGCGCTAGGGCTTCGGCGCGCAGGCCCGCATCGCGAGACGCGCGGCGGCGAGGTCGTTCCGCTGGGCCGGAACGAGGCGAACGATCGCGATGTCGAGACCGGCCGCGAGCCTCTGGAAGGCCTCGCGCGCGCCCTCGGGCCGGCCCCAGTAACCGACGCGGCGCATGAACTTATCGGGGAAGCGGCGCGCGAGCTCGTCTTCGCTCGCGCCCGCTTCTCGGCGCGACTCGAGGTCGTCCAGCACCGAGCCGAAGCCCATGCGTGCGAAGTGCGCGCGGTACCCCTTGGTCTTGTCCGCGCCCGGGCGCGCGAGCGCGTAGCTCAGGACCATCTTCGCGAAGGCCGTCCGCGCGGCGGACTCGTCTTCATCGATGCAGACGCGGATGTATTCATGGACCGCGACGCTCCGCGGGTCGCGTCCGGCGTGGCGCGCGCCTTCGGCGACGCGCTCGCGACTCCAAGCGACCTGCTCCGCACTGCACCAGTTGAGCGCCGCGCCGTCGTAGCGCTCGCCCGCCAGGTGGAGCATCTGCGGCCCGAGCGCACCGAGGTAGACGCTCCCCGGAAAGCGTGGCCGGAGCGCATCGACGGCGTCGCGCATCACGCGTATCGGCGAAGCGGTGAGTCGACCGCTGCCGATCCCGAGCGTGAATCGGCCGGCGCAGCGCCGGTACGTGTCCTTGGCGATGGATGCGAGGTCCGCAACGGACCACCCGGAGAGCGGCGCGACCGCGATCCCCGTCGCAAGCCGACTCGACTCGTGCCACAGCGCGCAGATACCGAACGGCTCTGGCGTGCTCCCGATGGGGGTCCAGAGGCTCGCATATCCAAGGATCGCGGCCTCACGCGCGATGAGGGGCTGATCGTCCTCGCTCAGCGCGTATCGGGTATCGACGCCGAGACCGATCTCCATGGCGACGCTCAGCCGGTCCGCGTCAACGTGTGGGCGTGTCGCTTTGCTCCTCGATCGATGGAGTGCGGGTCTCTTCGAAGATCAGGATGGTTTCGTGACGGAGCGCGCCACCCCCCATAGCAGCGGTGAACCCTACTCAAGGCTCCTGATCCTTTCAAGGCCGGTTCCTAGTGGCCATGTATCCTGCTGAACCGTCAGGTCCGACGGGCACCAGCTAGTCGATCGATCGAGCGATCAAGCGATCAAGCGATCAAGCGATCAAGCGAGTGGGGCGGGCGAACGGTTTTGTCTTTCGGAGGTGTGCGTATAGAGGTAGAAGTCGTGCGCGTTTGCTGAGGAGCGCGCGGGTGGGCGAACAAACAGGATCGCGAACAACGTGGGGAGATTCGAAGTCACCGGCTGCGGCAATTAGCGCGACGAAAAACGAATCTCCGCACGCGCGTGGGGAGGAACTCTATGAGTCGTCGCGTTGCAGCCTTCACCCTCATCGTGGCTCTAGCACTCGTCGGCACATTGGCCGGCCCCGCACATCCGGCGGTCGCCGTCACGGCGAGGAGCCAGAACATCGCGCTGGTGCCGGACGCCCACGGAAAGTTCAACTTTGGTGGCACGCTCCCAACGAGCATTATCGGACGACCGGGCGTGCCCAGCGGCTACAGCCCGTCGTTCACCAACGTGAGTCCCAATACGATCGCGACAGGAGGCAGCAGCGTCCTGTCGGGATTCGACACGGTGGTGCTCGTAGGTCTCTGCGACATCGGGCTATACCTGAATCCGGCTGGCGGGTTCGGGCCGAACTTCAAGACGAACATCGAGTCGTTCGTCTCGAACGGCGGCAAGCTGATCATCTATGACTCCGAGTGCACGAGCACGAACTACAGCAACTTCGTGTACCCGTTCACGACGAGCAATCCTGGCGCCGCGGGCGCCATGGGAACGCTGACCGATGTCGAGGAGAACTCGCTCTCCAGCAGCGTTCCGGCGAATGACTCGTTCGTCAACGTCGTTGCGGTCAGCACCCAGACAGACGCCGTGGGCGACGCCAACGTGTTCGTTACGTTCAATCAGAACTGGTGCACGGATCTTCGCGCGCTGAACACGCTGGGTGTGAACGGGCCCGTGCAGACGTACGCGCGTCTCGGATCCGGGCTCATCATCTACGACGGGCTCGACAAGGACTTCATGGGCTTCGACGCAGCGTTCAACAACAACTTCGACAAGGCCAGCATTAACGGCCAAGTCCATCTGCAGCGGATCTGGCTTCTGCAGCTCCTGCAACCGTTCAACCCCGATAGCCTGCCGTGCGGCGTGAAAGTCTTCGGACTCTCGCTCAGTCCGAAGACCGCCACCAACCCCGGAGGCAGCAGTCACACCGTCACCGCACACGTGACCACGAACGCCAGCCCGACACCTGGTGTCACAGTGACCTTCACCGTGACGCTTGGTCCTAACGCCGGCACGACCGGAACGGGCGTGACCAACACGAGCGGCGACGCGTCATTCACGTATACGAGCAACGGCGCCGCTGGTACCGACACGATCGAGGCGACGGCGACGCTCACGGGTACGGGCGGCGTGCCAACGCCCGTAAAGGACGTCGCCACGAAGACGTGGATCGCGGTCGATCCGCCGATCACAGCAAGCGGCGTGACATTCAACGCGACCGAGGGTACGACGTTCAGCGGCACCGTCGCCACCTTCACCGATCCGGACCCGCTGTCGACCGCGGCGGAATACGACGCCACGATCGACTGGGGCGACAGCTCACCCATCGATATG
>DASYSC010000150.1:0-5975 GCA_036003765.1 Candidatus Limnocylindria bacterium
GCGCGCGCGAACGCCAGCGTGGGTGAGCAGGTGCAGGTGCTGAAGGAGGTGTACGGCGAGTACCACGACCCCGGTTATTTCTAAGGACGAGCTCCTTCGCCGGATCGGCCAGAGTCACCGCGCTCTGCGGTCGGCGCTCGAGGCGCTCCCGCGCGAGCGGTTCACGGAGAAGCTTCGGACCGGCTGGTCGCTGAACGAGAACCTCGCGCACCTTGCCGCGTGGGAGGAGACGGTTCCGCCGCGGGTGGCCGGTGTCATCGCGTCGGGTGAGGATCCAAAGCTGTACGACGACGTCGACGGCTTCAACGCTCGGGTCGCCAGTGAAGTGCGTGGCAAGTCAACGGACGAGCTCCTCGCGCGCTGGACAGTCGCGCACGAGCGGCTCCTCGAGACGGTCCGCTCACTTCCCGACGACGCCTCCAAGCTCGCGCTCGATGTCGTCGAGTGGAACACGACGGGCCACTACCCCGACCACCACGCCGATATCGGTGCCGCGATCCGGATGGCCGACGACCTCGTCCGCTTGGTCCAGACGCCGTGGACCGGGTTCCGGCTCGCCGTCGGCGCCATCGGCCTTCCCGGGCTGGAGCAGAAAACCTCGACCGGCTGGACGTACAAGGACCTCGTGGCGCACGCCGCGGCGTGGGAAGACCGGACCGCAGCGCGGCTGCGCACGTTCCGCGAGAGCGACGAAGCCAAGGTGTACACGGGCGTTGACGACACCGACGAGTTCAACGCTGCCGTCGTCGAACGCACCCTCGGGCGTGAGGGCCGCGAGGTGGTCCGTGAGCTCGACGCCGCACACGAGCGCATCGTCGCCGAGATCCAGAAGCTGACTCCCGAGCAGATCCACGACAACGATGATTGGGTCGTTGCGGTCGTGGCGGGCAACACCTACGGGCATTACGCCGAGCACTTCGACGAGGTCTTCGCGGCGGTCCCCAAGCGGCCGGCGGAGCTCCTCGCGAAGATGCGCGAAGGTTGGCGTCCCTTCCGGCGCGCTCTGAGCCGTCTCGGCCTCACGGCATTGTCGGAAACGACGCCGTCTGGCTGGACCTACAAAGCAATGCTCGGTCATGTCGCGAACTGGATGGAGAAGCTCGCCGGCGAGATGCCGAACCGACTTGCGGGCCGCCGCGGCCCCTTCCCGGACGTCGACGCTGAGAACGCGCGCGAGGCCGAGGCGAGCAAGTCAAGATCCGCGCACGAAGTGGTCGAAAGGGTGCACGCGGCGTACAAGAACGTCGTCGATCTCGTGACCGCGCTCCCCGCGGACCGCGACATCGACTTCCTCGCGGTACGTCTTGTCGTCGGTGAGACTTACGGGCACTTCGTCGAGCATGGCGGCGAGATCGAGGCCGCGGTCCCGCGGAACTCGGCGGCGTTCCAGGGTCGCATCGAGAAGGTCTGGAAGCCCTTCCGCGCCGCGATCCGCGACCGCGGTCGTGCCGGTCTGGGCGAGCCGACGCCGAGCGGCTGGACGTACAAGGACCTCGTCGCCCACGTGGTCGGCTGGATGGAGCAGACCGTGCGTGAGATGCAGACGAAGGAATTCCGCACCGGCTGGACGGGCGAGACGATCCAGGAGTTCAACGACCGGTCCGTGCGGACGCACGAGCTCGTTGGACCGGAAGCGATGGTCGACGAGCTCGACACGGTCTATCGGCGACTGCTTGAGACGGTCCGCGACCTTCCCGCCGGCGACGTCGACGAGAAGATCGCGAGCTCGATGCCCTTCTACACGTACCTCCACTGGGAGGAGCACTTCTCCGAGCTCGGCATCCCGCTTTGAAAAGACCGATCCGCGTGGTCGTTGCGAAGGCTGGGCTCGATGGCCACGACCGCGGGGCGAAGGTCGTGGCACGGGCGCTGCGCGATGCCGGGATGGAAGTGATCTACACGGGAGTGCACCAGACGCCAGAGCAGGTCGTGGAGACGGCGCTGCAGGAGGACGCGGACGCCATCGGCCTCTCGCTCCTCTCGGGAGCGCACAACTACATCTTTCCACGCATTTCCGAGCTCATGAAGGAAAAGGGCCTCGACGACGTACTGCTCTTCGGCGGAGGAATCATCCCCGAGGCAGACTGGCCGGGCCTGCGGAAGGTCGGGGTCGAACGCGTCTTTCCGCCCGGTGCCTCGCTCGAGGAGATCACCACGTACGTACGCGAGGCGGTCCCGAAAAAAAGAGGTGTGGAGGTCTAGCCATGGCCAAGAAGGACGACCGTCCGATCGACGCGGGCTTGGCGGCGCTGCGCGGTAAGAGCGAGCAGGAGGCGATCGAGTTCTGGAAGCACCGCTTCGGGATGATCTCGGCGATCCCCGTCGACACGGCGCGCGTCGGTGCGCTCACGCCGCAGCTTCGGGAGCTCGTGCGCATCGAGGATCTTGCCGAGCGCAAGCGCCTCACGACGGCGCGCATCAAGGCCTTCACGCAGCTGCCCGCCGATCAGCAGGACCGGATCATGAAGACTCGGCAGGCCGCGTACACGATCGACCGCGGCGTGCTCGAAGAGGACCAGAGGCTGGTCGACGAGCTCCTGCCGACGATCCCCGAGGCAAAGAGCTACCCGCAACAGAGACCGAGCGCCTAGCGCGCGTGCGCTTCACCTACCGCGACGACCAGCTCCTCGTCCGCGATACGGTCCGGGCCTTCGTCCGCACACGGATCACGCCGAACGCGGATGCCTGGAATGAGAAAGGCGAGTTTCCGCTCGAGCTGCTGCCGGAGCTCGCGGCTCTCGGGCTCACCGGGCTCGCCGTGCCCCAGGAATACGGAGGAGCCGAGCTCGACATGCTCACGATCGCGATGGTCATGGAGGAGCTGGGCGCCGGCGATGGCTCGATCGCGCTGACCATCGCGGCCCACAACTCTCTGTGCATCGGTCATCTGCTGACGGCGGCGAACGAAGACCAGAAGGATCGCTGGCTCCCGCCGCTGGCGCGCGGCGACTACCTCGGCTGCTGGGCCCTCACCGAGCCCTCGAGCGGCTCGGACGCGATTAGCGTCCAGAGCCGCGCCCGCCACGAGGGCGACGAGTACGTGATTTCGGGCACGAAGCAGTTCATCACGAACGGATCGATCGCCGGATTCGCGGTCGTGCTCGCCGGCGCCGGCGAACGCAAACTCAGCGCGTTCGGCATCGCGCGAGGCACCCCCGGTTTCCGCGCCGGCAAGCGCGAAGAGAAGATGGGCATTCACGCATCTGACACCGCGCAGCTCGTCCTCGAAGAGTGCCGCGTACCGGAAGGTGATCGGATCGGCGGCGACGGCCGCGCGTTCGACGACGTCAAGCGGGTGCTGGACCGCGGCCGCATCGGCATCGGAGCGCTCGCGATCGGACTCGGCCGCGCATCGCTCGAGGTCGCCACGGCGTACGCGAAGGAACGGCGCCAGTTCGGCAGGCCGATCGCGGAGTTCGAGATGATCCAGTGGAAGCTCGCGCGGGCCCGCACCGAGCTCGATGCGGCGCGTTTGCTGGTACACCGCGCCGCGTCGCTCGCCGACATGCGGGGCGCGTTCACGGATGCCGCGTCGAAAGCGAAGCTCTACGCATCGGAAGCCGCCACGAGGGCGGCGGATTCGTCGCTGCAGGTGCTCGGGGGTTACGGGTATCTTCGCGACTTTCCAATCGAGCGGCACCTGCGCGACGTGCGCCTGATGGAGATCGGAGAAGGCACGAGCGAGGTCCAGCGCATCGTCATCGCACGCGAGCTGCTCCGCGCCGACTGATGGCGACCACGACGAGCGGCGACCTCCTTACACGCGCGCGCTCCGGCCACAAGCGCTCCATCGCGCGACTGCTGACCATCGTCGAGAACGACGATCCTGGAGCGGCCGATGCGATGCGGTCGCTCTATCCGGAGACCGGGCGAGCGCAGATCGTCGGAGTCACCGGTCCGCCCGGTGGCGGGAAGTCGACGCTCGTGAACCGTCTCGCGGCCGCGTTCCGCGAGAACGCGTCGCGCGTCGCCGTCGTCGCGGTTGATCCGTCGAGTCCGTTCAGCGGTGGCGCGATCCTCGGCGACCGCATCCGCATGCGCGAGCGCTTCCTCGACGAGGGGACCTTCATCCGCTCGATGGCGAGCCGCGGCCATTCGGGCGGGCTCGCGCGCGCCACCGTTCGCGTCGTGAACGTTCTCGACGCCCTCGGGACCGACGTCGTTCTCGTCGAGACCGTCGGGGTCGGACAGGAGGAGGTCGACGTGATCCGGGTCGCCGATACGGTGTGCCTCGTGACCGTCCCAGGCCTCGGCGACGACATCCAGGCGATCAAGGCGGGCATCCTCGAGATCGCGGACGTCCTCGTCGTGAACAAAGCCGATCGGCCCGGCGCGGACGAGACCGCACGCGATCTTGCGCAGATGCTGTCGCTCGCGAAGGACCGGCCGTGGAAGACGCCGATCATCCGCGCCTCGGCGCAGACCGGCGATGGCCTCCCGCAGCTGCTCGATGCGATCGCACGGCATCGCGCTTGGTCGCTGTCGAGCGGCGAGCGAGCGGAGCGCCAGCGCGCGGCCGCCCGCGCCGAAGTGGAAGCGCTGCTTCGCGAGGCGCTCCTCCGCGACCTCGAAGGACGCGTCGGCGCGTCGCGCGTCGACGCGGCGGTTGCGCGCGTCGCGGAGCGCTCGATCGATCCCTACTCCGCGGTCGAGGAATTGCTGCGGCGATGACCCACGCGCGCCACGATGCGGATCCCGGGACCTCCCGCCTCGCGTTCCAGGCGACGATCCACTGCCTCACCGGGTGCGGCATCGGAGAAGTGCTCGGTCTCGGCGGCGCGACGCTTCTGGGTCTCGGGAACTTCGTGAGCCTGGTGCTCGGCATCGTGCTCGCGTATGCGTTCGGCTATGGGCTCACGCTAGTGCCGCTGCTTCGTGCTGGCATGCCGCTGGCGCGCGCGAGCGGCATCACGCTCGCCGCCGAGACGCTCTCGATCACCACGATGGAGATCGTCGACAACGCCGTCGTGATCGCGATCCCCGGATCGATGGACGCCGGCCTGGGCGACATTCTGTTCTGGGCTAGCCTCGCCATCTCGCTCGCGCTGGCCTTCGTCGCGGCCTACCCCGTCAATCGGTGGCTCGTTGCGCGTGGACTCGGCCATGCGATCGTGCATGGCGATCACTCGTGATCGAGCTCGTCGTCTTTCGCACCGGCGGGGTCGAGATCGGGCAATCCTCGTTCGTCCCCGGGGCGAGCGAGGCCAAAAGCTTCGCGCCGGTGTGGTCCGCTCTGCTCCGAACACCCGAAGGGAACATCCTGTTCGACACCGGCCTTCATCCCGTGCACGTCGAGCGGCCCGACGCGACGTTCGGACCGGGGAGCCTCAAGGTGGTCATGGAGAAGGAGGACGCGATCGTGTCGCGGCTCGCGTCGCTCGGCGTGCACCCCGACGAGATCGCCATCGTCGTGAACAGCCATCTCCACTTCGATCACGCCGGCAACAACGGCGCGTTTCCCAAAGCGACGTTCGTCGTGCAGGCCGAGCATCTCGCGTTCGCGAAAGGCAAGCCGAACTTCCCGGGTGTGTACTGGGACATCCCCGAGCTCACGTACCTGCCGACCAGCGGGCGCGCGCGCGTCGCCAGGGGTGTCGAGGTCGTCCCGACGCCGGGCCACGCCCCGGGTCATCAGTCGCTGGTGATGGATCTTGCTGAGACCGGACGCGTCGTACTGTGTGGCGACGCCGCCTTCACCCGAGAGAATCTCGAGCGCGGCGAGATCCGCGCGCCCGACGAGGCGACGGCGAAAGAGTCGCTCGCGCTGATCCGCTCGCTGGTGAAGGATGATCTCGAGCGCGCCTTCACTAGCCACGACGCCGCGAGCTGGCTGCGCTGGCGGCACGCGCCGGAGACGTACCGGTGACCGCCGTCCTGCTCGCGATCCTTCCCCACGTGAAATGGTTCACCGATCCGCGCCCGCATCCGACGCGATACGACCTGCTTCTGAGCTGGCCGGTCCTCGCCGGGTTCCT
>DASYSC010000151.1:0-5839 GCA_036003765.1 Candidatus Limnocylindria bacterium
GATGCTCAACATGTTCAGCTCGCCCGAAAACCGCGTTCTCTCGCGCTCCGTGCTCGTCGGAACTGAGTTCCCGCATGCCGTCGGCCTCGCTCTGGCCCTCAAGCTCCGCAGGGAGCCCCAGATCGTGTTCGTCTTCGGCGGAGACGGCTCGACAAGCCCCGGAGACTTCCATGAGGCTGCGAACTTCGCTTCCATACACAAGCTGCCGGTGGTATTCGTGATCGAGAACAACCTCCTCGCGATCTCCACTCGCTATGAGAAGCAGACCGCGGTGAAGGACATCGCCGACAAAGCCGCGGCCTACGCCATGCCCGGTCATGTCGCGGACGGGATGGACGTGCTCGACAGCTACGAGAAGACAAAAGTCGCGGCGGACCATGCGCGCGCCGGTGGCGGCCCGAGCCTCGTGGAGCTCAAGTGCTATCGCTATCAGCCGCACACCTCGGACGACGACGACAGCCGTTACCGCACCAGGCAAGAGGTCGAGGAGTGGCGGGCGCGCGATCCGCTCAAGCACGCGCGCGAGTACCTGCTCTCCGCAGGCGCGGCCGAGCAGGAGCTCGAAGAGATCCGCGCCGCGCTGGCTGACGAAATCGAGCGCGCCATCGCTCAGGCCGAGGGCGAGCCCGACCCGCGTCCCGAGGATGCCGCGACGCACGTCTATTCGGCGGAGCATCCGCTGCCGGACGGAACGCGCGCCTAGCGCCGCGGCTCATGCTCGGGCGGACGTTCGCATTCGCGGTCGCGGTCGCGATCTCCGCATGCACCGCGGCGAATCCGTCGGCGACCCCGACGCCCGCGCCGACCCGCGATCCCGGGTCGGTCAACGTGAGTGCGCTCCTCGATCTTTCCGGCTCGCGCACGCCCAGCGGCGCGCCGCAGCGCGACGCCCTCCAGCTCTGGGCCGACCAGCACGCGACCGGATCGCCTCGTCTGCGTCTGAGGATCGTCGACGTCGCGGGCAGTCCATCGAAGACCGTGCTCGAGCTTCGGCGTGCGGCCGTCGAGGACCGCGCCGACGCCATCGTCATCGGCGTCCCAGTCGGCTACGACGAGGCGTTCGCCGCCGCGGTCCAGCTCGCGCAGGTTCCCGTGCTCTTCACGCTTCCGATCCCCGAGCCGGCCGCAGCCGGAGGCTGGGCGTTCGCGCTCGCGCCGACACCCGCGCAGCTCGCCCGCGCGACGCTCGATCACGCGGCGGCACGGGTCGTCCTCCGCTCGACGGTCGTCGTCAGCGACGAGTCGGTGACGGCCATCCCGGAACGCGCGGCTCTCGTCACAGACCTCGCCCGCCGCGGCGTCACCACGAGCGTGCTCAAGGTGACCGCTTCCGACGCGCCCCAGAGACTGCGGACGATCCCGCCGTTGACGCCGATCGTCTTCTTCGCCGGCACGCCCAAGACGTACCTCGACGCGGCGCGCCAGACGACCCCGGGAACGTCGCTCTATCTTTCGTATCTCAGCGATCTGGGTGACCTCGCCGACCTGCGCGAGGCCGCGGCCCAGGCGATCTGGCCCGGCTCGCGCTGGATCGCGGCGACGACGAGCGCGAACCAGGCTCGCACCGCGTTCCTGCAGTCGTATACCGATCGCGCGGGCCCGCCCACTTCCCTGGCCGCGACGGCGTACGACGCGCTGTCGCTGCTCTCGACGGCGGCCGAAGGCGGCATCGAGCCCGTGCGGATGCGCGATCGTCTGCAGAAGGGCGCGTTCGCCGGTGTCGCCACGACGTACTCGTTCACGATGTCGCGCCATGCCGGCTTCGCGGTCGAGGACATCGCGTTTCTCGGCTACGCCGGCCCGCGCACGGCGCCGGTCATCCGCTGACCTGATCGCGCCCGAGCGCGCGTGTCGCTGAGGCACCATACGTCGTGTGGAGACCGAGCTCGACAAACTGATCTACGACTGGAATCGCGATGGCCGCGCGGCGCGCGCGGACTATCGAGCGGTCGAGCTCGACGACGAGACGCTCCGCGACGGTTTGCAAGGACCCTCGGTGCGCAATCCGCCCCTCGAGGTGAAGAAGCGGCTCCTCCACCTGATGGACCAGCTCGGGATAGATAGCGCGGACATCGGCCTTCCGGGCGCCTCACCGCAGGCGCGGGCCGTGATCGTCGCGCTCGCGAAGGAAACGACGACGCTGAAGCGTCTTCGTCCGAACTGCGCCATCCGCACGCATCCCGACGACGTGCGCGCCGCGATCGAGGCCTCGACGGAGGCCGGCGTGGCCATCGAAGCCTGCACGTTCATCGGCTCGTCGCCCATCCGCCGCTTCGCCGAAGATTGGAAGCTCGGCGCGATGCTCGAGAGCGTCGAGACGAGCGTCGCCACGCTGGTGAAGGCGGGCCTGCCGGTGATGTTCGTCACCGAGGACACCACGCGGGCCGATCCCGAGACGCTCACGATGCTTTACGACACGGCGATCGCGGCGGGCGCGAAGCGGATCTGCGTCTCGGACACGTGCGGCCACGCGACGCCGGAGGGCGTGCGTAACCTGCTCACGTTCATCCGCGAAGATGTCGTGCACGGCCGGGACGTGAAGGTGGACTTTCACGGACACAATGACCGCGGGCTCGGCACGATCAACGCGCTCACCGCCACGGCGCTCGCCGACCGCGTGCACGGCTGCGCTCTCGGCATCGGCGAACGCGTCGGCAACACGTCAATGGATCAGCTGCTCATCAACCTCGAGCTCTGGGGCCTCATCGAGCGGGACCTCATGCCGCTCGTCGAGTACACGGCGCTCGTCTCCGAGCATTGCGGCATCCCGATCCCGACGAACTATCCGGCGCTGGGCGCCGACGCGTTCCGCACCGGCACCGGGGTGCACGCCGCCGCGGTCATCAAGGCGCTCCGCAAGAACGACCGCGCGCTCGCCGACCGCGTCTACAGCGCCGTTCCGGCGTCGGTCCTAGGTCGCGAGCAGCGCATCGAGGTTGGCCCGATGAGCGGCGAATCGAACGTGATCTTCTGGCTGGAGTCGCGCGGCATCGAGGCGACACGCGAGCGGGTCGAGCGCATCCTCTCCGCGGCGAAGACGGCGGACCAGCTGCTCACGGAGGACGAATTGCGGCGCCTCGCCAGCTAGGAAACGAGACTTCCGCAGGCAAAAGCCCTGCGCGCTCAGCGATCCGTCTCGCTGCGTCCATACAGAGTCCGAAGGTGTTGGGCACTGACTCCGCGAACGTATGGGTCGGGGTCGTACGTCGGCAGATCGGGGTCGTTGCCGCGCAAGATCTCCGCAAAAAGCGCACCGTCAGTCTCTCGATCGCGCCACCCCGCGGGTACACCGAGCAGATCGAGGACACGTTGTCGAGGGGGGTCGGCAGCGTCGTCGAGCAGCGTGTAGTAGATCGTCCAACTGCGTAGGAAGCGCACAAGTTCGCTTCCGAACACGGCCATGCATTCGGCCCGCTCGAAGATCTGCCCGAGCATCACGATCGGGTTGGGCAGGTCGTCCGGGGTTCCCGAGGGGAGCCAAATGCCCAACTGATTGCCCTGGCCGTCGTCGCCGAAGACGAGCAATTCGTCGGGCACCGCCCAGCCGTTTCCCCGCAGCTCATCGGAAAGATCCACAAGGCCGGGTGCGCCAGGCACCGTCGCGAGGGAAGTGATGTTCAGATTTCCTTCCAGGAGCGCACATCCGTCGGTTTGGAAGTACAGGTCGCGCAAAGCACGAGGGAAGCGACGCTGGAGCACGGACTCGGCAATAGACAGGGCCGCCTCAGTCGCACCCGGACCCAACTTATTCTTCGAAGGGTCGGCTCTCCATGCCGCCGCAAGGGCCTCCAACTGCTCGGCCATGCGTCTACACGCTAGCCGTCCCGGGGCGCGACTCGCGCCGCGATCAGTCGGCGGCGGCCACAACCGCTCCGCGCCGAGCTGCGCGCTGCGTGTTCTGTCTCCAGATGATGAACGCCACCGCGATGACGATGACGGCGGCTCCGATCACGATCGATGCGGTGATCGGCTCGGTGAGGATCAGCGCGCCGAGCACGACCGCGACGACCGGATTGACGAACGCGTACGTAGAGACCAGCGACACCGACGCATTCTGCAGCAACCAGGTGTACGCGCTGTACGCGACAAGCGAGCCGAATAGGACGAGATAGCCGAACGCGATCACCGATCGGATCGAGAAGGTCGCTGGGTCGACATGCGCGAGCTCGCCTCGAGCTAGGGCCACGACAAGAAGCACGACGCCCCCGGCGAGCATCTGGTATGTCGTCGAGACGAAGGCGTTGCGGGGGGTCTCAAGACGCGGCGACAGAAAGGTTCCGAGCGCCCACGAAAGCGTTGCGCCGAAGAGCATGAGTGAGCCAACGGGGTCGATCGTCCCGTTCAGACCACCCGGCACCACGAGGATCGCGGCGCCGACGAGTCCGAGCAACACGCCGGCGAGCAGGTCGCGCCCGACACGTTCCCCCGCGACCATCCGGTAAACCACGATCCAGAGCGGGAGCGACGCGACGATGAGGGCCGCCACTCCCGAAGGGACCGTGCGTTCGGCAAGCACCACCAGACCGTTCGCGACAGCGAGCAGGAGGATCCCGACCGCCGCAGCGCCGGCAAGCTCCCGCCGCGAGATGCGTAGGTCGACACCTCGGAATGCGACCCACCCGGCAAGAAGGAGCCCAGCGAGGAGGAAGCGGAGCCCGGCGTACAGGAGCGGCGGCAGCGTCTCGACGGCGATCGCGATGGCGAGGTAGGTCGAGCCCCAGACGACGTAGACGATGCCGAGGGCCGCCCAGACGCTTGGACCGGAGGCACGCCGCGACGAGGCCATGCCGATAGAACGTAACGTCTCACCACCCTGTGAGATGCCCGGCCGACGCTCACACGACCGGTTCTGTAGCGAAAATGGCATGCGATGACGCCCGACGACATCGTCCCTCTCCACCTCGCCGACGTCACGTATCCGGCGTCGCACCCGCTCGCCGGCAAGGACGGCCCGGTCCTCGGGTTCGCCATCCGCCATCCGGATGGCATCGTGCTTGTCGACACCGGCATCGGCGAAGGAAACGCCTGGATCGACGAGAACTACCAGCCCAGGCGGCGGGAGGTGCGCGAGGCGCTCGCGGCGGCCAAGCTCGATGCGAACGCGGTGCGGTTCATCGTGAACACGCACCTGCATTTCGACCACTGCGGTCAGAACCGGGCGTTCGCCGGCGTGCCGATCGTGGTACAGCACGCCGAGCTCGAGGCCGGCCGGGACGCGGGCAACCCGATTCGCGAGTGGGTCGACTTCCCCGGCGCGCGCTACGAACCTATTGACGGCGATCGCGAGATCAGCGACGGCGTGAGTGTCCTGGCGACCCCCGGCCACACCGTCGGACACCAGTCCGTGACAGTCCGCACCGGCGACGGACTCGTGCTCATCGTCGGCCAGGCGGCGCAGGACGCTCGTTCGTTCGCGACCGGCGAGGCCGATGCGAGCGTCCAGCGGCTCCGGGCCCTCAACGCGGACCGCATCCACTTCTCTCACGATCGGGCGGTGCTGCGCCGCCGGAAATAGTTGACGGAGTCAACTATCCTGCCCATCGTGGTGAGCGCCTTCGAGCGCCGCGTCGACGCGGTCCGTGCGTTCAACCGGTTCTACACGCGGCGCATCGGCGTGCTCGACGAGGCGTATCTGGGAAGCCGTTTCTCGCTCACCGAGATACGTGTGCTGTACGAGCTGGCGCACCGCGAGGCGGCCACGGCGAGCGAGCTCGCGCGCGAGCTCGGCCTGGACGCCGGCTACCTGTCGCGCATTTTGAACAGCTTCACGCGCGGCGGCGTGATCGGAACGACCGCGGCGAAGGACGACGCGCGGAAGACGATCCTGCGGCTCACTCAA
>DASYSC010000152.1:0-7601 GCA_036003765.1 Candidatus Limnocylindria bacterium
CGCGCCAAGGCCGGGGTCGGACGGCGTCGCCGCGAAGGCGTTCCCTTCGGCATCCATCGCGCAGGCGAACGAGGTGTCCGGGGCTCCCACGCCTTCGGCGACGCGCGGGCGGTAACCGGCACCGCCCCCGCGACCCTCGAAGGGCCACGGATCCCCGGGCGGCGGCAGCTCCGGATAGGCGCGCTCGTCTTCGAGCAGCGCGCGCCGCTGCTCCGCGTATCTCTTGTCGAGGAGCCCCTTGATCGGGACATCGACGTGCTCTGGATCGCCGAAGAAGCCCTCGCGGTCCGCGGCCACGAGCTTGAAAGCCTCCGTGTAGCGGTGGAGGAATTCGAGCGATCCCGGACCGAGGGAGGCGATGTCGTACCCCTCGAGCAGGTTCAGCGTCATCGGCACGAGCGGGCCCTGGGACCACGGTCCGCACGCGTAGACATCGATGCCGCGATAGGACGAATGCACCGGTGCCTCGATGCGCACGCGCTGCGCGTGAAGGTCGTCTTCGGTGATCGCCCCGCCGACCTCGCGCATGAAGTCCGCGATCTCGCGCGCGATGTCCCCTGCGTAGATCGAGTCGCGCGCCGCCATGATCGCGTTCGCCCGTCCGGCGCTCTCGTGGGCGCATTCGATGCTCGCGAGGCGGCGGAAGAGCGCACCGAGCTCGCGCTGCACGAGGATCTCGCCGGTCCGAGGGGGCCGGCCGTTCGGCAGGAAGACCGCCGCGCTGGTCGGCCACAGACGTAGCCGCTCCTCGAGTCGCAGGATCGCGGCCGCGAGCCTCGGGAAGACGGGAAAGCCGTCACACAGCTCGATCGACGGCGCGAGGACCTCCGCGAGCGAAAGGCGTCCGTGGCGCGCGAGCGCGGTGAGCCAGGCGTCCGCGGAAGCCGGTGTGACCGACCGCGCGACGCCGATGGGCATGTCGTCGCCATGTCGCGAGCGGTACGCGTCGAGATCGAGCGACGCCGGCCAGTGGCCGAGGCCGTCGATCGTCTCCGGTCCGGCCATGCCCGGCCGGTAGACGATGATCGGCGCCACCCCGCCGAAGTCCGTGAGGTGCCGTTCCACGACATTGAGCGCAATCCCGGCGGCGACGCCGGCGTCGATCGCGTTGCCACCCTTGTCGAACATCCGCACACCGGCGAACGTCGCGAGGTAATGGCATGAGCTCACCAGATGGCGCTTCGCGAGGATGGCCGGTCGACCCTGACGGACGCTGATGGGAGGCGCGGTGTTCTCGATCGGGATCTCGCGCACGAGGCCACTGTACTGGCTAGGCTCGACGAATGCGGATCCTCGAGTGGCGCGTCCCGCCATACGACAACGGAACGTACATCGTCCACGACGAACGCCGCGACGCGCTGGTCATCGATCCATCGATGGGCGAGCGCGAACTGATCGCTGCGGCGAAAGAGCACGGCTTGCGAGTCGTCGAGATCCTGAACACGCACGGCCATCCCGATCACATCTACGGCAACGCCGCGGTGAAGGAGGCGACACGAGCGCGGCTGGCGATCCACCGTCTGGACGCGTACCGCCTCGGGCCGAAACGCCCGCCGACAGAGTTCAAGATCCCGCCGTCCGATGCCGACGATCTCTTCGACGAGGGACCGCTCCGTTATGTTGCCGATCTCGAGATCGGCGCGCTCCACACGCCCGGTCACACCGAAGGTTCGACGTGTTTCTACTTCGAGCGTGAGGGCGTCCTGTTCTCGGGAGACGTGATCTTCAAGGGGAGCACGGGTCGCTGGGACCTTCCGGGCGGGGATCGCGAGCAGCTGGAGCGCAGCCTCGAGCGCCTGATCAAGCTCCCGGCCGCGACGAAGGTCTATCCCGGCCACGGTCCGAACACCACCATCGGCGCCGAGGTCGCGAACCTGCGTGACCTGCAGCGCGCCGGCATCCTTCCCGGTCTGCGCGTGTGAAGCTCCGCAGCTACGCGCTCAGGCTGGCATGAAAGCGGACTCGATGAATTCACGGGCGGGCCAACCCGCTGGCGTGAGCGCCAGGTCAGGCAGGACAAGAAGGACCTCGTCGACATCCGAGCCGGCGCGCGGTGGGCGATCGTCGACCCCGACCTCGACGCAAATAAGGAGTCTTCCGTCGTGGTCGATCGTCCTGACGAGCCGTGGCGATCGCGCGACCAGACCGGACTCTTCCTCGACCTCGCGTACGGCGGCTTCCTCTGCCGTCTCCGCCACCTCGATGTAGCCTGCCACGAGCCCCCAGGCACCCGCGGGCCATCCGCGTTGACGCGTGTAGAGGATCTTTCCGCCGTCCGTCCGCGCGAGCACCAGCACGACGGGGAGCGCTTCGGTCGGGCGGAACCAGCCGCACGATGGGCACTCGGGCTTGTGCGTCGGATCGGCGGGCGCCACCAGCGCGGTCCCGCACCGCGCGCAGAATCGCGGCTCGCGCACGCTATTCGGTGACGCCGAGGATGTTGAAGCCGTTGTCGGCAAAGATCGTCGCGCCCGTCACCGCCCGTGACCAGTCCGATGCGAGGAAGACGGCGACGTTGCCGACCTCTTCCTGCGTGATGTTCCGGCGGAGCGGGGCCTTCGCCTCCATGAGATCGCGCGCCGCGGAGATGCCCCTGACGGCGCTTCCCGCGAGCGTCTTCAGCGGTCCCGCCGAGATCGCATTCACGCGCACGTTGTGTGGACCGAGGTCCGCCGCGAGATAACGCGTCTCGGCCTCGAGCACGGCCTTGGCCATGGCCATCGAGTTGTAGCTGGGGACGACGCGGTCCACGGCGTTGAAGGTGAGGCTCATCACCGACCCCCCACCGGCCTTCTCGAACAGCGGCAGCGCCGCGCGTGAGAGCGCGACGAGCGAGTACGCGCTGATGTCGATCGCGGTCTTGAGACCGTCGCGGCTGATCTCGTGGAAACGGCCTTTGAGATCTTCTATCGCGGCGAAGGCGATCGAGTGCACCAGGATGTCGAGCTTGCCCCAGCGCCGGTCGATCTCGGTGAAGAACGCGTCGATCTCCTCCTGCTTCGACACGTCACATGGCCCGACCGGTATCGCCTCGTGGCCGGGCAACGTTGCGACGAGCTCGAGGACGTTCTCCTTCAGCCGGTCGTTCGGCCAGTTGAAGGCGAGGTCGGCGCCTTCGCGCTGGAAGGCCGTCGCGATACCCCACGCGATGCTGCGCTTGTTTCCGACGCCCATGACGAGCGCCTTCTTCCCTTCGAGCAGACCCATCGGTCGACGAATCATCCCAGATGACCGAGCGGGCCGTCGATGTGAAGGACGCCGTTCATTACAGCGCTATTGCAGCGAATCGAGCTCCGGTCGCGTCAGTCGCATCAGGTACTCGGGATCAGGCTCACCTGCAACCTGAGCGAGTCGCAGTGGTCTGAATCCCGCCTTCTCATAGGCGCGTATCGCCGCGGTGTTCTTCACGGAGGGCCCGATCACGCAGACGTCGACGTGGTGGAACGCAAAGGCGACGTCTCGGAGGAACGCGCGAAGCATGGCCGGCCCGTGGCCGCGGCCGACGAGCTCGGCCTCGCCGATGAAGAGATCGACGCCGACGGCCTCCTCGTCGAGACCGAGCGCCTCCGCGTACTCGGGCGAGGCACCGATCCGGTAGTGCTGGAACATCCCTACCGGGCGTGCGTCGATGTGGGCCACGTAGCGGTAGGTCGGCTCGCCGTGGAACGCGGCAGGGTATTCCTCAAGCTCGGCTTCGGGATACGGAAGGCGCCTGCCCTCATCCCACCACCGACGCACGTGAGGCTCGAGAAGCCACCGGCGGACGAGGGGGAAGTCCTCCTCGCGCAGCGGCGTAAAGGTGTATTTAGGCGTACTCGGCGATCTGGAGGCGCGAAAGCGTCTCGGTCAACGGCACGCCCCGCTCGTTCCAGCCGCGCGCGGCGTAGTACGCGCGGATCTGCCCCGCGAGATCGTCGGGATCGAGGCGCACCTTCGAGAGCGGACCGGTGACGTGCGGCTTTGTGACCTGTCCCGGTAGCCGATCGTCGTCGACGCCGAGCCCCTCGCGGATGTTGAAAAGGCGCGCGAGCGTCAGCGAGCGCTCACCGATCGCGGCGAGCTCCGCGGCGGTCATTCCCCACCCGGTGACCGCGTTGACGATGTCGGTGAGCTTGGGGTCGTCGTACTTCAGGAAGAAGCACATGCCGACGGTGTTGCGCGCGCTCCGCGACGGGAGGTTCGCGTTCAGATGGTCGCCGCCGGACGGGCTCGTGGCGTAGCTGATGCGGACCTGCTTGCCATACTCCGTGCGCTGCCGCGGATCGTGCATGGCGATCTCGAGGCCTTTGACGGTGGTGAGGAACTCCTTGCCGCCGAGCCGCTCGGCCGCGCGCGCCGAACCCTCGGCGAGAACGTCCCCCAGGCCTTCGCGCTTGGCGATCGCTTCGAGCGCCGCGAGGAGGGCTTTCCCGCTCCCGAATTCGAGCGGCACCCCGTCGACCTCCGCATTTGCAAGGATCCCGCGCCGCTGAAGGTCCATGGCCCACGCGACCGTCGCGCCGAATGAGATCGTGTCGACCCCGAGCGCGTTGCAGCGCTCGTTGGCCTTCGCCACGACCGCGAGGTCGCCGATCCCGCAATCCGAACCCATCGCGGCGATGGACTCGAACTCGGGGCCGCCGTACTTCGGATCAATCTGGTAGGGCTGTTCGAGCTTAACCACTTTCTTGCAGCGGACGGTGCACGCCCAACAGGCCTCCATCTTGATGCGATAGCCCTTCTCGACGAGCGCTTCGGCGCTGATGTCGGCTGCGTGCTCGAAGGGACCGCCCTCGTAGTTACGAACGGCCATCCCACCGACCTTGGTGTAGCCGTCGAGGCCCATGCCGGTGCCGAAGTTGTGGAAGGCCCAGTGGTTCTCCTGGAGCGTGTCCGCGACCCAGCGTCCGATCTCCTTCACCTTCGGGGCGTCCGCGAGCGGAAGGTTCTTCGAGCCCCTCACGACGATCGCCTTGAGCTTCTTCGATCCCATCACGGCGCCGAGGCCCGCGCGTCCGGCGATGTCCTTGTAGTCGTTGACGATCCCGGCGATCTTCACGAGGTTCTCGCCCGACGGCCCGATCTCGCACACGCGCGCGAGCCGCTCGCCGACCTCAGCCTTGAGCTTGTCCTCGGTGTCCATGATCTCGAGGCCCCAGAGGTGGGCCGCGTCGCGGATCTCGACCTGGTCGTCCCGGATGTAGATGTAGACCGGGGCCGTCGCGGCGCCCTTCACCACGATCCCGTCCCAGCCGGCCCGTTTGAGCTCGGCTCCCCAAAAACCGCCGACCTCGGCTTCTCCGAACGCGTCCGTGAGCGGCGACTTGGCGCCGACGGCGTGCCGCGACGCGCCGGAGAGCGGGGTGCCGGTCAGGACGCCCATGGCGAAGACCAGGATGTTCTCGGGGCCGAGCGGATCGGCCCCGCGCGGCAGCTCCTTCAGCAGATAGTGGGCGATCATCGCGCGCCCGCCCGGATTGCGGCGGAACGTCGCTTCGTCCATCTCCTCGACGGACGTCGTCCGCGACGTGAGGTCCACCCGGAGGATGCGGCCCCAGGATCCATACCGTTCGGTCATCACGGATATCGTACGGAGAAGTGGCCGAGTACGACCTCGTGTGCGATTCCTGCGGCCAGGCATGCGAGCTGATGGACGCGATCGTCTCGTGGACGTCCACAGACGGGACCGAGACCGGCTTCGCGTTGACGCATGCCGCGCACGTGGCGGAGGGCGCGACCCAACGCGTCGAGGTCCGCAAGCTGGTGTGGCCGAACGAATATTTGCGATTCGTCGCCGCGCGCCTCGGGATGCGCATCGCCGATCCTGAGCCGCTCCGCGCGATCGTCTGGGCCCTCGCGCCCTTCGTGATGCGTCACGACAACGCCGCTGAGATGGACGGCATGCGCGCCGCGTCGTTCGGCGCGATCCCAGGTGTGAAGCCCGGCACCGAGGCGACCGCGCATAAGCCGGCACCGGCGAAGGAAGAGGTCGAGGCCGGGAAGTGACCCTTCGGGGTCAGTTCCAGCGGCGCGGGCCGTCGTCCTCATCGATCCGCCGCCCGCGCCAGTACCTGATCTCGCCGCGGCGGCGACCGCCGCGACCAGAACGGTCGATGTCCTGAGTGAGGACGTACGCGGCCGCACCCAGGATCGCGCCGACGATCAAACCGACCGAGTACGCGCCGAGCGCCCATGCCGCCGTCTCCCCCGCCGCGAACGCGGCGCAGATCAGCAACAGCCGTAGGTAAGTGGCCTGCGTCGGGTTCATGGCGTGCCGTTCCTCCGCACGAACGAGGCCTCCTTCGCCCAAGCACCGCATTCCGCGAGCTCTTCCTTCGTCACCCAGCCGCTGCGGAGTGCGAGGCGGAGCTCATCGCGGAGAGTCGTCTCGAGCATCTCGGGACCGTCGGTGTTGAACGAGAAGCGGACCTTGTACTTCTTGAACGTCGCGATGTACTCGCCGAGCTCGTCGGCATCCTTGACCACTTTCGTGTCGAGGTTCGACGACGGGCAGATCTCGAGCAGGACGCCGCGTTCCGCGAGACGCTTGCAGAGGTCGCGGTCCTGCGCCGCGTGGATGCCGTGACCGATGCGATCGGGCTCGAGGTAGCGGAGCGCTTCGTCAACGCTCTCCCAACCCTCTTCCTCCCCCGCATGCACGGTGGTGCCGAGGCCCGCCTTGCGCGCCTTCTTGAAGAGCGCGGCGTAGTCGCGGTAGTGGAACTCCGGGTCCCTGGGGCCGGCGATATCGACGCCCACGACCCCGCGATGCCGGTAGGCGATCGCCTTCTCGACGAGGATGGTGTTCAGCCGTTCGTCGAACGTGCGGTCGAGGCAGAAGATGAGCCCGCCCTTCACCGGATATTCGAGGAGCGCCCGGTCGAAACCGCGAATCGACGCCATGATGATGTGGTCGAGGTCGCGCTCCCCACCGCGGTTCCGCTTCATCGGATTGAACCGCAGCTCGAGAGTTGTGATGTTGGCCTTCCGATATGCGCCGCCGACGACCTCGTAGACGGACTCCTCCACCGCCCGCGGGCTCGACTGGATGAGCTCGGTCCAGCGGTAGAGCGCGAGGAAGTCCTCGAATGACTTCTTCGCTTGTTTGCGGACAGTGATGAGGTCAACGAACTCCCAGTAATCCTTCGTCGGCAGCCGGATCCCCTGCTCGTGCGCGATGCCCCACATGGCCGCCGGATCCACGGCGCCACCGAGATGTACATGAAGCTCGGTGAGCTCATCGCCGAGGGGGTGCGGCATCGCGCCGAAGGCTAGCGGAGCCTACGCAGAAGCCGAGCGGGTCCTGTCCCGGGGTCGGGGGGTCGCGCGCTCGCGCACCCTCCCCATCCTCCGCCGCCCCTCGGACAAGCTGCTGATTCTCGGATGGGGCCCCGGGGGACCCGCGCATCGCGCGCAACCCCCGCTCCCCCGTGCCACCCGCTCGGCCCTGGGATGCCTGCTTCTAGCTGCCTTGCTCGCGTGTCGGCGGACGCCGCACCCGCCGGCGGCGCCGCGGACGTGAGGGGGCGCCCTCAGGGTGCTCACGCCACACGATGTGCCCGTCGTCATCGGCGGACGCGACGCGCACGAGCCGGTCCCAGAACTCCGCGCGACGGATATCC
>DASYSC010000153.1:0-10722 GCA_036003765.1 Candidatus Limnocylindria bacterium
CGGTAGAGAAGGACGTCACTACGCCGTCGCTCGAAGTCTCCGACCTGCTCGGCGCACGCGGCTGCGAGGTCGCTCCCGCTCAAGCCCTCCTCCATCGAGCGCCGGAGCCGCTCACTCCCATAGAGGAGGTCGATGACGTAACGGCCGTCGGTGTTCTGGCGCCACGAGAACGCGCCCCGGTTCTGAGTCCGGAGGGCGTCGAGGAGGTGGAGACCCAGGGCGACGGGCCGCAACGCGAGCCGGTCGACCACGTGCACCTGTACCCCACCGCAAGAGACGCCCGCGTGTTTGGAGAACGTTGGCGTGAAATAGACAGGACGGAACTGAACGCCGGGTATCCCCCGCTGCCCGAGGCTCTCGGCAAGCGCGAACGGATCGATCCACGGTGCCCCGATCAGCTCGAAGGGACGAGTGGTCCCGCGCCCCTCTGAGACGCTCGTGCCTTCGACAAGACACGTTCCCGGATAGAGCGTCACCGCGTCGAGCGTCGGTAGATTCGGCGACGGCTGCACCCAGGGTAGCCCCGTCTCATCGAACCACAGCTCCCTCCTCCAACCCTCCATCGGCACGATCGTCGGGCGGGGCAAGCCGCGCTCCAGCGCGAAGAGTCGGGCGAGCTCGCCCATCGTCAGACCGTGGCGTATCGGGACGGCGTGCATGCCGACGAACGATGCGAAGCCTTCGGCCAGCGAGCCTCCCTCCACGTCCACGCCGTTCAGCGGGTTGGGACGGTCCAGGACAACGGCCGCGACCTCTGCATCGGCGGCTGCCTCGAGCACCAGGGCGAGCGTGGAGATGTAGGTGGCGAAACGCGCGCCGACATCCTGGATGTCGAAAACGATCACGTCGAGCTCGGAGAGCGCCGCCGGAGTCGGCTTGCGCGTCGCGCCGTAGAGGCTGCGTACCGGCAGCCCTGAGCGCAGATCGACTGCGTCCGCGATCTGCGCGCCGGCCTGTGCCTCACCCCAGATGCCATGCTCTGGGGCGAATAGGGCGACAAGCCGCATCCGTCCGCTCGAGCGGAGCAGATCGACAGCGCTCCGGAGACGTCCATCAACGCCGGTCGGGTTGGTGACGAGTCCGATCCGCTTGCCCTCGAGGAGAGCGCCGCCGTCCGCCAGCAGCACTTCGAGGCCCGACTGGACCGGCCGCGTCATCAAAGGAGAGCGTTCGAGATCGAGAGTGGCCTCCGCCCCTCGGCCTGCATGAGCGCGACGCCCCGCGCAAAGCCGCCCTCGGCGCCGCGCATCTCCGCCGCGCCGCGGTACCACTGCTCGTACGGAAAGGACGCGACCTCGCCGCGGAAAAGGCTGTAGCTGTGAATCGCCTCGAGGTAGCGGCCGAAGACGTCGCTCACGTCTAGGTACACATCGGGCCGAAAACCTTCGGCATCCTCCCAGTTCTCCGCGAAGTAGACCTTCGACGGCCCGTGGGGCGGATGGGCCCGCTTGAACGCGGGGAGCCGCGCGAAGAAGAGCGACTCCATGACGTTCAGGCTGGTGTTGCGATGATCACGGTGGATGCTGCCCCGCCAGTGCGTTAGGAGAACGTCGGGCCTGCGCTCCCGGATCACGTCCGCGACAGCCCACTGCGCCTCCTCGCTGACGGGCAGCTCACCATCGCGGAAAGGGAGCATCACGCAATCCGCCCCGAGCGCACCGGCCGCGGCCTGCGCTTCCCGCGCCTTCACTTTCGCGTACTCCTGCGGCGAAAGCGTCCGGTGCCCCTTCTCCCCCGGCGTCATGTGCACGAGCACGGCGCGCCATCCCGCGTTCACATGCTTTAGAACCGTCGCCCCGCCCATGATCTCGGCGTCGGCGGCGTGCGCGCCGACGACCATGATGCATTTGCGCTGATCCATCAGCCTCCCACCTACACGCGAGTGCTCAGTACCGCGAAGCGTCGGGCCTCCCGGAAACCGCACTGCGCGTACAGCCGCGCGGCATCATCTCCGGTCCAGAGGAACCACGCGACGTGGAAGTTCTTCTTGCGCATCTCCATCAGCGTCGACGCGAGCAGCACGCGGCCGATACCCCGACCGCGCAGCGCGGGATCGACGCCGAACGGACCGAAGCGCTCCGCGCGGTGCTGCGCGTATCCGAGGACCTGCGTGCCGCGGAACGCCGCGAGCATGCTCACCTGCCGCGGGTCGCCGGAGAATAGGTCCGCGAGGACATCGGCCGCCTCGCGGCGCCAGTCGGCCGAGAAATGCGACCTCACGAAGTCGAGCACCGGGACGATGTCCGAAGCTACGACCGAGCGGACCGCGACATCCTCCGCGTGGAGCCGAGCCCGCGTCGCGACGATTGGGGACGGGACGGCGAAGCCGGTGAGCTCGACGCGCATGCTGAGCGGGCGCGACACGACTTCGAACCCGCGCTCGGTCAGGAAGGCGATCCCGGGGCCATAAGCGGCGACGTCCGCGCCCGGGGTGATGTAGTTCGGAACGTACGTGGACAAGGTGACCCTCCTGCGGCCCAATCGCCGGAGCCGATCGAGCGCCGCGGCGAGCAGCAGGCCGCCAAGACCCTGGCGACGCCACTCAGGATGGACACCGAACGCCGTGATCCAGGCTTCCTCCGGCTGCAGCCCATCCTCGAAGAACGGCACTTGGCGTGTGAGCGAGAGCAGGAAGCCGCGAGCCCGGCCTCGTGCTTCGGCCACGTGGCAACCATCCGCGACGAAATTGGGGTCGAGCAGGACCTTCGTCCGCCAGGTCCCGACACCGATGGGATCGGCCGCGAGGGCCGAGTTCCAGATCTGGAGGATCGCATCCTCATCCGCGGGCGAATACGGTCGGACGACAGCGTTGGTCTTTGCAGCGGTCGTAACGGCTCGACTCATCCCTTGATCCCAGTGAGGGCGATCCCGCGCACGAAGTGGCGCTGCAGCACGGCAAACACCGCGACCACCGGGATGATGGCGAGCGCCGCGCCGGCCATCTGGAGATTGATGACCTCCGGGCTACTCGCGTACACGCGCAGGCTGTTCAGTCCGATCGGGATCGTGGCGAGATCGCGCGAGCGGATGACGACGAGCGGCCAAAGGAAGCTGTTCCAGTGGTAGACGAACGCCAGGATGGCGAGCGCACCGAGCGCCGGCCCCGCCAGCGGGAGCGCGATCCGCCGGTAGATGGCGAACTCGGAGGCGCCGTCGATCCGGGCGGCGTCGAGGAGCTCGTCGGGCAGGCTGAGCATGTACTGGCGCATCAGGAAGATCCCGAACGCTGTGACGACGTTCGGCACGATGAGGCCGAGGTAGTTGTCCATCCAGCCGAGCTGGCGCACGAGGAAAAAGATCGGAATGAGCACGACGAAGAACGGGATCATCATCGTCGCCAACACCAGCACGAACAGGATGTCCCGGCCGGGGAAGCGGAACTTCGCGAACCCGTAGCCAGCCAAAGAGCTGGTGAGGAGTACGCCAAGAGTGATCGATACGGTCACGATCAGGCTGTTCGCGTACATGTTTCCGATGGGGATGGCCTTCGCGAGCGCCTCGTAATTGTGAAACTGCAGCTCCCCCGGCAACCAGCGAAGTGGACGCGCCATTATCTCCGCGGCGGACATGAACGACGAGACGATCATCCACGCGAACGGGAGCAGCATGAAAAAGGCACCGAGCGCCAGACCGGTGTACTTCAGGATGGCGATGCCCACCACCACGGGGCGGAGAGTTCGTCTCATTCTCTCTCCCTCAGCAGGCGCAGCTGGACGAGGGTGATCACCAGGATGACGAGGAAGAGCATCACGGCCATCGCGCTCGCTCGGCCCATGCGCGTGAAGTTGAATGCGGTCTGGTACATGTAGAGAACGACCGTGTTCGTCGCGTTCACGGGGCCACCGTTCGTCAACACGAAGGCAAGGTCGAAGACCTGCAACGAGCCAAGCGTGTTCACGACGGCAACAAAGAGCAGGGTCGGCCGCAGGAGCGGAAGCGTGATCGACAGGAAGCGGTGCCAGGCGTTCGCGCCGTCGACTTTCGCCGCCTCGTAGACCTCGAGGGGGATGCTCTGCAATCCGGCGAGGAAGATGATCATGTAGTAGCCGACCGCGTGCCAAACAGCCACGGCGATCACGCTCGGCAGCGCGGTCTCGAGGCTCGCCAAGAAACGCGCGCCCGGGAGCTGGAAGAGCTCGAGGATCCCGTTGAAGAGGCCATAGCTTGGGTGGTACAGGTTGGCCCACACGATCGAGATCGCCACCGATGAGGTGACGTACGGGAGGAAGTAGACCGCACGCCAGAATGTCGGGAACCGTACCTCGCCGTTCAGCAGGAGCGCCACTCCGAGAGCTAGTAATGAGGAGATCGCCACGTTCCCCGCGGCGAAGACGAAGGTGTTTGCGAACGTCTGGCGGAAGAGCGGGTCTTCGAAGATCAGATAGCTGTAGTTCTCCAGCCCGCGGAACGGCATGCTCGTGACGGCAGTGAGCATGTTCCAGTCATGCAGGCTGACGTAGACGGTGAAGAGGAAAGGCAAGAGCGCGAAGCCGATGAGGAACACGATCGCCGGCGTGATGAAGCCGTAGCCCGCGAGGGCACGGCGACCGTACGTCCGGCGCCGCGGGGCGGCCCCGTTCGCTGCTCGCGCGACACCGGTGATGGTGATGCTCAACGCGACCTCCACCGCGCCGACGCGGTCGGGACGGGGCCATATGCCCCGCCCCGACCCTCGGCTAGCGCTTCTCGCTCAAGATCCGGTTCGCCTCCGTGGCCGCGGTGTCGAGCGCGTCCTTCGGCGATTTTTGCCCGAACCATGCGGCCTCGATTTGCTTCTGGAGCACGGTCTTGATCTCCTGCGCTCCGGGAATGATCGGCTCGGACCGGCTCGTCCTCAATGAGTCGACGAATGGCTTCACGAACGCGTCGCCGAGCAACGACGCGTTCGCCTGCTGGTCAGACATGCGAGCCGGGATCGCGTTCAGCGCCGTGGTGAGATATTTGCCCATCGGCGAGGTGCCCCCGGCCTGCGGCGCGCCGTTCAGCCATGTGAGGAACTTCCAAGCCTCCTGGCCTTGCTTGCTGCCCTTGTCTACGCCCCACAGCCAGTTGTATTGGAGCGTCGAGCTCTGCGCGCCGCCATTTGTTGGGATCGGGGCGACGCCCACATTGTCGGGAAGCGCCTTCTTTAGCGCCGCTCCCCACCAGTTCGCCATGATCGTCATGGCGACCTTTCCCGCGGCGAAGTCGTCCATCGTGAAACCGAGATCGGCCGCGCCCGACTTGATCAGATCGACCTCGAACTGCGTGGTCTCGATCCCCGCCTTCTCATTGAAGCGCACTTTGCTGTTGTCCTTGGCGACATAGTCGCCGTTGTTCGACCAGAGAAGCGAGCTCCACGGGTGCACGACGCCCGAGTCCCAACCCTTGAGCAGAAGGAAGCCCGCCTGGGTGACCTTGCCGTCGGCTCCCTTTTTCGTTGCCTTGGTTGCGACCGTGCGCAGCTCGTCCCACGTCGCGGGAGGCTTGGTGCTTCCCGCTTCCTGTAGAAGCTTCTTGTTGTAGATCAGCTGGTACGTGTTCACCTCAGTCGGGTAGCCCCACACCTGGTTTCGGTACGAGGACCCGTCGACGCTGCTCTGGCTATACCCCTTCTTGATGTCCGCGATCACGTCGCCGGGCGGCTGCTGGAGCAAATCGCTCGCGACGAACTCCGGCATCCACAGGTTGTAGAAGTGATAGATGTCGGGTGCGCTGCCGCCGAGGCGTCCGGTCGTGATGCGCTTGAGCAGCTCGTCGAATGCGACGGACTGGTGCTCGATCTTCACGTTCGGGTTCTGCTTCTGGTACTCGTCGAAGATGGGTTGCAGCACGGCGAGGAGGGCCTGGTCGCCCCAGTGCGTCAGGACCACGAGCTTGACCGGACCCTTGCTCGTCTCAGGGGCGGCGGTGCAGGCTGCAACGACCATCGCCGCGATGGCCAGACTCGCAACCAATCGGCTGACAATGTTCATGATTCGATGACCTCCAACCTCCCTGTGGCGCGACTCCCGAGGCATGTGATCTCTCCTACGCACTCACCCCCTTGCCAACGAAAACTCAGCGAAGACAGCGCGCGCTGCGCCGAAGAGGCCCGCATCCGTGCCAAGCGCCGACATCACGACGCGGGCCCGCTTTGCCGAAATGGGCTGGGCATGATCACGGACGGTCGCCCTGATGCGCGGCAAGAGCCGGCTGCCGAGTCCCGCACCGACACCGCCGCCGAGGACGACGAGGTCGGGGTTGAGCAGGCTGACGAGGTCGGCCACGGCTCGCCCAAGCAGATCGGCAGTCGCCTCGATGACCTTCCGGGCTCGAGCGTTCCCCGAGGCCGCTGACGTCAAGACATCCTGGGCTCGGCGACGTCGTCCACGTCTCGCGATGGCGGGGCCGGCCGCCACCGACTCCAGCTCAGGCACCCGCCGCCGGCCGCGACCTCTTGTGTTGCCGGGACCACAGCTCAGCCATCCGACGGCGCCGGCGAGGCCGTCGCTCCCGCGATAGAGACGGCCGTCACAGATGATTCCCCCGCCGATGCCGGTCCCGATGACCAGCATGACGACGTTGTCGACGCCGCGTGCGGCCCCCACCCAGTGCTCTCCGGCAGCGGAAGCCTGACCGTCGTACTCCAGCACGGCCGGTACCGAGAGCGCCTTCTCGAGCCGCGCGGCGAGCGACACGTTGCGCCAGCCGCGGATGTTGGGTGCCCAAGTCACGACCCGCCGGTCTCGGTCGACGACGGCCGGCACAGCCACCCCGACACCCAGGACATCAGCACCTTTCGCCGCCTCGACCGCGACCTCGATGACTTGGCGGACTACCTCGTCCCCGCCCCGCCGATCGGTCTGCACATCGAGGCGCCCCCGCAGAAGCCCGGCCGCATCGACCAGACACGCCGAAATCTTCGTGCCGCCGACATCGATGGCCAGTGCGCATCCGGAGGAGCTCACGATCCGTGACCGTCCGATCGCTCCAGAGCACGCCGGTGCGCTTCGAAGACAGACGCGTTGTGCTCCGGCACGACGCCGGACGCGTTCGGGGAGACGAAGACATCCAAATGCAGGCCGCGGTCGACGAGCCGAGCTCCCACCTCGGCCACGAGCGCCATCGATATCGCGACCGCCGCAAGTGTCGACCCCGCCGCCAGCGGTTCGGCAAGGCCGTCCACTCGCACGAGCGCGTCCTCGGCCGGCACGGAGTTGTCGATGACCACGTCGGCCACGTCGGCGAGGCGCTTTCCGCTTGAATGGGTCGGCGGCGAGCGACGAGCGTTGCCAAGCGAGGTAACCGCGATAACGCGAAGTCCGATGCGCTTGGCTTCCAGCGCCACCTCTACAGGCGCGGCGTTCAGACCACCGTGCGAGTAGACGAGCATCACATCCCGCGGCCTGAGCCGGTAGCTGCCGAGGAAGATCCGCGCGTAGCCCTCGCTGCGTTCGAGCCAGAGCAGCTCCCGCACGCCGCCCGGTCCGAGCACGTTCCACCACATCAGGCGCGGATCGAGCAAGGGACGGAACCCAACGAAGCTCCCGTACCGGGGGAACACATCCATCGCGGGGAGCACCGAGTGTCCACTGCCGAACAGGTAGACGACGCCCTCACCGGCGATCGCGTCTGCCATGAGCTCGGCGGCTTCCGCGAGGCGCGGCGCCTGCTCTTCCCGGATGCGGCGAAGCAGCTCCTCCGCGCGGCGCAGATAGAGCTCGGCGCTTGGCGGGCTACCTTTCCGGACGGCCTTCATAGTCCTGGGCCCGCGAGGTCGAGGACGACCTTGTAGCGATCCCCTCGGAGCACCGAGACGGTGTACTCCACAACCCGATTGCGCTGGTCGCGCGTGATTCGCTCCACGGAGAATGCGGGAAGCCCTCGGCGGAGGCCCAGGAGCGACGCGATCTCGTCGTCGACGACGATCGGCTCGTACGCTTCGGTGGCTTTCGTCGGCACGACTCCATAGCGAGCGTCGAGGAGCCGATAGAGCGAGTCGATCGGCTCGCGCATGTCGGCCAGGCCGGGAAAAAGATCGTCGGGCAGATAGGCGTTCTGCACGCCCATCGGCTTGCCATCAGCGAGGCGAAGTCGCCGGAGCAGCACAACCGCATCGCCCGGAGCAAGCCCGAGCCGCGCGGCGATCGTTTGGCTCGCGGGAATGCGCGCGAGCTCGAGGATGCGACTCCCAGGCAGGTGCCCGCGCCGCGCGATGTCCTCGGTGAAGCTGAGCAGGCGGACGGGACCGTGCTCGATCTTCGGCTCCGCGACGAACGTGCCCTTGCCTTGCTTGCGGGCGACGACGCCTTCGTGGGCAAGCGCGCCCACGGCCTGGATCGCCGTGATGCGGCTGACGCCATAGAGCCGGCAGAGCTCGCGGATCGTCGGAACCTGATCTCCGGGGCGCCATTCGCCGGCCGCGATCCGGTCCCGGAGCGCTTGTCTCAACTGGTGATAGAGGGGAATGGGGCCACTGACGAGCGGCGCTACAACGCGATTCGCGGGGCCGGTCGACATATTAACATGCACAGACTACAGACCCGAGCAACTGTTGAACGCCTTCGCATGGACCTGACCCGAGCCGAGCGATCGCTCACCGTGCATGGAACCGTGCTCACGGACGGGCACGAGTCCGCTGCGACGACCGTGAAGATCGTTGGTGGCCTCATCACGTCGGTCATGACCGGCGCGAGCGCCGACGGCGCGGACATCGTCGTGGATGGCTGGATCGTGCCCGGGCTGATCGATCTCCAGCTCAACGGGGCGGGAGGCATCGACCTCACATCCCACCCACGACCAGACGATGCCGTGGAGTCTGTCGCGAGAGTCCTCCCCCGCCACGGCGTCACCGCTTTTTGCCCGACCGTCATCAGCTCGCCACCGGCGCCGCTCCTCGAGCGCCTCGGGCCATACCGACCCCGCGACCATGTCGACGGTGCCGCGTCACTCGGGGCGCATCTCGAAGGCCCGTTCCTCAGCGCGGCACACCGGGGCGCCCACGACGCCACGTCGCTGAGAGAGCCAGACGAACGCGAGGTCGAGCGCTGGCTCTCGGTCTGCCGCCCATCGATCGTCACCATCGCACCGGAGCTTCCAAACGCCTTCGACGCGATCCGCCGGCTTGCGGCAGCCGGCACGATCGTGAGCCTTGGTCATTCAGGTGCGGACCTGGAAACGGCGCGGTCAGCGCTGTCGGCCGGCGCAACGATGGGCACTCACCTCTTCAACGGCATGCCGCCGCTGCACCACCGGTCGCCTGGCCTCGTTGGCGCGCTGCTCTCGAGCTCGGCGACGATCGGCCTCATCTGCGACGGAGTTCACGTGCATCCGATGATTGCGGAGCTCGTGATCCACGTCGCCGGGATCGAGCGTGTCGCGCTCGTAAGCGACGCCGTCGCTCCGGCAGGCCTCGCCACCAGTCACGCTGCCGCAGATGGAGTTCGCCGTGTTGACAGCACCCTTGTCGGTAGCGCGGTGCTACTCGATGCGTGCCTTCGCACGGTCCGGAGCGCCATGACCTGGCTGACCCCCGCCCAGGTCGTGCTCATGGCGACCGGAACACCGGCCGCTGCTCTCGGTCACGCCGTCGCTTCGCGCAAGGGTCGCATCGCTTCGGGCTACGATGCCGACCTCACGATCCTCGACTCCGATTGGCGGGTGATGACGACGATCATCGGAGGTCGAGTCGTCTTTTCGGCGTAGAGATCCTCGTTTTCAAACAGCCCAGGGCGGCGGCGCGCTCGCCGTGCCGCCGAGGCTGCCGAACACACCGAGACGCAGCTTCAGCGCCCCGAGAGCGCTCTGTTTCGCTGACAGCGACGTGAGCATCCGGTCGTAGCCGGCCTCCGGGTACGCCCGCGCGGCGCGCGCGAGGATCGGCGCGAGCTCGGCTCCGTAGTCGACGTCCTTGAGCTCGGGATGCGGCCACGCGTTCGTGCCGTCCCGATATGGCGTGAGGAAGTCGATCCCGCCCTGGATGCGAGCCGACCCGCGCCACACGTCGACCCCAAGACGGTCCCCGAGGTCGCCGAGGACCGCGAGGGCCAGGAGGTTGAACACGCTGTAGTGGAAGGATCGCGTGCGTGCGAGCTCGAGGGGCTGGCGGCCATCGTCCGCGATCTGCTTCGCGGCCCGCTTCGCTCCGACCTGCGCGAGCGTGTCCTTCGCGACGTCGGCCCGTCCCGCAAAGAGCGCGAAGTCCGCGACCTGCGCGTCGTACCAGGTCCCGTGATTGTTCGCCGCGCGTCCTTCCATTTGACCTTGCGTGCTCTCGAGAAGCCAATCCACCAGCCGGCCGAACCAGGCGCGAAGCGCGGCATGGTCGGCGGCGGGCCATGCGGGCGTCCCCTCGAGCAGGAGCGCCGCGTCGACCACACGCATGAGCTGGCGGCTCTCGATGATCCCGGTCCCGCGCGGCTCCGTCCGTCCCGGGATGATCTGCGCGAAGCGCATCGAGGGGTTCATTCGCGTCGCCTCCTCGAGGAACCACACGCGCAGCCACCGCGCCGCGGCCTCGCTGTACGAGTTCTCGCCGGTCAGGAACCCCGCGAGCGCAAGGGTCTCGACCGAGCCGACCATGCGGACGATCTTCGCCCCGTCGTACCGGCTCATGTCAGTGGCCTGGGGATTGATCTGTCCATCGCGTTGCAGGTACGGGAGGCCGTCGGGCTTCGACGAGTCGGGCCACCAGTAGATGGAGAGACTCATGTAGTCGTGCGGATCGCCTGACGGAGGCGCGACTGTTTTCTCCGTGACTGA
>DASYSC010000154.1:0-6500 GCA_036003765.1 Candidatus Limnocylindria bacterium
TCGTTTCAGCCCTCGTAGCATTGGCGGTTGCGTCTTACTTCTTTGGATCTGACAGTCGTGTCTGGAGTCCCGTCCGTCAGTCTGAGATCGAGCGCTGGTCGCGCTGAGTCTGAGGAGCCGTAGCGATGCCGACCGCAGAGATCACCGTCTCCGAGCACCTCAAGAAGATCCCGCTGGCCGTGCGCCCGACGGTGCAGGCGGCGCGGCGGATGGTGAAGGCCGCCGCCCCGAAGGCGAAGGAGGTCGCCTACCAGAGCCACCCCCCGCGCTCGAGTCGGACGATGTACAAGGTCATCCGCTACGCCGTCGATGACGAGTACGTGGCCGCGATCGGCACGTTCCCGACACATGTGGCCCTGTTCTTCCCCCGCGGCCGCGAGCTCGACGACGGAAGCGGATTGCTCGAAGGCGGCGGGAACGAGTTTCGGTTCGTCAGGCTGGGCTCTCCGGCGGATGCCGAACGGCCCGCGCTGAAGCGAGTCGTGCGGAGGGCGTTCACGCTCGCACGCTAGACACTGGCGCGCCTTCGGAGCCAGAGGTACCTAACCTCGCGCGCCCAAGCCGACTCAGTTGGGCCTTCGATAGGTCGAGCGCCTCGCCGATCGATTCGGCTGAGCACCTCTAACATTCAGTGCAGCTTGAGGGCGCGACGTGGCGAACCACGCGTACCGTGGGGAGATCCCTAGAGCGTTTCCGCGTTTCAGCGTCGGTCTCGCAGGGGGTGACAAACGTGTCGATGCGAGTTGGTAGCCCAAAGGACGTCAAAGACGGCCACATGCGCGTATTCGATGTCGCGGGAACGAAGGTAAACGTCGCCAGTGCGAACGGTCATCTCTATGCCTTCGACGACACCTGCACTCACATGGGATGTTCGCTTGCGAATGGCCGTCTGGAAGGGACCGTCGTGACCTGCGCCTGCCACGGCAGCCAGTTCGACGTGACTACTGGCGCGGTCCTCCGCGGACCGGCGCAGCGGCCAGTCCTTTCCCGGACCGTGCAAGTCAAGGGCGACGACCTCGTTATCGACGCATGAGCCTGGCTACGTTTGAGCCGAATCCTTCAGGCTCCGAGCCGGATCGACCTCGGGCCCGCCTAACCCGCCTTTGAGCGTCGGTGTGCCGGTTGGGGCCAACGCACCGATGTACACGCCAACGAGGACCAGCGCACCACCAATGAGAAAAGTCCACGTGACGGTCTCACCCGCGAGCCACACGCCCACCGCGACGGTCACGAAGGGCGTGAGTACGAACACATAGGACGTCCCTGACGCGGTCCATCGCCGAAGCACGAACAAGAACAGGACGAAGACCGCGACCGTACCGATCAGGACCAGATACCAGAACGCGAGCCAGGTATCGAGCTGATTTGGCACGGATAGGCGCTCACCGGCGACGAACGCCAAGGCCGCGAGGAACGCCGTCCCGATCGCCATCGCGACGGCGTTCAACGTGACGATGTGGACGGGCGGAATTGCCTTGGCGAGGACGGTCGCTTCAGAGGCGCATGCCGCCGCGGCGACGATCGCGAGCAGCGCCAGGGGCGGAACGGCCGCGCTCACCTGCTCTCCGAAGACCACCGCGATTCCGGCGAGGGCCAGAAGCGAGCCGAGGACCGGCCGGATCTGCCAGCGCTCCTGGCGGTGCGCCAGCGCAAGGAAGTACGTCATTAGCGGCGCGATCGCGATCACGACCTGTGCGAGTCCGGCCTGCACGTCCAGCAGTCCCCAGTAGATGAACGCGTAGCTCAGCCCGAAGTTCAGGATTCCGAAGACGGCGATCCCGGCGAGGGCGGGACCGCGCGGAAAAGGCAACCGGAGGTAGAGCATCACCGCGTACATCACCAGTGTCGCGGCCGCAAACCGAGCCGCGGCGCCCCAGAACGGCGGCAGTTCTACGTTGCTGAAACGGATCGCGACCGAATTCGCGCCACCGAGCAGGATGATCGCAGCGAATGCGGCAAGAGTGACGTTGTCGGGACGAGCGCTTCTCTCGATCAACCCCAGACCTCGCGCGCCGTCTCGACGATGAGCTCGAGCTTCGCCTTCTGCTCGTCGGCGGTGAGCGTGTTGCCCTCCACCGTCGAGGAGAAGCCACACTGGCCGCTGAGGCAGAGCTGCTCCAGCGGGACGTACTTGGTGGCCTGGTCGATCCGCCGCTTGAGGTCGTCCTTCTTCTCGAGAGCTCCACGCTTCGTCGTGACCAGCCCGAGGACGACGACCTTTCCCTTCGGCACAAAGCGGAGCGGCTCGAACGTGCCGGAGCGCGCGTCGTCGTACTCCAGGAAGAAGCCGTCGACGCCCAGGCGACCGAAGACCGCCTCCGCGACATACTCGTAACCGCCCGACGCGGCCCACGACGACCGGAAGTTCCCGCGGCAGGAGTGCGTGCAGATCGTCATGCCCGCGGGCTTGTTCGCGATGGCCTCGTTGATGAGCCGGATGTAGATCTCGTGCTGATGCTCGGCGTCGCCGCCAAGCGACGCGATGTACTCGCGTTGGGTCGGATCGTTCAGGTACGCCAGGCTCGTGTCGTCCAGCTGCAGGTAGGTGCAGCCGAGCTTCGCGAGCTCCGCGATCTCCCGCGTGTAGACGGCGGCGAGGTCGTGATAGAAGGAGTCGAGGTCGGGGTAGATCTTCTCGTCGATCGCGGCACGTCCGCCCCGGTAGTGGACCATGCTCGGGCTCGGGATCGTGAGCTTCGGCGTGTTCTTCGTGACCGACTTCAGGAACGCGAAGTCCTCGCCGAAGATGGTGCGGTCCAATCGCAGCTTCTCGGCGACGTGCAGCGCCGCCGGCGTGAACTCGATCACGCCCTTCTCGTTCCGGAACTGGACCGCGAGGTTGCCGGCGGTCTTCTCGATCCCGCCGATCTGGTAGATGAAATCCATGTGCCATGACGCGCGGCGGAACTCGCCGTCCGTGGCGGATCGAAGACCAACTTCCTCCTGCATCCTCACGACGTCGCCGATGGCCTCGTCCTCGATCGCGCGAAGGTCGACGGGCGTGAGCCGACCCTGCGCCCGCTCCTCGCGAGCGCGTAGGAGCTCGGGTGGGCGCAGCAGGCTCCCGACGTGGTCGGCGCGGAACGGCGGAGCGGTCCGTACGGTCATCGGGTCCAAGACTAGACTCGCGGCGCCCATCGAAGGGTGGGGAGGGAACGCATGAAGCGTCGAGAGCTCATCAAGAGGGCGACAGCGGTTGGTGGCGCCGCGGTCGGAGCGTCGCTCCTGGCGGTCTGCGCTCCCGCGGCCACGGCGCCGAGCCCGTCGGCGACCACAGCGCCGACCGCGTCGCCCACGCCAAAGCCCATCCGCACGCTCAAGGTCGGCTATCTCCCGCTCACCGACTTCCTCGGAATGTACGCGGCGATCGAGCAGGGCTACATGGCCGAGGAAGGACTGAAGCTTGAGCTGCAGGCCATGGCCGGGGGCGCCACGATCATCCCGGCCATCGTCGGCGGATCGCTCGACTTCGGGATCTCGAACTACGTGTCGGTCATCGTCGCGAACGGCCAGGGAATCAAGATCAAGGCGTTCAGCGACAGCGCGTATGGCAGCAAGGCCAGTCCGCCGTTCGCGATCATCGTGAAAAAGGGCAGCGCCATCAAGACCGCCAAAGACCTGAATGGCAAGAAGGTCGCAGTGAACACGCGCAATGGCATCGTCCACGTCGGCGTGATGGAGTGGATCGAGCGGGGCGGCGGCGACCCCAAGACCGTGCAGTACGTCGAGCTTCCGTTCCCGCAGATGCCGCCCGCGATCACGCAGGGACAGGTCGACGCGGCGGCTCCGACCGAGCCGTTCGTGACCGTCTCGACCTCGCAGGATGCCTCGGTCCTGTCGTATTACCTGACCGATCTCCGCGACAACTGCGCCATCGCCGGGTTCATCTCGACCGATGACTGGATCACCAAGAACCGCGACGCTGCGCAAGCGTTCCACCGCGCGAACACCAAGGGGATGGACTGGGTCGCGAAGAACGAGAAGACTGCCCGCGAATACGCCGCGAAGTACGCGAACCTCGACCCTGCCATCGCCGCGAAGATCAATCTCGCGGCGCTCCGCAGCACGCCGCTCCTCGATGCGGTGCAGTTCTGGGTCGATATGACGAAGAAATGGGGATTGCTCGACAAGAATTCGACGCTGAAGGCCGAAGACCTCTTCGTCAAGTTCTAGCGCGGCGGTGAGCGTTCTCCTCGACGTGCAGGGGGTCGGAAAGGCGTTCCCGACACCGGACGGATCGTCGCTGCGCGTGCTCGACGCGGTCTCGTTCGGCGTCGATGAGGGCGAGTTCGTGGCCGTCGTCGGGCCGTCGGGCTGCGGCAAGACGACGCTGCTGCAGATCATCGGTGGCCTCCTTCCGCCGACCGACGGTCGAGTCGTCGTCGGTGGCGAGGTCATCACCGCGCCCCAGAAGCAGATGGTGGTCGTCTTCCAGCAGTACACGAAGTCGCTCCTTCCCTGGCGCACCGTCGAGGGGAACGTGCACTTCGCGCTCGAGAACCTGCCGGTCGATGCCGCCGAGCGGGCACGTCGGGTCGCTCGGAACCTCGCGACGGTGGGGCTCGCCGGTTTCGAGCGATACCACCCGTATCAGCTGTCCGGCGGGATGCAGCAGCGCGTCGCGATCGCGCGCGCGCTCGCGCGCGAGCCGCAGATCCTGCTCATGGACGAACCGTTCTCGAGCCTGGACGCCATGACCCGGCAGGGGTTGCAGGATCTGCTCCTTGGCCTGTGGCGTGAGTTCGGCAAGACCATCGTGTTCGTGACGCACGACATCGACGAGGCTGTCTATCTCTCGTCGTCGATCGTGCTGCTCCGCGGCCGTCCGAGCCACGCCGTCGAGCGGTTCGGCAACGAGCTGCCCTATCCACGCGACCAGCTGGCGACGCGCGAGGATCCGCTTTTTCTCCGCTACCGGCGGCATGTTCACGAGCTGATCGGAACGGTGGCGAGCAGTGGGTAGAACGGGGCGGCTGCGGCTGGGTGGATTCGCCGTTCTCGCCTTACTGGTCGTGCTGTGGGAGATCCTTTCGCGAGCGGCGCTCGTGAATCAGATCTATGTGCCGCCGGTGTCCAAGATCGCGTCGGAGCTCTGGCGGCTTCTTATGAACGGCGAGCTCCTACGCAATCTCGGCTCAAGCGCGGTCCGGTTCGGCTTCGGATACGGCCTTGCGGTGGTGATCGGTCTCGGCATCGGTCTGGCCATGGGGTACTTCCGCGCCGGCTATCTGCTCCTCGAGCCGCTGATCGAGCTCCTCAGGCCACTCCCGCCGCCCGCGATCATCCCCATCGCCATCCTCTTCCTGGGGATCGAGAACCAGATGAAGGTATTCGTAATCACCTTCGCGTGCTTCTTCCCGATCGTCGTGAACACCATCCAGGGCGTCGCGGGGGTCGACCGCGTCCTGCTGGACACCGCGCGAACGTTCGGCCTGACGACGCGCGAGATCATCTGGAAGATCGTGCTGCCATCGGCGTCGCCGAACATTGTGGCCGGCATGCGCATCGCCCTCGCGATCGCGCTGATCCTCACGGTGATCTCCGAGATGGTCGCGAGCAACGACGGGATCGGCTTCATGATCCTCGACATGGAGCGCGCGTTCCGCATCCCCGAGATGTACGCGGGGATCTTTACGCTGATGGTCGTCGGGTACCTGCTGAACCGGTTATTCGTGGCCTTCGAGTCGCGGACGCTGGCCTGGTACTTCGGCCAATCGCGCCGGGCGCAGGAATGACCTAGCGGACGTCGCCACTGAAGCTGAACGGCCCCACGCCCATGGAAGACGCGCCGGAGGACGCGTCGGGAGCATCACACCGCGGTTTCGCGCCCGGCGCGCCGACCACCGTCCCAGCGTGGCTGATGAAGGGGGCGTCGAGTGTGCCCTGACCGTTCGGAAGCGACACGCGGAAGGCGACCGCACCTCTCGCGGCACACCAGTTGAACCATTGATACATCGCGTAGGCGCTCTCGACCGGCGGTGGCGTCAATGGCGTCCAGTCGCCGAAGCCACTCGGCCGCAGGACCACAAGCCGCTCCTCGCCCTTCCCGGCGCCGATGCGGACGTCGAGGGTGGCGCCGCTCGCGTCCAGGAGCTGCGCAACCGGGTGGCCGCGGAGGCCGCACAACGAGCTGCCGCGATTCACAAAAAAGATCGCTCCGAGTATTGACCCGGTCGCACCCTGGCCGCTCGCCCGTGCTTCGAGCTGCGACGCACGGCACGGCGCGACGGCGGGCTCCGGCGTCGCGCTCGGCTTGGCTGTTGGCGACGGGGAAAGGCGCGGGGTTTGAGTCGCGCCCTGTGGGAGCTCCGACCTCGTGGTCTGGTGCGGCGAGTCACTGGCGCCCGGACCGACGCTCGGCGTCACCGCCGCCGGGGCGGGCGAAGCGAGACACGAGGCGCCGACAACGGCGACGAGGAGCAACCGATGCATGACCGACAGCATCAGCCCAAGTGCGTCTCGGCGCGTCTGAGATCGCGTATGAGAACGACTACGGCGCG
>DASYSC010000155.1:0-6185 GCA_036003765.1 Candidatus Limnocylindria bacterium
CGTCGCTGAGAGACAGGGATTTAGCGCCCGCGACGTTGACGACATGGTCCGCGATCTTCGTATGGAAGTTGACCATGCTTTTAGCAAGACCATGTCCTTCGGGATCGGGCCAGCGTGCTCGTCGCTCACGGATGTGCGCAAGTCCTATGACGAGGCCGCGATCACTTTTGATGTAGGCCGGTCTTTCGGCCGGGAGAGCTCAACTTTCCGGGCCGACGACCTTGGGGTCTATCGGATTCTGGCCCGCACGCAAAATCCGGCGCTCCTCGACTTTGTACGACGGACCTTAGGCAAACTCGAGGCTTACGACAGGGAGCACCACGCCGACCTTATTCGGACGCTTGAATGCGTCGTCGAGACTAACTTCGTGTACAAAGAAGCGGCCAAGTTGTTGGTGGTTCATCCGCATACCTTGCGGTACCGGCTTGGGCGAATTGGGGCTGTTCTAGGAATGGATTTGGGGAATCCCGACCGTCGCTTGGAGCTGCACGTGGCCTTGAAGCTCCGTAAACTTCTCTATCCGCCAAGCGACAAGAGAAAGACATGACGGTGCCCCTGGGCCGCACTCTGTTGCTCATGCGAACCCGCACGAATCGTGGGCACGGGATCCAGTCCCTGCCAAATGCGGGTGACCGACGTCGGCGCCCATCACCTACGCGAGAGGGAGACACCATTGATCTCTGCCCCTGTCCAGCGTGCCTCGCGGACCGACCTCACTGCTTTAGCTTTCGTCGGAAGCTCACCTGATTCTCGACTCGAGGAGCGGCCCCGCTCCCGCGATTTCTTCAAGATTGCGTCAGAATGCGAAAGTCGTGCCGAATTTTCGCTGACCTGACTCTGGATCAGGTAATCGGTGGTTCGAATCCACCCTGCCCAGCAGGTCCAACGATTTCGCTTTTTCTGAGCTCGCCGAAGCGGCGACGGCTACCCGCTGAGCGGAGCGATCGTTTCTTCGCGGTCGGTCACGAACATCCGGCCCGGCTCGTGCGAGGCGAACCAGCGGCAGCCGCTCCGCTCGAGCACGACCTGCGGTGTGACGCCGCACCCCCAGAAGACCGCCACCTCCCGCTCGCCCACCGGAACCGCATCACCGAAGTCCGGCCTGCCCAGATCGCGGATGCCGATGGCGCTGGGATCATCCACGTGCACCGGCTCGCCATGCGAGCCGGGGTAGCGCGCACAGATCTCGCGCACGCGATCTACGTCGTGCGTTGCGATGGGCCGCATCGACACGACTATCGGCCCGCGCAGACGCGCGGTCGCGGCGCACTCGAGCGTGCTGATGTACATGGGCACGGTGCGTCCGAGCGCGATGTGCCGGACCGGAATGCCGTTCGCGAGGAGAGCGCGCTCGAAGCTGAAGGAGCAGCCGATGAGGAAGGCGACGAGGTCGTCGCGCCAGACGCCGCGGAGGTCGTCGAGCCGCTCGAACGCGCTGCCCCGGTAGAGGCGATAGCCCGGGATGTCGGTCCGCACGTCGGCGTTCGGCGCAACGCGCTGCGGGCGTGGCGAGCCCGGCGCGGTGACGTCGAGGAGCGGACAGGGCCGAGGATTCGCGAGGCAGAACTCGCGAAACTCGTCGGCCCAGTCACGCCCGAGCACGACGAGGTTTGCCTGCGCGTGACCGGGCGCGAGTCCCGCCGTGGTCCCGCGGAACCGCCGATCGCGGATCTCGGCGCGCACAGCGGCCGGGCCGAGCGCGGCGACGTCAGATCCCAAGGTAGGCCTGGCGAACGAGGTCGCTGCCGAGCAGCTCCGTCCCGCTCCCGTGCAAGACGATGCGGCCCGTCTGTAGCACGTACGCCTCGGGGGCGAGCTCGAGCGCTTCGCGCACGTTCTGCTCGACGAGAAGGACGGCCGTGCCGAGCTCCGGCAGGCGCGCGATGGCGTCGAAGAGACGGTCGACCATGAGCGGCGCGATCCCAAGCGTCGGCTCGTCGAGGAGAAGCACCCGCGGGCGCGACATGAGCGCGCGTCCGATGGCTAGCATCTGCTGCTCGCCGCCGGAGAGCGTCCCGGCCCGCTGATTCGCTCGTTGGTGCAGGAATGGGAAGAGCTCTAGCACCGCGGTGAGCGCCGCCGCTCGCGCGGACGCGACCGGCACGCAGTACGCGCCGAGGCGAAGGTTCTCGCGCACGGAGAGGCGCGCGAACACGTGCCGGCCCTCGGGCACATGCGCGACGCCGAGGCGCACGATGTCGTGCGGCCTTCGCCCGCTGAGCTCGTCGTCGCCGAGCCGCACGCTTCCGGCGCTGGGGCGCACGACGCCGGACAGCGCACGCAACATCGTCGTCTTCCCAGCGCCGTTCGCACCGATGACGGCGGTGATGGCCGCGGGAGCGCACGCGAGGGAAACGTCGTGGAGGACGGGGACGCCGTCGTATCCAGCCACGAGCCCGTCGACGCGTAGCGCCTGATCGCTCACGCGTGCGCGAACCGCGGGCCGAGGTACGCCTCGATGACCGCCCGGTCCCGCGATACGGCGGCAGGCTCGCCCTCCGCGATCTTGCGTCCGTGATCCAGCACCACGACCCGGTCGGCGAGCGGCATGACCACCTCGAGGACGTGCTCGACGAGCACGATCGTGAGCCCTCGCTCGCGTAACGACCGCACCAGCGCCACCGCGCTCGCGACCTCGCGCGGTGTCAGGCCGCTCATCACTTCGTCGAGCAGCAGCGCACGGGGCTCCGTGGCGAGCGCGCGCGCAAGCTCGAGGCGCTTCCGTTCGGCCATGGTGAGGTCACGCGCACGCACGGCGGCGCGCGCGGCGAGACCGACGGTCTCGAGCGCGGCGCTGGCTCGCTCGCGCGCGACGCGCACGTCGGGTGCGCGGAGGAGCGCCCCGATGAGCACGTTGTCGAGAGCGCTGAGATCCGTGAAGACGCGCACGACCTGAAACGTTCGGACCAGGCCGCGGCGCGCGAGCTCCGCTGTCGAGTGCGCGGTCACGTCCGCGCCCGCGAAGCGCACCGTGCCCGCGTCCGCGCGCAGGTAGCCGGTGACGCAGTTGAAAAGCGTGGTCTTGCCCGCGCCGTTCGGTCCGAGGAGACCGACAATGGCGCCCTCGGGGACGCCGAACGAGACCTCGTCGTTGGCGAGCACGCCGCCGAAGTGCTTCGTGATCCCCGCGATCTCGAGGAGGCCGCTCATGCCGCGCGCAGCCGCCGGCGCAGTCTGTCCACCAGCGCGACAAGTCCGCCCGGCTGCGCGACGCTAATGAGCACGATCAGCGCGCCGTAGATGACGAGATCGGTACCGCGACCGGTCCCTCCAAGCTGGATCCGCGTAATCTCGGCCAGCGGGATGAGCAGGCACGCGCCGAGGAGAGGGCCATAGGTGCGCCCGGCGCCGCCGAGGATGGCCACCAGCGCGATGAGAATTGAGAGCGAGAGCGGGAAGACCGAGTCGGCGTCAATGAAAAGGACGTATTGCGCGTAGAAGGTGCCGCCCAGTGCCGTGAGCGCAGCCGACAGGGCGGCGGCCGCGAGCTTGTAGCGGAGCACGCGCACGCCCACGCTACGCGCAGCGGTCGCGTCCTCCCGGATCGCGAGCAGGTAGTAGCCGACGCGACGGCGCTCGACGAGCACGGTGACTACGAGCGAGCTCATTAGCAGCGCGAGCGCGATGAAGTAGTAAGGCATCCGCGTCTCGTGGAACTCGTAGTTGATGGCGGCCGTCGGAAGGATCGGCAGGAAGAGACCGCGCGCGCCGCCGATCGCGTCTGTATTGCGCACCACGGTACGGGCGATCTCGGCAACCACGATTGTCGCGATCGCGAAGTAGTGACCGGCGAGCCGGAATGTGGGGAGGCCGGCGACCACCGCGACGAGCGCGGCGAGCGCGGCTCCGGCGAACATCCCGACCCAAGGCGTGATGCCGAGCTTCGTGAGGAGCAGGGTGCTCGCGTAGGCGCCAGTGCCGAAGAAGACCGCATGACCGAACGAAATCTGCCCCGCGTACCCGCCGAGCAGATTCCACGCCGTCCCCAGGAGCGCGAAGAGCAGCACCAGCACGCCGATGTTCACGGCGACCGGCGAGCTGAAGACGAATGGATAGGCGATCGCGATCGCCAGCGCGAACGCTGGCCCCGCGACGCGCCGCGGTCGAAGTGACCGGAGCCGCTCAGCCACGGCCTAGCAGACCCCGCGGGCGCAGGACCAGCACGACCAGGTAGAGCGCGTACGCGACGGCGAACTTGTACGCGGGATCGATGACGACGCCGGCGACCGAGGTCATCACGCCGATGAGCACACCCGCGAGCATCGCGCCAGCGATGCTCCCAAATCCTCCGAGCGCGACGGTGACGAACCCGAGCAGGCCGAACACGGCGCCCACGTCGGGGAAGACCGGGAAGTAGATCGCGAGAAGGCCTGCCGCCGCGCCGACGCATCCCGTGCCGATGGCCCAGGCCAAGGCGAACATGCGCGTCGTGTCGATGCCCATTAGCTCGGCGGCCACGCGATCCTCGGCCGTCGCGCGGAGCGCCGTGCCGACGGTGGTGCGATTGAGAAGGCCGAACAGAAGGACGCTCACGACGACCGCCCCGGTTGCCGCGACGAGCTCGGGCTTGCCGAGATACACCGGCCCGACCGCGACACTTCCGCTGACGGACGTCGTGCCCACCTGGCGGAACTCCGGCGTGAAAAAGAACTGCGCGAGGCCGCGCAGGAGGATCCCAAGGCCGAACGTCGCGAAGATCTGGGCAAGCACACTTCCACGCAGTACCGGGCGGATGACGGCGAAGTAAACGACGACACCGACGAGCGCGAGCGTAATGATGACCCCGGGAAGCGCGACCAGCGGATCGAGACCGAGCAACGACCACGCAAAGAACGTCACGAACATGCCGAGCATCAGAAAGTCCCCATGGGCGAAATTGACGATGTCCATCACGCCCCATATGAGTGCGAGGCCGGCGGCGGACAGCGCGAGGATCAGCCCCAGCAGCAGGCCCGAGGCGGCGCTCTGGGCGATGACCTCCACGCCGTTCTAGTGGTCTAGCGCTTGGACCACTCGGGCAGCGGCCAGACCAGCGGCTTGCTCGCGAGCTCCAGCGGCCAGACCGTCACGTACTGGCCGCTCTGGATCTGCACCATGATCCCGCGGCCCTTCGTGTTCTGGCCGTTCTGGTCGAATTTGACGCCGTCCCACGGCATGATGATCTGGTCGGCCGGGATATCCGTTTGCGCGAGCGCGCTCTGGATCTTCGCCGGTTCGACCGAGCGCGCGCGGTTGATCGCGTCGGCGAGCACGAACACTCCGGTGAACGCCCGCGCCGAGCTGCCGTTCATGTCCGTGTTGAACTTCGACCGGAAGAGGTCGTTCACCTGCTTGACGAGAGCCTTCTGCGCGCCGAGATCCTTCGCCCAGACCTCGCGGGACAGGAGGCCTTCCGTGTCCTTGCCGAGGTTCGGGATGAACTTCGTGTCCACGAACCCCGCGTCCATCCCGAGGATCCCCTGGAAGTTCACGTTCTGCTGCTTCATCGTGCGGATCGCGAGGGTGACGTCGGGCAGATAGCTCGCCTCGATGAGGATCGACGCACCCGTCGCCTTGATCCGCTGCACTTCGCTCGCGAGGTCCGGCGTGTCGGCCTTGTACGCTGTGTCGCCCACCACCTCGTACTTGTACTTCTCCGCGAACGCGCGGCAGAACTTGTTCACGTCGCTCCCGAAGAGGTCGTCAGTGTGAAGGATCGCGACCTTCTTCGTGACCTGGCCGGGAAACTTCTTGTTCACGTCGTCGAGGAATTGGAAGAAGTTCTCGGCGAACATCGAGTCGTCGGGCGTCGAGCGGAAGAACCACTTGAAGCCGCGCGTCACGAGCGTGGGCGAGCTCGACTCGGGATTCACGAACGGGGTCTGAAGTCGCTCAGCGGCCTGCGACGCCGTCGCCGTGACCGCGCTGTTGTATGCCCCGAGCAGCGCGACGACGTGCTCGCTGGTAATGAGCCGCTCGGTCTCGGCCTGTCCCTTTTGCGGGTCGGCCTGGGAATCACCGTAGACGATCTTGAGCTTGGCGCCGCCGAGGTTCTTGAGGCCGCCGCCATCCTTGGTGAGAGGGAGGTTGAAGTCCTTGTTGCCGCTGTTGATGAACTCGACCGCCAGGTCGATCCCGTTCTTGAGGTCCAGCCCCGTCGGAGCCTGCGACCCGGTCAGCGGATACACCGCGCCGATGACGATCTC
>DASYSC010000156.1:0-10849 GCA_036003765.1 Candidatus Limnocylindria bacterium
AGCGTCGCCGTGTTAGCGGGTTTCGGACTCAGCCCAAGCCGGAGGTCGCGAATACGGGCTGTCCCACGGCTGGAAGGATCCATCGATCCACTCGGGTTCGCCGTCGATGCACGCGGCCATCTTCCGGTAGAACTGGTCCTGCTCGGGCGAGTTCGCGTTCTTCACGTACGCCTCTTTCGAGGTGAAGTGCACCACCAAGCAGGCTCGGCCGGCCTCCTTGTCCTCCCAGAGGATCTCGGAGTTGATGTAGCCGGCGGCGCGGATCCGCCCGTGCTCGTCCCATTCCTTGCCAAGCGCCATGAAGTCGCGCAGGCACTCCTTTTTGAGCTTGAAGCGAGCGATCGTCCCGTACATATGCCCCCCTCAGAGCGGGATATTGCCGTGCTTGCGGCGCGGGTTGGTGTCCCGCTTGCCCGCGAGAGAGCGTAGCGCGGCGATGAGCTTCCGCCTCGTTTCGCGCGGCTCGATCACGTCGTCCACGTACCCCCGGGCCGCGGCGACGTACGGATTCGCGAAGCGCTCGACGTATTCGGCCGCAAGCTGTGTGCGCCGCGGGTCCGGATCGTCCGCCTTGGCGATCTCGTCGCGGTAGATGACGTTCACCGCGCCCTCGGGACCCATCACCGCGATCTCCGCCGACGGCCAGGCGACGTTGTAGTCGCCGCGGATGTGTTTGCTCGACATGACGTCGTACGCGCCGCCGTAGGCCTTGCGCGTGATGACCGTGAGCTTCGGCACCGTGGCTTCGGCGTAGGCGTACAGAAGCTTGGCGCCGTTGCGGATGATTCCCCGGTGCTCCTGCTCCGTGCCCGGTAGGAACCCCGGGACGTCGACGAAGGTGACGAGCGGGATGTTGAACGCGTCGCAAAAGCGCACGAACCGGGCGGCCTTGATCGAAGCGTCGATATCGAGCACGCCGGCGAGGACCATCGGCTGCTGCGCGACGACACCGACGGAGCGGCCATCGAGCCGCGCGAACGCGCAGATGATGTTCTGCGCCCAGCCCTCGTGGACCTCTAGCAGGTCGCCGTCGTCGACCACGTGCCGGATGACGTCCTTCATGTCATACGGCTTCGTCGTCGCCTCGGGGACGATGCCGTCGAGCTCCGGGTCTTCGCGATCGGGCGGGTCCTCCGTCGCGACGACCGGCGCCGGATCGAGGTTGTTGGACGGCAGAAAGCCGACGAGACGGCGAAGCAGTGCGAGGCAGGCCGGCTCGTCGTCGGTCTCGAAATGCGCGACCCCGGATTTGCGTGCGTGCACGTCGGCACCGCCGAGCTCGTCGAAGGTGACATCCTCGTGCGTCACGGTCTTCACGACGTTGGGACCCGTGACGAACATGTAGCTCGTGTCGCGGACCATGGCGACGAAGTCGGTGATCGCCGGCGAATACACCGCCCCCCCGGCGCACGGACCCATGATCGCGGAGATCTGCGGGACGACGCCTGATGCGAGGACGTTGCGGAGGAAGATATCGGCGTACCCGCCGAGCGAGACGACGCCCTCCTGGATCCGGGCGCCGCCGGAGTCGTTCAACCCGATGATCGGCGCGCCGTTGCGGACCGCGAGGTCCATGACCTTGCAAATCTTCTGCGCATGGGCTTCGGCGAGAGAGCCGCCGAACACCGTGAAGTCCTGCGAGAACACATAGACGTGCCGGCCGTCGATGCGCCCGAAGCCGGTCACCACGCCGTCGCCCATCACGCGCTCGTCGTCAGGGATGAGCTCCGTCGGTCTCGCGAGGACGAACGCGTCGAGCTCGGTGAACGAACCTTCATCGAGCACGAGGTCGATCCGCTCGCGTGCCGTGAGCTTGCCTTTGGCGTGCTGCTGCTCGATACGCTGCGTGCCGCCGCCGAGGGCCGCTTTCGCGCGAAGCTCGGTGAGCCGATCCGTGATCTTCACCGGCGCTGAGAGTAGATGACGGCAGCCTGGCCGCCGGAACTTCCAGCCAGCCGGGACGTCATGGAGGGAGATCAACTCGAGGGAGATCGCCATGCTCACCTTCTTTCAGAAGAGCCTGCTCGGCACGATCGGGCTCGCCGCGCTTCTCCTCGCGCTTGTCCTCGCGGCCAAGGCGCCGGCGCAGGCGACCACCACGTCGTCTGCGGTGCAGGTTCCCGTCACCGGGGCCGTGCCGCCGGGCATCGTCACGACGGGCGATGCGACGGTCCGGACGAGACCTGACGCCGCCATCGTGACGGTCGGCGCGGTCGTCCAGGGGGCCACCGCCAGCGAGGCCCAGGCGCTCCTTTCGGATCGCATCGGCAAGGTCTTGGAGCGCGCGAAGGCCCTCGCCATCGCCGAGAACGACACAAAGACCGTCATGTACCGCATCGACCCGCAGTACGCCTATGAGCAAGGAAAGGCCCCACGCCTGACCGGCTTTCAGGGCAACCAGCAGATCGCGCTGACGCTCCACGGCACCGATGGCGTCGGCAAGGCGCTCGACAGCCTCGTGCAGAACGATGGTGCGACGACGGCGACCGTTTCCTTCACGCTGCTCGATGCCAAGGCAACGCAGGCCTCCGCACGCGAGCAGGCGATACAGGACGCCCGCGCCAAAGCTCAGGCCATGGCGAAGAGCGCCGGTGTCCAGCTCGGCAAAGTCATCAGCGTGAGCGACGTCGGCACATCACCTCAGATCGACGCGTTCAAGTTCGCCATCCCGGCGCCCGGACCCCAAGGACCCAGCTTCGCCGCGCAGCTGCCTAGCGGTCAGCTCGACGTCGTCGTTCACGTCCAGGTGCAATTCGAGATCGGCTAATCGGGCTGGCACGCCGCTCGCTGAACGGGACGAGCTGACCCGGGCTAGGACTGCGCGCTAAAGATCACGACGGCGCGCAGCGCGAGCACGCCGAGTAGCGCGAGCAGCGGTGCGGCGACGGGCGGCCAGCGGCGCGCGACGTCCCAGCGAGCCATCGCGAACGGCGCGAGCAGACCGAGGGCCACGACGAGCCAGAGCACGATCCAGATGCCCAGCACCTTGCCGATCGTGCCGGCGATAGCGATGGTCAGGAGGAAGATCGCGATGAGGATCGCCTCGAGGATCACGAAGTAGCGGTCGGCCGCCTCGAGTCGGGTCGCGGTGTCCGTGTCGACATCACGGCGAGAGCGCGCGACGAGGAGCAACAGCGCGGCCGACCCGGATAGCGCGGACGCCAGGAACATCCCACCGAGGGCCCACCCGGCGTCGCTCCAGACGACCTGGTTCGAGACCGCCAGGAGCACCCCCGTGTACCCGCAGATGAAGAGCCCGAACAGCGTTCCGATCGCGCTCCACACGAGCCCAGCTCCCCCTCGGAGCACCCGCGCGATCGGGCTCGCCGCCCGGAGCCATCCCGCTTCCGCGATGGCACCGAGGAACGAGACGAACGAGAACACTCCGAACACCAGCAGGGCCCACGAACCCAGACTCATCGGAGACCAATACTTGAAAGCGAGGCCGCCCTCGCTCGTATCGATGAGCATGTGCCAGAACCGGAGCGGCTGGCCGAGGTCGAGCGTCAGGAACACCGGACAGGGGATGAGCGCGAGGAAGCTCGCGATGAACGCGATGCGCGCGGCCCCTTGATCGCGCGGGTCCCCCGCGAACCGGAGCAGCGTTCCTAGGGCGTAGCTCCCGCCGGATATGCCGCCGAAGAAGAAGTAGCCCAAGATCCACCACTGCCACTCGGGCGGCGCGGCAAAGTGCTCGGCTGGAGGCATCAGCGGGTTGTCGTGTTGTTGTTCGCCCCGTTGCCGTTCATGCGGCCGTTCCGGAAGGCGAGCAGCCCCGCCACCAGACCAATGACCGCGGTGGCCACACCGCCGACGTAGCCCGGAAGATTGTTCCTGCTCGGTAGGTGCGCGTTCGCCTCATTCGGGAGCTTGTATACCTCGGGCTTGTCCATCAGCAGGAAGAACGCGTTCAGGCCGCCATAGACCTTGTCGTCGCGGCCGTAGAGCTGCGCCTTCTGATAGCCGGCCGCCTTGAGCGTCGCCAGGCGTTGATCGGCGACGGTATGCAGGTCCTCGACGTAGCCGAACTTGATCGACTCCGTCGGGCATGCCTTCGCGCATGCGGGCTGTAACCCGCCCTGGAGCCGGTCGTAGCAGAGCGTGCACTTCTGGGCGATGCCCCTGTCCTCGTTGAAGCCGATGACGCCATACGGGCACGCCGAGATGCAGTTGCGGCATCCGTTGCACACGTCGTTCTGGATGTACACGGTGTCGAACTCTGTCCGGATCAGCGCATTCGTCGGGCAGACCTCAAGGCAGCTGGCGTTCTTACAGTGCTTGCAGACGTCGCTCATCATCAGCCACGCCTGGCCGCCGGCGACCGGGGTCGGCGTCATCACGACGCCGTTGTTGTCGGGCACCTGCTCGATGAACTGCACATGCCGCCAGTTCTGTGCGTCGAGCTGGCCGGTGTTGTCGAACGAGTCCGCCGTGAACTTGGGCGCGTTGCCCTCGAGCTGGTTCCACTCCTTGCACGCGACCTCGCACGCCTTGCAGCCGATGCAGATCGACGTGTCGGTGAAGAATCCGAGCGGCTTTTCTTGCCAGGCCATATCTCTAGAAACCCATCAGGTTCCGCGCGATCTTGGTGTAGCCGCGCTCCGCGGCGGCCAGATCGAGCGGCAGCGCGGCGAGCTCGTCCACCAGCGGAACGGCGCGGGGCTCGCGGTGTTGATCGACGGTGATGAGATAGCGACGGCAGATCTCGCAAGCATCGATCCGAAGGTGCGGGAGGCTATCCGTGTCGGCCAGGATCGGAAGCTTCGCTCCGGCGTTCTCGCCGCAGCTCGCGCATGTCATGCGGGAGTATGCCCACGAGGTCGCGCATCGCGAGCAGACCAGCTGACGCTGCGCGGTCACGAGGGCCTCGCCGCTGTCACCGAAGAAGGCGAGCTGCGGCAGTCCGCCGCACCGCGGGCAGTGCCGGTCATCGCTCTCGGACGCACGAAGTGTCGCGGCCACCTCGGGCAGCGCCTCGAGGACCGGCGACGCGCTCGCTCGCGCGAGAAACGCGTCCGTGCCGGCCTGCTCTTCAGCCCGAAGCCACGACTCGACGACGCCCTCGAGATCGCCATCGTGGAATCGAAGGAGCACGGCTTCGCGCAGCGTCTCCGTCCCAGCCGCGACCGACGCTTCCATCACGCTAGGGAGTGCGATACGGACGACGTATGCCGCCAGCTCGTCGGCGGCGGGGCGGTCCTGCTGTGCGCGCTCGAAGGCTCGCTCTTGCGCGTCGACAAGCGCGAGGTAGAGCCGGAGCGGATCCTGAGCGAAGTCGAACCGCGCGCCGAGCTCTCGCGCGCGCTGCCGTCGCTCCCCGAAGACCGTGGTGATCTCGTGCGTCAGGACGGCCATCAGATCTTCTCGATGTTCACGAGGAACGCCTTGAACTCGGGCGTCCTCGCTCCGACGTCGCCTACGAACGGCGTGAGCGCGTTCGCGAGCCAGTAGCGCGACTGGTCCTTGAACTTCTCAGCGGAGAGGCCGACGAAGCCCCAGTGAATCGGGATGCCGATGTGATAGACGGGCTTGTCGCTTCCGGCGAGCTTGATCGGGCCGAGCCGCTTGGTGACCAGGGCCGAGACCTCGATCTTTCCGCGCTCGCTGAACACCCGCACGCGGTCGCCGTTCTGGATGCCCTTCTCCTTCGCGAGCTCGACCGGGATCTCGACGAACGCCTGCGGCTGGAGGCCGACCAGGAGCGGCACGTGCTGCGTCACGTAGTGCTCGTGCTCAGTCAGGCGGTAGCTCGTAGCGACGTACGGATACTTGTCGACTTTGCCGAAGCGGTTCGGGCGCCCCGCGACTTTGTCGTAGAGGAAGGCCACCGGATCCTCCGACTGCTGCGGGTGCAGCGGGTTGGGGATCGGGGCCTCGACCGGTTCGTAGTGCTCGGGGATGGGACCGTCCCCCATCGCGCTCGAGAAGAGCCGTCCAGTGCCTTCCCCGTTCATGATGAACGGGAGCCAGGCCGCGGGGTCCTTCGGGTTCATCGTCGCCGGGTAGTCGGGAACATCGCCGACCCAGGTCGTTCCGTTCCACTGGATCCCAGCACGTTTGGGATCCCATGGTTTGCCCTCGAGGTCGGCGGAGGCGCGGTTGTACAGGACGCGGCGGTTGAGCGGCCAGCTCCAGGCCCATTCGGGGAAGAAGCCCATACCCGTCGGGTCGTTCGCCTTGGCATCCTGAACGCCCTTGCGGCGCTTGGTGAGGTTGCCCGCGTCGGGGTACATGGCGGTGTAGATCCAGTTGCCGGCGGTGGTCGTGCCGTCCGCCTTCAGGAGCCCGAAGCTCGCCATCTGCTTGCCGGTCGAGAGATCCTTGCCGTTGATCTCCTTGGCGATCTCGTCGAGCTCGGGCTTCTTCGGATCCTTGTACCAGTCGGTCGTCATGGCCATGATCGGGTCCGGGAACTTCCCGCCCTGCTGGCGATAGAGCGTCTTCACGCGATCGAAGAGCTCGGCGGTGATCCAGTGGTCGTGGCGAGCCTCGCCCTCTGGCGGAATGACCTGATCCTTCCATTGGGCCCAGCGGCCGCTGTTCGTGAAGGAGCCATCCTTCTCGATCCAGTGCGTCGTCGGGAGCATGAAGACCTCGGTCCTGATCTTCGAAGGGTCCTGGCCGGGCGCCCGCCAGAACTCCGAGCTCGTCGTCGGGAGCGGGTCCATAACCACGAGCCACTTGAGGTTCGCGAGCGCCTGCATGATCTGGTTCGAGTCGGGCCCGATACTCGTCGCGGTCATCCCCGAGAGGATCACGCCCTCCATCTTTCCTCGGAGCGCCTGGTCGAAGATCGACATCCACGACGAGTTCGTGGCCGGTTTGGGGATGAAGTTGAACGCGTACTCGTTGTCCTTCGTCGCCGCGCTTCCGTACCAGCCCTTGAGCAGGCTCACCATGAAGTTGCGGTAATTGATGCCGAAGAAGTTCCAGGAATTGGGATCGCTCTTCACCGGCGCGCTCTGGCGTACGTAGTCGTCGAGGTTCTTCTGCCCCGGCGCCGGGATCCGCAGGTACCCGGGCAGGATCTCCCAGGAGATGGCGTTGTCGGTGTTCCCCTGGATGTTGGCGTGGCCGCGCTCGGCGTTCATGCCGCCGCCGGGCCGCCCGATATTGCCGAGAAGCAGCTGCAGCACAGCTCCGGAACGGATGAGCTGTCCGCCCGTCGTGTGGTGCGTGAGGCCGACGGCGTAGACGATGGTCATGACCTTATCCGGCCGGCCCATCTCGCCGACGATCTTCGCGACCTCGAGGAACTGCTCCTTCGGGATACCAGTGATGCCCGCGACCATCTCCGGCGTGTACCGGCTGTAGTGCTTCTTGAGCAGCTGGAACACGGAGCGTGGGTCCTGCAGGGTCATGTCGCGCTTCGCGAAACCGGCCTGCGACGTCGGCGGCGCTTCCGCCGGGGGCGCGGCTTGGTCGTACGCCCAGGTCGCGATGTCGTAGGAGCGCGCCTGCGCGTTGTACCCCGAGAAGAGGCCGTCCTTGAAGTCGAACCCTTCCTTCACGATCCAGGAAGCGTTCGTGTAGTTCTTGACGTATTCCTCGTGGTAAAGCTTTCGCTCGAGGATGTAGTTGATGAGCCCGCCGAAGTAGGCGACGTCCGTCCCCACCCGCATGCGGAGGTACATGTCCGCGAGCGCCGACGTGCGCGTGTAGCGCGGGTCGGCGTGGATGATCTTCGCGCCCCCGCCTGCCCCGGGTCCCTTCGTCGGATCGAGCTTCGCCTTCACGAACCACTGGAAGCCGACTGGGTGCGCCTCCGCGGGGTTCGCTCCGTTGATGAGGATGACGTCGGCGTGCTTGATGTCGCGCCAGTGGTTCGTCATCGCTCCTCGTCCGAATGTGGCGGCCAAACTGGTCACCGTTGGGCCGTGTCAGACCCGGGCTTGCTGTTCTATATGCACGACGCCGAGCGTCCGCATCAGCTTGGTGGCCAAGTAGCCCTCTTCCGTGCTGAATGCGGCGCCGCCGGCGAAGGCGACCCCCTCGGTGCGATTCACGACGTTCCCGTTCGCGTCCTGCGCGACGAACGTGTTGTCGCGCGACGCCTTGAGGTTCTGGGCGAGCTTGTCGAGCATGAAGTCCCAGTCCTTCTCTTCCCACTTGTCGCCGCCAGGCGCGCGGTAGAGCGGCTTCTCGACACGGCGCGAGCTCGTCGCGAGCTGCATCGCGGTCGCGCCCTTCGGGCAGAGCCGTCCTTCGTTGATGGGGCTATCGGGGTCGCCCTCGATCTGGAGGAGCTGGGTCTTGCCGTTGACCTGCTTCGTGTAGGCGATCAGTCCGCAGCCGACGGCGCAGTAGGGACAGACCGAGTGGACTTCCTTCGCGCCGGCAATACGCATCTCGTACGCACGCCTCTTCGCGGCGCGAATGTCGAAACCGAGCGGATTGGCAAGGGGAACGAGCGCCATGCCGGCTGTGCCGGCGGCTCCGAGCTTTAGGAACTCACGACGAGTGACTTCCTTCATCGGAATCGGATATCCGTTCTACTCCGGCCGTTTTCCCGACGCAAGTTCGGCGCTAAGGTTTCTCGCAGGGTGAACGAGTTCTTCGCGTCGCTTGGCAAGCGCTGGCGGAAGGCCGCCGAGCGCCGCGGAGCCAAGATCGAGGAGCCCGAGCTCGACGCGAAGGTTGCTCTCGAGCTGCTCGAGCTCGCCCGGGTGGCCGCTCACACGAAGGAGCGACGCTTCGCCCCCCTCGCGAGCTACACGGCCGGCGTCGCTGCGGAGCGGCTGCGCGCGGCGAAGGGCGCCGACGCGGACGCGATCGCTGCGTATGTGCGCGAGGTCCGCGAAGAGCTGGAGCGCGAGCCGCCCGTTTAGCTGAGAGCCGCCCGAAGCGCAGCGCCGGCGTCCTCGAACGCTTGAGCCGCTTCCGGAAGCTGGCCCGGGAAGCCCAGAAAACCGTGGAACATCCCGGGGTAGCGCTTGAAGGAGGCCCCGATCCCGAGCTCCCGAAGGCGGTTGGCGTACGCCTCGCCGTCATCGCGAAGCGGATCGCATTCCGCGGTGATGACGAACGCCGGCGGAAGACCGCGCAGATCGGCGCGGAGGACGGACGCGTACGGGTTCTCGGCGTCGGCGAGGGTGGTCACATAGTGCCTTCCGAACCACTCCATGTCCGCGGCGGTGAGGCCGTAGCCCTCCGCGAACTCCCGGTGCGACGGCGCCCGCGAGCTCAGCTCGGTCACAGGCACGGTGAGCAGCTGGAACGCGATTCTGGGTCCGCCACGGTCGCGCGCGACCAGCGCGGAGGCGGCCGCGAGATTGCCTCCCGCGCTCGAGCCGCCCACGGCGATCCGCGCTCGATCGATCCCAAGCTCCGACGCCTGACCCGCGACCCAGACCACCGCAGCGTATGCATCCTCGACCGGTCCCGGGAACTTCGTCTCAGGCGCGAGCCGGTAGTCGACCGAAATGACGACCACGCGGCCGCGATTCGCGAGGATGCGGCACGAGCCATCCGCACCGTCGACCGAACCCAGCACCCATCCGCCCTCGTGGAAATACACCAGCGTTGCAGGCAACGCGTCCATAGGGCGATAGATACGAACGGCCATCGCGCCACCCGGCCCCGGGATGCTGCGGGCGATGACGCTCGCCACGGCCTCGGGCGCCTCGGCGAGCGGAGTGGGAGCACCGCGCGCCTGCTCCGGCGTCATCTTCGAGAGGGGCGATAGGCGCGCGATCTGATCGACGATCGCGCGCGCCCGCGGATGCAGCCGGTCCTGAATGACAGCCATCTCTACCTCCCGATGCGCTCCGGCGACGTGTAGACGTTGAAGCGATCGTCGCGCAGGAAGCCCACGAGCGTCATGCCAAAACGCTCGGCGGTCGCGACCGCGAGGCTGGACGGCGCGCCGACGGCGGCGAGCATGGGGATCCCGGCGGCGACTGCCTTCTGCACCACCTCGTATCCGGCGCGACCGCTCACCGCCAGCACGCGGTCCCGGAGCGGCAGCAGGCCGCCGAGGAATGCGCGGCCGACGACCTTGTCGACGGCGTTGTGCCTGCCGATGTCCTCGCGCAGGAGCTGGAGCTCTCCGGCCGTGTTGAAGAGACCCGCGGCATGGAGGCCGCCGGTCGACTCGAAGATGCGCTGCCGCTCGCGGAGGCGCTCGGCGAGCGTCGGCAGGATCGAAGCGTCGACCGTGGGCCCCGGCTGGAGCATCGGGAAATCGAGGGCGAGCGATTCCACGGTCGTCGCGCCGCAGACGCCGCAAGCGGAGCTCGACAGGAACGATCGTTCGGGGCGCCGTCCCGCCGCCGACTGTAAGTGAACGTCGATCTGATTCGACTCCACAAGATCCGCGGCGATGACGATCGAAGCGTCGTTCTCGGCGGCTTCGGCGCTGATGCGGATGCTGGCGACGTCATCGGGGGAGCGGATCACACGCTCGGCCCAGAGCAACCCGAGCGCGAGCTCGAGGTCGTTGCCCGGCGTGCGCATGACGATACTGAGCGGAGCCCCGTCCAGCGAGATCTGGAGCGGCTCCTCGGCCGCGACCTGGTCGCGCTCCTGGCGCCAGGAGCCCGAACGCCAGCGTGCGATCGCTACGGGAGGCGCCTGCGGTCGCGGCATAAGTACGATGCTACGGTCCGAGGGGGCACCTCGACGGTAGCATCGACCCACATGAAGATCGGTGTCGAGCTTCGCCTATCCGGCGATCCGGGAGAGCTCTTCGCCGACGCCCGCGCGCTCGAAGCGGCGGGGGCCGACTCGCTCTGGCCGGCCGGCGACGCGGAGAGGCTCGTGCTCCTTGCGGCGTTGGCGGCGGTCACGTGGCGCGTCCGGCTCGTCGCGGTCGGCGAGGTCGACCCGCAAGCCGCCCGCGCTCTCGAAC
>DASYSC010000157.1:0-6244 GCA_036003765.1 Candidatus Limnocylindria bacterium
TCTCGGGTGCGATCAACCGCAAACGGCAGCGCGTGCTCGGCATCCTCAAGACGCAGAACGAGTACGTCGGGCACGTCGGCGCCGACGGGTTCGAGATCTGGGAGCGCCAGCAACGTGCGGTGCATGCGTCCGGCCGCGTCATCGGCCAACGCGGCGGGACCCGGATCGAGGTCAGCTTCGGGCTGCCGATGCGCACGCGCGCGCTGATTGCGGTCTTCTTCGGCCTCTACTTTGTCGTCGCGATCGGCATCGCGTTGCGCCCCCCGGAGACCGTCTTGTCCATTGAGGAGCTGTTCGTCGCGATCGCCGGCGCAGCGATCTTGGCTGTGTTCTTCATCGCTGCCGCGCGCCGGCAGCGCGCGGATCTGCGGACATTCGTCGAAAGTGTCTTCACTGGCGTGGCGCGGATCTAGCGGAACGAAGCCCCGAAGACCAGGTTGGCCGGGCCGTACGCGAGCCACGGCACCAGCCAGAGGACGCCCATCGCCACAATCTGGATCGCCATGAACGGGTACATGCCGATGAAGATCTGGTTGAGCGTGATCGCCTTGCCGACGACACCCTTCATGTAGAAGGCGGACATCGCGACCGGCGGCGAGAGGAAAGACGTCTGCTGGTTCAGCGCGGCCATGATCCCGAAGAAGAAGGGGTCCGTCGCGATGTTGTCGGGGAACCGCGCGTGGAACTGGGCAAGGAGCGGGAGGAAGAGCGGCATGAAGATGATCGTGATCTCGGTCCATTCGAGCGGCCAGCCCAGCACGAAGATGAGGACCTGCGCCACCCAGAAGAATCCTTCGGGGCTCAGGTTGAGTCCAGTGACGAAGGTGCTGATGACCGCCGAGCCGCCGAGCCGCGCGAACACCGCCGCGAAGATGCTCGAGCCCACCAAGAGCCAGCCGACCATCGCCGCCGCGCGGACGGTCAAGAACACGGACTCTCGCACCATCGGGAAGGAGAGCCGCCGGTGCCCCGCCGCGAGGAGGAGACCTCCGAGCGCCCCGATTGCCGCACCCTCGGATGGCGTCGCGAGGCCGAGGAAAATTGCGCCCATGACGAAGAGGATGAGCGCCGTGATCGGTACGAATCCGCGAAGGATGAGCAGCAGGCTGTCGCTCAACCCGAGCTTCTCACGCAGCTCCTTCGGCACCTGCGGTGCGTCCTTCGGCCGCACGATCGCGCGGCTGATGATGTAGGCGAGGTAGAGGCCGGCGAGGGAGAAGCCCGGCAGGAAAGCGCCGGCGTAGAGCCGCGGCACGGACACGCCAGCGACGAACCCGTACAGGATGAGCAGAACGCTCGGCGGGATAAGGATGCCAAGCGTTCCTGACGCGGCGATCGCGCCAGCCGAGAAGGTCTTCTCGTATTTCGCCTTCATCATCTGCGGGAACGCGAGGAGGCTCAGGAGCGTCACCGACGCTCCGACGATGCCGGTCGCGGTGGCGAACACGGTGCCGGTCGCGAGGGTCGCGACGGCCAGCGAGCCCGGCAGCCAGCCGAACATGACCCGGACCGCGTGGAACAGCTCGTCGAGGATCCCGGCCCGCTCGATGACGTAGCCCATGAAGAGGAAGAGCGGGATCGCGACAAGGACTTCGTTCTGCATGACGAAGAACGTCCGCAGGACGACGAGATCGAAGACGTTGAATCCCATCCCCAGGAAACCGAATGTCACTCCGAGCGACATCAGCGTGAAGGCCGTGGGGAAGCCGATGAGTATCGCCACGACCATGAGCAGGATCATCACCAGGCCGAGGACCTCGCCGCTCATGGGCTAGAGCTCACTCTGACGCGCGAGGATGGTCTCTGTCTCCTCGACATCGGAAAGCCGGGGCGGCCACACGCCGGTTCGGACCGCCTGGTACGCGCGGATCGTCTCGGCCACCCCCTGGATCCCAATGAGAAGCGCGGCGAGGGGAATCACGGCCTTCAACGGATAGATGATTGGCGCGGCGAACGAGGTCGACGATCGCTCGCCGATGGCCCAGGACGCCGCGGCCCACTGGGCGCCGACGGAAACGAGCGCCAAAACCCCCGGGAAGAAGGCGAACAGGTACAAGAAAAGGTCGACGGCGCCCTGCACTTTCACCGGCCACAATCGGTAGAAGACATCACCGCGAACGTGCTGCGCGCGCGAGAGGGTGTAGGCGCCGCCGATCATGAAGAGGACCGCGTAGAGGTAGTACGACATATCGAACGAGAAGTTGTAGGTGAACCAGATCGCGTGGATGAACTCGGCGAACGGCGCCTTGCTCAGGTAGCGCATGAGGACGTCGTACGAGATGAGGAAGGTGCTCACGATGATCAGCCAGGAGACCGCCTTTCCGCTCCAGGCGCTCAGCCTGTCGATGCGGAAAAGGAACCGCTCCATGGTGATCTTTCCCCCCACATGCGACGGGGCCCTGGGTGGACCCAGGACCCCGTCAGGATATGCGTCTGCCCGCTCGCTCGCCCGCTACTTCTTGATGAACCAGTTGTAGGACACGGGATCAGGCGTTGGGATGTTGATCTTCTCGGTCCAGGGGTAGACCCGCTGGGCCCACTTCTTCTGGGACTCGACCACCTTCACGAACTCCGGGTTGTCCTTGGATTCGTTGGCGAGGATGCCGTCCCACGCCTTGAGCTGCGCCTCGAGGACCGGCTTCGGAGTCTGGACGATCTTGATGCCCCGGCTGACGAGCTTGGCGTAGTCCTCCGAGTTCTTCGCGATCTGCTTCCATTCCCCGTCAGCGGACTGGGCGAAGATCGAGTACTTCACGATCGCCTGCAGGTCCTTGGGGAGCGCGTCCCACCTGCTCTTGTTGATGTCGATCGCCAGCGCCTCGCCTGGCTGGTGATAGGACTGAGTCATCAGGACCTTGCGCACGTCCGGCATGCCGTAGGCGATGTCCGAGGTCGTGTTGTTGAACTCCGCCGCGTCGATCGTGCCGCGGTCGAGGGCCGAAGCGACCTCCGCCCCGGGCACCGAAATGACGCTCGCGCCCATTCCCTGGTAGACCCCGGTCGCGAGGCCGACCGTGCGGAACTTCATGCCCTTGAAGTCGTCCGGCGACTTGATCTCGTCCTTGAACCAGCCGAGCGGCTGGCACTGCATGGGCATATGGAGGAACGAGACGACATTGAGCTTGAGCTTGCGCTGCACGATGTCCTGGTAGAGCTCGAAGCCGCCGCCGTAGTAGAACCACGAGAGCCACTGCTGACCGTTCAGGCCCATCATCGGACCGGTGCCGAAGAGGCTTACCGAGTGATCTTTGCCGAAGTAGTAGACGGGGACGTGATGGGCGCCGTCGAGCGTCCCGCTGCTCACCGCGTCGATCGCCGCGGCGGTGTTGGTGACCGAGTTCACCTGGAGGGTGTCGATCTTGAGGCGCCCTCCCGACATCTCGTCGACCTTCTTGGCCCAGTCGAGGAACATCTCCTGGAAGATGTCGTTGCCGGCCCAGCCGGACTGCATCTTCCAGGTGATCGTGCTCGCCGGGGAGGCGATCGCGACCCCACCACCTGCGCCGCCGGTTGCGGGCGATGCGGCGCCGCCCCCAGCCGGGGCGTTGGACGAGAGGCATGCTGTGATGAACGCGCCCAAAGCCGAAAGCCCGGTGTACTTCAGGAATCCGCGTCGAGAGCTCTTCAGTAGATCCACTGCTGGACCTCCAATTTCCCGGCCCACTGCGGGTCGCGACCATTCGATGCCCGCCGTTTCCCCCTGTCAAGAGCGGGTTTTCGTCAGGCGCCATAAGGAGTACGGACAGTGCGGTCTGACGGACGCGTCCCCGATTCGCGGAGCGTAGAACTGTCTAGCGGGGCTGGACCCGAAGGAGGGCTGTCGCGCCATCCGTGGGGATCTCGGCGAGCTGGCGCCCGGTCATCGCATTGAGCATCCGGATGGTGCCGTTCGAAGACATGGCGTAGAGCCGGTGGCCGTCCGCGCTCAGCGAGAGGCTCGTCACGACGCGGTCGGTCAGGAAGAGCCCGCGGAGCGTGAAGTCCTTCGTGTCGACGAGCGCAATTCCCCGATCCGCCGAGAAGTAGAGCTTCCGTCCGTCAGGTGACACCGCGCTCGGCGCCAGCGCCTCTTGTGCCGCCCCGCTCGCCGACGGGATGCCGGTCACGCTCGCGGTCTGCCGCACTTTGAGCGTCGTCGCGTCGATCGTGGAGACCAGGCCGAGAGCGCCGTTCACCGCGTAGAGCGTCGTGCCGGACGGCGCGAGCGCCAGGGACCATCGAAGACGCTTCTCGTACCCGCCGGGGACGATCGGGAGATCAAGGATGCAGAACGCGTTCCGCGAATTGAGGTGAAGCACGTGAATGAACGGCCCGCGGCTGGGGTTGTAGTAAAAGCTGAAATTCCACTGACCGTCGCGGCTAGGCACCGACGACTGGTAGATCCCGTTCATGATCCCGTCGAGGCGCGTTGCCGCGTTGTTTTCGGTCGTCTGGGACGCCAGCTTTACATCGACGACCAGCGTCTCGGAGAGCTTCGCGGACGGGACGTCGTATACGCGCACGCGGTAGCTATAGGCCGCATTCAGACCGAGGGTCCGTGCGGTGTCCTGACCGATCCGCTCCGTGAGGTACAGCGACGTGCCATCGTCGCTGATCGCGTCGTATGTGAACGCACCCGAGACATCGGCGATCGCGGCGAGCTTCACGAGCGCCGTATCGATCACCGCGAACGTGCTCCTCGCGCCCGACGGTCCGACGAGCACCAGCCAGCGGCCATTCGGCGATAAGCCCGTCGGGGCGGGACCAGTTTCGTCTGCGAAGCTGAACGGGCCCGGCAGCCCGAGTCGCGTAATGGTTCGCCCGGTCTTCGCGTCGATCCACTGCATCGTGGGCGAGGAGGCGCCGTCGAGGGCGTAGTACACCGATCCGTCGGGGGCGGAGACGGCGCGACCGAACGAGCGCAACAGATCGCCCTTCGCGTCGCGAACCTGGACCGCCGAATGCGTCCTGAGCACGAGCTCGTCGTTCGTCGCCGTCGTGGGCGGATCGCCCGCCCCGGCCGCGCACGACGCCAGCACCAGCGAGGCCGCCGCGAGACCTATGGCTGCACGCATCACCCTCCCTACAACCGGCCGGGCCGGCCGGTTCCCTAGCGGAAGGTGGACGCGATCCGGACCGCCTCCTCTTTGCTCACCTGGGCTTCGAGGCGGTAGGTGATGCCGCCCCTTTCCCAGAGCAGCGTGTTGCCGGCTAGACGGAGCGTCTCCGGCTGGAAGTTGCCGTTTGGATCGAAGTAGAAGAACTGGTGCGGCTGCCCCGAGAGCCAGTACGCGACGCCGCCGTTCAAAGGAACGGATTCAAGCCTCGCTTCGGGCGCAGTCGTCTTCCCGATGACCGCCTGGTCCAGCCGGCCGTGGAACTCGACGACGATGGCGCTGACTCCGGCCACAGGTGAGACCGGGATGCCCGTCCGCGTCCGGTAGACGAGCGTGACGCGGACCGGTGCGGTCTCGACGTAGATCGCGTCGGGCTCGCCGAGCTCTGCGGGAGCTTCCACCTGGAATCCGGCGGCCTTGCTCGCATCGGCGAGCGAGAGCGCGCGCTGCCCGGCGAAGGTAGGTGTCGCCGCGGGCGAGCGCGCCGGTGCGGGCGTCTCGCTCACGCGGAAGATCTGCACGCCGCGCAGGCCGAGGATTTCCGCCGCGCGTGCCACGAGATCCGGGGTGAGCGCGAGGGCCACGACGAGCAGCACGGCGACCGTCGCCGCGATCGGCGCGAGCATCCCGCGCGGCATCGCGACCGGCCACCAGCGGCGGGCGCGCTGCTTCGCGATCCGCTCTCGGACCTCCGGCCACAGATCGCGCGACGGATACGGCAGCCGCTCGCCGATCTCGGAAAGCGTCCGCTCGAGCTCGCGATCGTCTAGACGGTCACGCATCGCTCATCACCTCGCCGGCCGCGATCTCGCGCAGGCGGACGAGCGCGCGGGAGAGCCGCGACTTCACCGTGCCGCGCGCAACGCCGAGCGCCTCAGCCATCTCGGCCTCGGAGAGCTCCATGAAGTAGCGGTAGGCGATGACCAGACGATCCTCCTCCCGAAGTCTGCGTAGTGCGCCAATGACGAACGTGCGCCGCTCGCTCGCCAGGGCCGCCGCCTCGGGCGACAGGGCCGTGTCACCCGAGGGGCGATCCTCGGCGACGCTGAGATCGACCGTCGGACGGCGGCCGGCCGCCTTGCGGCGGTTCTTGGCCTCGTTGGCGACGATCCGCAGCAGCCAGGGGCGAAAAGGCGCGCCGGAACGGA
>DASYSC010000158.1:0-4431 GCA_036003765.1 Candidatus Limnocylindria bacterium
CGAGCGGCCTGCGCGGCGCGCGCATCGGCGTGGCGCGAGCCGGCGTCTCCGGGTTCAGCGAGAAGGCCGATGCGGTCTTCGAGGACGCACTCGACGCGATGCGTGCCGCTGGCGCCACCCTGGTCGACCCGGCGGACATCCCGACGATCGACGAGATCAACGGCGGCTTCGACGAGTTCGTGGTACTCATCTGGGAGTTCAAGGACGACCTCAACGCGTACCTGGCGACGCGCAGCGGCGTCGCCCTCGACCGCGAGGGATTCGCCCGCACTCTCGGAGGACTGATCGCCTTCAACAACGCGCACGCGGCGGTGGAGCTCGAGTTCTTCCAGCAGGAGATCTTTGAGCTGGCCGAGGCCCGGAGCCTCTTCGGTCTCCAGATCACCCCGGCGCTCTACGCGTCGTCGCTCGCGCACGAGCGGCTGATCGGCGGCGCGCAAGGCATCGACGCCGTCCTTCAGCAGTTCAACCTCGACGCCATCGTCGCCGAGACCGGCGCGCCGCCCTGGACGACCGACCTGATCGACGGCGACCACTTCCTGGGGGCGAGCTCGTCACCCGCCGCGATCGCCGGCTATCCGATCATCAACGTGCCGATGGGCACCACGTTCGGACTGCCCGTCGGCATCAGCTTCATGGGCACCGCGTACAGCGAACCGAAGCTGATCAAGCTCGCATCAGGCTTCGAGGCGGCGACGAGGGCGCGCACCGTCCCGCAGCTCTTCAACACGCTCCCGCTCGGCGCGGGCGCACCCACCAAGAAGCGCGGCAAGAGCAAGATGCGCCGCGAAGACCAGCCCGCGCGCCTGCACAGCCTCTAACTCGCTCGAAGGCGCCGGCGAACTGCCGGCGCCTCTCCGCGATCAGGCTCTCGCCGGCGACGATCACCGACCAGCGCCCGAAGCGCAAAGTCGATCGCGGCGCGCTTGGACGGCAGCCGGTAGAGACGGATCACCGGATGAGTTTCTCGTCAACGACAACGTTCGTTCTAGACATCAGGCCAAATCCTGCGAGTTCAGCGCGCGAGGGCAAAAGCCTCGTACTGCATGGCTCCGTCGCCCCCCTGGAAGTTGAGCTCGGTCACCATGGCGGCGACGCCGCCGGCGTCGCTCTCGACGACCACCGCGTACTGGGTGCCGTCGGACAGCGCGCTTGTTTCGCGCGGGTCGATCTTCACGCTCGCGTACGGGCCGGGCATCGAGACGACCGTCTTGGACACGAACGCCCCATCCGAGAAGCGGTACCAGCTCAAGCTCGCCGTGCGCGCCGCGATCGATTGCAGATAGATAGGCGTGGACCACCCCGCTTCCCCACCGAGCCGCCGCGTGACGTTCGGCAGGTAAAGCGTGGTCGCGGCGCCGCTGATGGCGGTGTATCCCATGGCGCTACCAGGACCTGTGGTCGCGATCGCGACGGCGAACTGCCCCCCGGTGACCCTCGCGGAATACTCCCCATCGGGAAAACGAGTCTCCGGACCGAGATCGAACGAGCGCGCCGCGCCCGGCTCGAGCCTCTCGAAGCTCTGCAGTGCGAACTGCTCCGCTATGCCGAGCCGAGAGAAGGACATCGCCGGAGTAGCGGAGGTGAGGCCCGCGTTCTCGATGATGACGCGGCTGGAGCGGCCGGCCACGTTTCGTACCAGGTACGGCAGGAACGCATCCTGGCCGGTCGTCGCGGGCACTCCGTTGTAGCTGAAACCGCGCGGCTGAGGAGTGCCCGGCGCGTCGTCATGCGCGTTGACCACGACGCCGATCGGTTGGTCGGACGTGAGCACAGCCGAGTACTCGACGCCATCGGCGAGGGTCAGACCAGCGCGCAGATCGACGAACTGAGAGCGGCCAGGGGCCATCGACAAAGGAAGGGTCGACGTCCGCGACCCATCGAAGCTCCGGAACTGGACGGTCACCGTCGCAAATCCCGTCCCCAGGTTCTGGACGATGAATGTCGTGAGCCATCCACCCGCTGACTTCGTGATGTACGGGAGCAAGACGCGCGTCGCGCCACCGGAAATCCCGCCGTACGAGAGGGCCTCCTGCCGATCAGCTGTGCGGACGTTCTGGTGCTCGTTGACCAATGCCACGATCGGCGAGCCGAAGGACTTCACGACGACCGACCAGGCGCCGCCCGCGCCGAGGTCCGGGTCGCTGTTGGGATCGTGGACGACGGAGGAGCGCGGCGCGAGTCCGCTGACGGTCCGCGTCTTGAAGAACCGGCCCTCGCCACCTCCGTAGAAGTCCATCGTGATGTCGGCTGGCGCCGTCCCGACGTTTTGCACGATGAACGGGGTCTGCCAGCCATCGGGCCCGCCGAGCATCTTCGTGATGTTCGGCAAGTAGACCGTCGTCGTCGGCTCGGCGGCGGCGCTGCGATGCGCCGGGGCGTTCGCCAACACGGCTCCGAGAACAACGGCGACCGCGGCGAGCAGACCTCGTACGAGTCTCGTGCGAATCCCCATCCCTATCCCCACGCGATTCTTTCTGCGCCAGCCTACGCCCTATGCGCTGAGCCAGCCGGCTCCCGGTCGAACAAGGCGTCGCGCGCCGATAAGATCGGCGAGGATCGGCCACTCGATGGGCCAGCTGAACCACTTCCCCACCTCGTCCTGATGCGCGAGCACCGCGGCGCGGACACCGATGAGCGCGAGCTCGGCGAGCGCGGCTTCCTCGGTCGCGCGCCACGGCTTGTTCCAGGCCTGATCCCAGCGGCGGAGCTCGCTCGTATGTTTGTGACCGCTCTTGCCGTCGGGCACTTCAATGTCGCGCGCGACAACGGCGGCGACCGACTCGAGCCGCTCGCGGATCTTGCGCAACGCCGGCGCCTCGAGGCCGAGCTCGGCCTTCACGTCGTCTATCTGCGACGGACCCGCGGACTTGAGATGCCGCACCAGGCGTGCACGATCGTCGGCGGACGACTCCGCTTCCGTGAGCGCGGCGCGCGCGAGCGGATCGATCGCGCGGATCGCCGCCTGATGGCAGAGCAGCTGCTTGCCGCGGTGGACCTTGAGCGCCAGGACACCAGGTCGGTCCGCGAGCTGCCCACCCCAGACGTACTTCGTCTTGGGCCACGAGCCAAATCCGGGCGACCCCTTTTTGTACGGCTCCTCGTGGCTCGCGGCGAAGAGGCTCGGCAGCGCCGAATCCTGAGTGAGCGTGAGCATCCCGCGATCGACAAGGAACGCCTCCGCCTCTTCCAGCGTCTGGAGCGCGCGGTCGGGTGTGAGGCGGCATTCGTAAAGACGACGTTTACGAAACTCGGCGAGCGACTCCACGGGCATAGAGTCTCGCTTCCGACGGCCGCTTGCTTCGAGTGCTATACACCCCGCGGGCAACAGGCTCCACAAGCGGGAGGGGTATTTATGAAGCAGTTCGGTACTCGCGCTCTCATCGTCGTCGGTCTGGCGATCAGCACGCTTCTCACCTCGCAATCCGTCGCGTACGCATCCGATCCAAGAGTGAGCGGGGGTGGAGTCGTCGACGGCGACCTCGGCACGACTTCGCAGCTCGGATTCACCGCATCATCGTCGGGCGGAGAGTTCCTCTGCGTGATGGCGGGACGCTCTGGCGGATTCCCCTTCGGGCCGTGGGCCAGCATCGCTCAGATGCACGTCCAAGGGAACGTAACGGCTGGCTCGCTGAGCATGGCAGCTGATGGATCGGCGACCTTCAGCGGCACGGCGACCATTCATGTCGTCGGCAAAACGTCGTCGGGTGATGTCCTCACCGCGACGCTCACCGGGATCGCCTACACGTCCTGGCAAACCGCTGGAGGTGCAGGCGTCGCGCAGCACAAACTGAACGTTGCCGTTCCCGGCGGGACATTCGGTCCCGCCTTCCTCCGCTCAGGGCACATCACGATCAAGCAGTAGAACGAAGCGGATAGAGAACGTCTTCATCCAGCAGAGCTGAGAACCACAGCGCCGCTGCGCTGAGCGAAGCGAACCCCGGCCGTCAGCTGGGGTTCGCCTTTGTGCGGGCACCGGTCTTGCTACCTTGGGCCCGTATGCAGGTAGAGGCGCGCGAGTCCGTGCGCGCGCTGCCCTGGTCGCCGGAGTACCTGGCGGCGATCGTGGATTCGTCGGACGACGCGATCATCGGCAAGACCCTCGACGGCACGATCATCAGCTGGAACCCCGGGGCCGAGCGCATCTACGGCTACCGGGCCGAGGAAGTGATCGGACGCCCCATTTCGGTCCTTGTTCCGCCCGACCACTCCGACGAGCTGCCGCCGATCTTCGAGCGCCTTCGCAACGGCAAGCGCATCGACCACTACCAGACCACCCGTGTTCGCAAGGACGGCCAACGGATCACGGTGTCGGTGACCATCTCGCCGGTCCGCGACGAGCAGGGCCAGATCGTGGGCGCCTCGGCGGTCGCGCGGGACATCACCGCGCAGCAACAGACCATCAAGGAGGCAATGCGGCTGCGGGAGGAG
>DASYSC010000159.1:0-7323 GCA_036003765.1 Candidatus Limnocylindria bacterium
GCTCATCCTCGATCGCGTGATCGAGGCGGTAGACGCGCAGCTGCCGCCGCTCGTATTCGGTCTCGGTGGGACGCCCGAGTACGGTCTGGTCGTCGGATACGACCACGAAGGACCGACCTTTTTCGCACGCACGTTCTTCGATAAGGGCGACGACCCGCGTCGGCTCGGCTGGGAGGGCTTCGAGAGCGAGGATCGCGGCGGCCTCGTCTTTCTCGACAAGAGTGCGCCGACCGATCGCGCGACAGCAGTCCGCGAAGGGATCGACGCGGCGCTGGCGGCCGGGGACGCGAGTGATCGTGCGTTGGCCGCGTGGTCCGCTGCGCTTCGTGACGATGCGCGCTGGGGCGACGCGAAGCACGCCGGGAGCGCAGCGTTCGCTGATCACGCGATGCGCGCGGTCCTGGTCGACAAGCGCCGCGCGGCGGCGCGCTTTCTCCGGTCCGCGCGCGGCATGTTCGCCAACGCACCAGGTGGCGATCTCCTGCGCGCCGCGGAGTCGTGTGGGTATGCCGCGGAGTCGGCTGCCAAGGGCGGGGTCGGCGAATTCGACGGAGGAGTCGCGATGCGCTTTCTCGACGTGGGTCACCGGCGCGCGTGGGCCAAGAACCTCGACGCGGTGCGCGAGCACGACCGCGAGGCGCGTGAAGCGCTCGCAGCGGCCCGGCGTTCGATGCGATGAGCGATGCCGCGGCGGCGGCGATCCTCGGCGTGATCCAGGGACTCACTGAGTTCCTTCCGGTGAGCTCGACCGCCCACTTGATCCTGGCGACCGATGTTCTCAAGCTCGATCCCGATCGCTTCGGGCTTAGCTTCGACGTCGCGCTGCACCTGGGGACCGCACTCGCGGTGCTCCTCTACTTCGCGCGGACTTGGATCGCGCTGCTCGCGGATGTGCTTCGCGGCCGGTGGCGTACGCCCGGGCTTGTCGTGCTCGGCACGGCGCCGGCCGCGATCGCTGGGGCGCTCTTTCAGTCCGCCGTCGAACGTGAGCTGCGCGGTCCGCTCGTGATCGTGGCCGGCCTCGTCTTGGGGTCGATCATCTTCGTCGCCGCGGAGGCGATCGCGCGACAGCGCAGGGCTATCGGCGACCTGATGATCGTCGACGCGCTCTTCATGGGCGTCGCCCAGGCGGTCGCGCTCCTGCCCGGCATATCGCGCTCGGGCATCACGATCTCCGCCGGCCTGGGTCGCGGGCTGCGCCGCGAAGATGCGACGCGCTTCTCGTTCCTTCTCGCGACCCCCGTGATCCTCGGTGCCGGCGCGAAGACCCTGCTCGACGCACGTAAGGCTGCCGAGCTCTTTGCGGAGCCCGACGTGCTCGCGATCGGATTCGTCACATCGTTCCTCTTCGGCATCGCCGCCGTCGCGTTCATGGTCCGCTTCCTGCGTGTCCACTCATTGAACTGGTTCGTCGCGTACCGACTCGTGCTCGCGGCCGTCATCGTCATCGCGATCGCGGCAGGTCTGCTCGCCCCCTAGGCCACGTCCGGGCCGCCGCGGCCGCCGAAGATCACCAGGATCCCAGCAATCACGAACACCAAGCCGAAGATCGCGCCGATCGCCGAGATCCCGTTCGGCGAAGCCACGTCGTTGCCGTAGAGAACGACCGGCGGCCAGATCAGGCAGAACGCGGCGAGTAGGCAAAAGCCCGCGGTGACGAGCAGCAAACCAAGCCAGGGCATCGCGCATGGCACGATACGCGGCATGGATCTCGGCCTCACCGGAAAAGTGGCGCTCGTCGCGGCTGCGAGCAAAGGCCTCGGTCGTGCGATCGCCGAGGAGTTCGCGCGCGAGAAGGCGAGGGTCGCGATGTGCAGCCGGGACGAAGGGGCAATCAGCGCGGCGGCGCAGGAGATCGAACGCAAGACCGGAAACAAGGACCTACTCCCGATCGCCGCCGACGTCTCGACGAAAGAAGGCTGCGAGTCGTTCATTCAACTGGGCCAGACCAAGTTCGGCGCGATCGACATCCTCATCGTGAACGCGGGCGGACCGCCGCCCGGCCGATTCGACGACCTCGACGACGCGGCGTGGCACAAGGCGATCGATCTGACGCTCTTATCAGCGGTGCGGCTCACGCGCCTCGTCCTTCCGCAGATGCGCAAGCAGGGCAGCGGATCGATCGTCTACTCGACCTCGACGAGCGTCCGCCAGCCGACGCAGTACCTGAACCTGATCCTCTCGAACGCCATTCGCGCGTCGGTGCACGGGATGCTCAAGACGCTCTCGTCCGACCTCGCGAAGGATGGGATCCGCGTAAACGCCGTGCAGCCGGGGCGCATCGCAACCGACCGGCTCATCCAGCTCGACACCGACACCGCGCGCCGACAGGGCACCAGCCCGGACGAGGTGCGCAAACGCTACGAGTCCTCGGTGATCCCGATGGGCCGCTACGGCAAGCCCGAGGAATACGCGGCAGCGGTCGTCTTCATCGCCTCGCCGAAGGCCTCGTACATCACCGGCGTCTCGCTTCAGGTGGACGGCGGCATGCTGATGAGCATGTTCTGATGCCGACGGGCGCCTTTGCGGTCATCTTCGACGACGAGCGGCGCGTTCTCCTCTGTCACCGGAGGGACTTCGACGCGTGGAATCTCCCTGGCGGCGGAGTGGACCCGAACGAGGCGCCCTGGGATGCCGCAGTTCGAGAGACACGGGAAGAGGTCGGCGTCGACATCGAAATCGTTCGGCTGACGGGCGTGTACTGGAAGCCGGGAAAGAACGAAGTGGTCTTCAACTTCGAGGGCAGGATCGTCGCCGGCGTCCCGGGGACCAGCGACGAAGCGGATCGGGTCGGCTACTTCGCGCTCGATGCGATGCCCCCAAACACCGCTCCGCTGCAGCTTGAGCGGATCAGGGAAGCAACCGCCGGTGGCGCGCCCGTCTTCCGCGCGCAGACCGGCGCGGGTATCCGGGATCTCTTTCCTGCGACGGTGCGCGAGTGATCGTCACCGAGCGCCTCAAGCCGCACGTCTTCCGCCTTCCCATCGAGAAGATCCGCGCGGGCTACAAGAGCGACATCTACTTCGCGCGGACGAAGCTCATCCTCGAGCGCGACGGCCGGCGCGATCGCGTCACGATGCAGGTCTTCCAGAAGCGTCCCGATGCGGTGGTCGTCGGAACGGACCTGACACTCGCGATGCTCCATGTCGGTGCCGGCCGCTACCGAGACCGCGCGAAGTCCGAAGCGCTCTTTGAGCGGTATCTCGCGGCGGAGCGCCGTCTCTATGCAGCATGGCTCGAGCTGCCCGCGCTCGATTGGACCGCGTACGAGCCCGTCGCGCGCGAGGTCTTCGAGATCTCGCGCGAGCTCGCCGCGCTCTGGGAGCCGGCATGGCGCGAGCTTTCCGTCGCCTCGCTCCACGACGGTGAGACCGCGGCGCCCTACGAGCCGGTCATGCACATCGAGGGCGAGTACGCAGCGTTCGCGCATCTCGAGACGCTCTACCTGGGCGCGCTCTCCGAGGGCACGCGCGTCGCGACGAACACGCGCGACGTGGTGGCGGCCGCCAACGGCAAGCCGGTGATCATGTTCGGCGCTCGGCACCAGGTCCACGAGGCGCAGGCCGGCTCCGGCTACGCCGGCTACGTCGGTGGCGCGATCGGCGTCTCGACGGATGAGCAGGGTGAGTGGTGGGGCTCGACCGGGCTTGGCACCGTCCCGCATGCGCTCATCGCGGTGTACGGCGGCGACACGACGGTGGCCACGCTCAAGTTCGACGAGTTCATCAACCGCGCTCCGGACGCGATCGGCCATCTCACGGCGAAGGGGACGCCCGAGGGGCACGTGAACGTCACGAGCCTCGTCGACTTCCAGAACGACGTCGTGAACACCTCGCTGGGCGTTGCGCACGCCCTGGGCGCGCGCCTTTGGGGCGTGCGCGTCGACACGAGCGAGTCGCTCGTCGACCGCGCGACCCTCCGCGAGCTCGAGGGGAAGGAAGGCGTCGCGGTCGGAGAGCTGCGCGGGGTCACGCCACGCCTGGTGGAGCTGCTGCGCGAAGCGCTCGACCGGAATGGCTACCGCCACGTGCGCATCGTCGCGTCGGGCGGGTTCGACGCCGAGAAGATCCGGCGCTTCGAGGAGCTCGGCGTCCCGGTCGATGTGTACGGCGTCGGCTCGGCCCTCGTCCACGGCTCGGGCTTTGATCACACCGCGGACATCGTTCGCCTGGAAGGCCGTCCCCTCGCGAAGACCGGCCGCTCGTACATCGAGAGCGATCGGCTGCACCAGGTGGACTGGAGGTCCCTCGTCGGCGAGAAGGATTGGGTGCGCTCCAGCTCCTGACCTTGGTCGCAGGCCTGACGGTCGCCGGCCTCGCGAAAGGCGCGACGGCGATGGGCCTTCCACTCATCGCCACACCGATCCTGGCCTCGGTGTTCGGCCCGAAGCAGGCGGTGGTCATCATCACCATCCCGATCTTCGTCGCGAACACGCTCCTCGTGCTCCAGTCGTGGCGGGTGTTCTGGTACCTCCGCTCACTCCTGCCGCTCATCGTCGCGAACGCGGCCGGCACGGCACTCGGGGCGCTGCTACTTGCCGGCCTCGATCAGCGGACCTTCGCGATCCTCATCACCCTGATGGTCGTGCTCTTCCTCGCCCGCGGCGACCGCCTCGTCGGCGACCCAGGGGCGACCCGCGCGCGGGTGCTTACCCCCGTCGTCGGTTTCGTCGGCGGCGTCATGCAGGGAACGACCTCGATCTCGAGCCCGGTGATCGGCTCGTTCTTCCATGCGCTGCGCCTGCCGCCTCGGGAATACGTCATCACGCTCGCTTCAGTCTTTCAACTGTCGTCGATCGTGCAGCTCGTCTCGTACGCAGCGCTCGGGCTCTTCACCCCCGATCTCTTCACGCTCGGTGTCATCGCCTGCGTCCCGATGCTGGTCGCGCTCATGGTCGGGATCGCCATCCGCGGCCGTCTGGACCAGGCCCGCTTCCGTCAGGTCATCGTCGTCCTCCTGGTCGCGAGCGTCGCGAACCTTCTTTGGCGAACGTTCGTGACCTAGCATCTCCGCGCGGGGAGGTTCGGTATGCCACGGCTGCTTATCGTCACGAGCCAAGGACCGGACGACGCGACCAGCGCGAGCGTTCCGTTTCATATCGCGGCGAACGGAGCAGGCCCGTCCGGGGTCGAGTGCGGCATCGCCCTCGCCGGCGACGCCGTGGAGCTCATGAAACCTGACGTCCAGTCGCGCGTGAAGGGCGTCGGAATCCCTCCTTTCGTTGACCTCGTCAAGAGCGCGAACGAGCGCGGTATCACTTTCTTCGTCTGAAAGGGCTGCGCTGAGGCCCGTGGGGTCTCACCAGAAATGGCGCCGAGGGCCACGTTCATTACACCGCCCGATCTCGTGCGCCTGACGATGGAAGCGGAGCGCGTCCTCAGCTTCTAGACGAGCGCGACCTAGCATTTGCTCAAGTGGAAGTGCTACCCAACGTCCATGCGATCAAGCTCATCGGCGCCCAGGCGTACCTGCTCGTCGATGGCGACGAAATCACCCTCGTCGACGCTGGACACGTCGGCTCGGCCCGCATGCTTCGCGGCTATCTCGCGCGGATCGGCCGCTCGATGGAGCACATCACGCGCATCGTCTGCACGCATGGCCATCCCGACCACATCGGTGGGGTTCACGAGATCGCGGCGCTTTCAGGCGCGAGCGTCCTCCTGCATCCGGCGGACAGCGAGCGCCTGCGCATCCGGTTCCGGGAAGTGATCGCGAACTTCTCGCCCGGTCCGATCGTCGCGCTCCTGACGCGCGCGCCGGCGCACGCGGCGCCGGTGGTGGACGGTGACGAGCTGCCCGTCCTCGGCGGCCTGCGCGTCCTGCACACCCCCGGGCATACGCCCGGGAGCATCTGTCTCTACTCGCCGGAGGGGCGATTCGTGATCGTCGGCGACCTGCTGCAACGCGTGAAGGGAAAGGTCACCCTCCCGAACTACTTCTTCACCGACGACATGGCACAAGCCCGGCAGTCAATCGGCAGGCTCGCCGAACTTGACGTGGAGACCATCCTGTTCTCGCATTACGCACCGTACCGGGAAAAGGCCCGGGAGACGCTGCGCGCGCTCGTGAGCTGACTCGAGGGAAGGGGGACTGGGGGCGAAGCCCCCGGGTGTTTGTGGAAACGCTCAACGACATCCTCGCGGTGTCCGCCGCGAAGTTCGGCCGCAAGGACGTGTTCATCATCAAGCCGGGGTTCCGCACGCGGACCTGGACCTACCGCGACCTCGACGACATCGTTCCACGCATCGCCCGCCACCTGAGCGAGTCCGGCGTCCGAAAGGGCGACCGCGTCATCACGTTTGGGGTGAATCGTCCCGAGTACGGCCTCGCGATGCTCGGCGCGCTCCGCATCGGCGCGGTGCTCGTCCCACTCGACGTGAACTCGACCGCCGAGTTCGTCCAGAGGATCGCGAAGCTCACCCGCGCTAGCGCGGCCGTCGTGTCGCAGCAGACGCGCCCGCGCGCGGAAGCGCTCGGCCTACCGCTGTTCGACATGGAGCAGCTCCCCGACCGCGCGCGCCTGAAGGAGCCCTTGCCGAAGGCCGACGTCGGTCCGGACGATCTCGCGGAGGTCGTGTTCACATCGGGGACGACGGGCGACCCGAAGGGCTCGATGCTCACGCATCGAAACATCCTCACGAACTCGATCGCCGCGACGCAGATCTTCCCCATCGGCCCGCAGCAGCGCCTGCTGTCCTTTATCCCGCTCTCCCACATGTTCGAGCAGATGGCGGGGTTCTGGGTCCTCATGCTCGCGGGCGCGTCGGTCGTGTATCCCACGAGCCGTCAGCCATCGGTGGTGCGCCGAACGTTCCGCGAGCGCGGGGTGTCGATGATCCTGATCACGCCGGCCGCGGTCCGTTCGCTGTTCATCGCGATCGAGCGACGTGCACAGCAGGAAGGAAAAGGCGAGCTATTCGCGCGTCTGCGCCGGATCGCGCGCCGTCTCCCCATGTGGCTGCGGCGCCTTCTGTTCTTCAGCGTGCACAGTCAGTTCGGCGGGCACTTCCGCTACATCGTGTCCGGGGGCGCGGCCCTCGATCCGGCACTGGGCGAGGCGTGGCGCGAGCTGGGCGTCGATGTGCTGCAGGGCTACGGCCTTACCGAGACCGCACCCGCCCTCACATTCAACCGCCTCGATCGCAACCGCCTCGGCTCCGTCGGCGTTCCACTGCCCGGCGTCGAGGTGAAGATCACCGAGGACGGCGAAGTAATCGCGCACGGACCAAACATCTTCAAGGGCTACTGGGAGAACGAGGAGGCCACGCGCGCCGCGATCGACAAGGACGGCTGGTTCCACACGGGCGACCTTGGAAAGTTCGA
>DASYSC010000160.1:0-8088 GCA_036003765.1 Candidatus Limnocylindria bacterium
GATCTTCGCCACGCTGTGAGTCTATGTCCGGGCCGGGGCGGTGATATGAAAATGCGTGGTGGTCGGATGCAGTTCGGCCTGCGGGCCAAGAGTCTGCTTGCAGTTGGGACAGTTGAAGATCCGAATTTCGGTTCCGTCCGGTGTTGTTTTCGGTTCGCTGAGATATCTGGAATCTTTGTGGTCGACTGCGCGACCGCACTTATGGCACGTCCCGCGCCTTGCTTCCCAGTCGCTTCGGCTGATTTCGCGGTGGCCTGGGCCGAAGCCGGATCGCCCCGTTGCCATTGCGGGGGCGAGTATCACTCAAATTGCCCCACTACCCAGTGCTGGTCTCGGCGACGCTCATCCGCGAGGTCGACCTCGACCGCTATCGCCGGAGCGCCATGGGCGCCTACGTCCGACGTTTCATGCCAGCGTGGGTCCAGGCGTTGCGGCTCTTCGGTGCCGCGTTCGCTTTCTACGCGGCCTGGTATCACGTGCCCGCCGGCGTCCTCGGTGGCCTCGCGCTCGTCGGTGCCTACTGGGCGAACGGGATCGTGCCTCGCCGGCCGTCGTGACCCTCGCGCTGCTGCCCGAGGTCGAGGCGGCGATCGACGAGGCCGCTGCGACGATCAGCGCGCTCGACGCGGACGCGTGGGGCCGTCGCTGCGAAGCGGAGGGCTGGCCGGTGGCGGTCGTGGCGCTGCACATCGCGCTCGGACTAAGGAGGCAGGCGAGCTTCATCGCGCTCGCGCGAGATGGCCAGGCACCGTTCGCTTTCGACTGGGAGGCGACGCATGCACTGAACGCACGCGTCGCGGCGCGAGGTGTTCCTACGAAGGAGATCGTCCGGCGCGAGCTGCACAAGGGGAGCACACGCCTGCTTGGGTTGCTCGCCGGTATGAGCGAGGCGGACGAGCGCCGCGTGGCGCTCACCTACCAGAGTCACGAGTTCGACGTCGAGCGCGTCGTACGACGAATCGTGCTTCCGCACGCACGCGGGCATCTGGCGAGCATCCAGCGCGCCCTGGATTAAGACGGGCAGGACGAGGCAGGCTCATGTTGCCGTTCTGGCATCATATGTTGCCAATATGGCAACAGTCATCGGTGGCGCCTCCGAGGTCCGAAAGGATCTCTTGCGGTTCTTCAACGTGCCGCGAAGCGCATCGGGTCACGTACGGTCGATCGCGCGACAGATCGGCCGTGACCCAGGCGCTGTCTCGAGAGAGCTCCGGCGCCTCGAGGAACAGGGGCTTGTGGTATCGCAGATGGTCGGACGGAGTCGCGTTTACCGCACCGCCCCGACGTCACGCGCTACGAGGGACATGCGAACCGTAATTCAGAGGACGCTCGGCGTAGAAGCGAGACTTCGGCAAGCGCTCGCCGATCTTCCCGGCATAGAGGAAGCGTCCATATTCGGGTCATATGCCGCCGGCACCGAGCGAGAGGGAAGCGATGTCGACCTCCTGGTGGTCGGCTCTCCGCCCAGTGATGAGCTGCGGCGCCGGATAGCGAGAGTCGAACGAGACCTCCGCCGCGAGGTCAATCTCGTCGAGCTGACATCAGCGGACTTGCGGAAACTTCATGCGAAGCGGGATCCGTTCGTTAGAGATGTTCTCAAAGGTCCACGCGTTTCGCTGACCATTCGCTCGCAAAAGAATGGCTAACGCCAGAACACTCGCGCAGCTTCATGACGAAGAGCTGATCGAACGTCGCGTCGTCGGCTCGACTCAAGTGCGTCAGTGGATACGCCGAAGCCGGATGGACCTCGAACTTGCGTCCCACGCGGCGAGTACCGGCGATCTTGAGCGTGCCATGACCTTGGTCTATGAGGCAGGGTTACGCGCATGCATCGCCCTCCTCGGCACGGCCGGTTACCGGTTACGGAGTGTCGAAGGTCATCATCGTGCCGCGCTAGAGGCTGCCGTGGCGATTGCGGGCGCCGAGGTGGAAATTCCGGTCTCGCGGCTCGATGACGCTCGCCGCCAGCGCAACCAGAGCCTGTATGGAACCAGCCGCCCTGTCGGCGCTGACGAGCTGAAACGACTCACAAAGGATGTGGAAGACCTCATCGGACGCGTGCCCTCCAGGGGCCCGGGAGTCGCTCGCGACCGGTAAAGCACCAAACCTACCGCGCGGCCGCTGTCTTCTCGGCCTGCTCCTCGTGCGCCGCGATCACCTTCTGCGCGATGTGCGAGGGACACTCCTCATAGCCCAGCAGCTCCGCGCTGAAGGCACCGCGGCCGCCAGTCATCGAGCGGAGGTCCGTCGCGTAGCGGAAGGTCTCGGCCATCGGGACGTGCCCTCGGGGTGGCGCTCGCCTTCTACGCGGCCTGGCACCACCTGCCCGCTGGCGTTTTCTCTGGTCTCGCGCTCGTCTCGGCGTGCTGGGCCAACGGGATCGTGCCAGGACCCGGCCAGCCCCAGGGAACGAGACGGCCGGACAGTTTGTATGGCGTTCGTGAGCGTGAAAGCCACGGCCATGGCCGCGTGTTTTCTCATCACCGCGTGCGGCGGGCCGCTCCAACCACCGGATCAACGCGCTGACGGACCTTCGGTCGTCGCCTCCGCGGCGACGACCGACTGTACGCCCGGTGACGCCGAGCAAAAGGTGCGTGATTTCGTGACCGCATTCGACCGCCACGACATGCTCGCGGTCGATGCCGCGATGAGCGACGCGCTCCAATGGGTCTCCCTCACGCTACCCACCGGCCACGAAGTTGCTTATGGAAAGTCGGAGGCTCTGCGATATCTCGCTCGGCGCGCCGAGGCCGGAGATCGATGGTCGATTGGAGTCGTCCAGATGACACCGGAGCGCGGCTGGGACCGCAGCTTCAGCTTTTTCTTCCGCATGACGCTCACGCGCGACGGTATCGCTCACGCCACGGCAGGCAAGGGCGCGGCTTTCTGCGATCGATTCCCCGGCGTAAGCGTGTGGAGCATGGGAGCTCCCTAGCGCGCGGCCGCGGTCTCCTCGGCCTGCTCCTCGTGCGCCGCGATCACCTTCTGCGCGATGTGCGATGGACACTCCTCGTACCCGAGGAGCTCCGCGCTGAAGGTCCCGCGGCCGCCGGTCATCGAGCGAAGGTCCGTCGCATAGCGGAAGGTCTCCGCCATGGGCACGTGCGCTTTGATGCGCTGGAGCCCCGCACCGGTGCTTTCCATCCCGAGCACCCGGCCTCGTCGCGAGTTGAGGTCGGCGAGCACGTCGCCCATCTGCTCCTCGGGGACGAGGACCTCGACGGCCATGATCGGCTCAAGCAGAAAGGGCTGCGCTTCCTTCACGCAGTTTTGGAGCGCCAGCGATCCAGCGATCTTGAAGCTCATCTCGCTTGAGTCCACGGCATGGAAGCTCCCGTCGTAAAGGGTCGCCTTGAAATCCGAGAGCGGGTACCCCGCGATGACTCCTCGCTCGGCGGTCTCGCGGACGCCCTTCTCGACGGCAGGCCAGAAGTTTCGTGGGACGGAGCCGCCCACGATCCGCGTGGCATACACGACCCCTGACCCTGCGGGCTGCGGCTCGACCTCGAGGAACACATCGCCGAACTGCCCGTGGCCGCCGGTCTGGCGCTTGTAGCGACCCTGCGCCTGCGCTTTCCCGCGGATCGACTCGCGGTATGGGACTCGTGGCGTCCGCATATCGACCTGGACGCCGAACTTGTTCTTCAGGTGATGCAGCGCGACCTCGATCGCCGACTCGCCGATCGCCGACAAGATGGTCTCGTGCGTCGCATCCTCGCGGCGGACGTGCAAAGTCGGGTCCTCGTCGGTGAGCTTATGGAGGGCAGTGGCGAGCTTGTCCAGATCGGCCTTGCTCGACGGCTCGATGGCCACGGAGAACGACGGCGGTGGGAAGTCGATCGCGTCGTACAGGATGACGGCGTCCTTGTCGCAGAGCGTGGCGTTGGTCGTGGTCGCCGTGAGCTTCGGGACCGCGCATATGTCGCCGGCGCCGACCGCGTCGGTCGCCTCCTGCTCCTTGCCGCGAAGGAAGAAGATCTGACCGACGCGCTCGGTCTCCTTCTTCGTCGCGTCGTAGACCTGGAAGTTGTGGTGGAGCGTCCCCGAGTACACGCGGACGTAGCTGAGCTTGCCGACGAACGGATCGGCGAGGGTCTTGAAGACGAATGCCGATAGCTTGTCGGCCGGGTCGGGCTTGCGCGCGACTTCCTCTCCCGACGCCGACCGCCCGATGACCGATCCGGCCTCGGCGGGTGAGGGGAGCATCTCGCGGATCGTGTTGAGGAGCGCCGCGTATCCGACGTGCTTGTGCGCGGAGGTGGCCACCACCGGGATCACCTTCCCCTCGCGGACGGCCGCATGGAGCGCGTCCCGGAGCTCGTCGTACGCGAGCTCCTTGGCATCGAGATAGCGAGTCAGCAGATCCTCGTCGGTCTCGACGATCGCTTCGACGAGCTGCTGGCGGTACTGGCCGACGCGCTCCGCCTGTTCTTCTTTCGGAAGCTCGGCGACGGGATCCTTCGGACCTTTGAGGATCTGCCCGTGAAGCAGGTCGATCGTGGCCTTGAGCTCCTGTTTCTCACCCAGCGGGACGTGCAGAGGCACGACGCGGATCCCGTATGCCTCGCGGAGCTGCCCGAGTACCTCGTCGAAGTCGGCGTTCTCGCGGTCGAGGCGGCCGATGACCACCACGCGCGGCGTCTGGGCCTTCTCGAGCTCGGACCAGACCGTCTGGGTACCGACCTGGACACCGGCGGACGCGTCGACGAACACGACCGCGGCGTCGGCAACCCGCAGGGCGGCGTGCTGGTCGCCGGCGAAGTCGGCGTAGCCCGGGGTGTCGATGAGGTTGACTTTCGTGCCCTCGTGCGTGAACGAGGCGAGGGCCATGTTGATGGTGATGTGGCGCTTTTGCTCTTCCGGATCGGTGTCGAGGATGCTGGTGCCGTCGTCGACCTTGCCAAGACGCGTCGTCGCGCCGACCGAGTGGAGGATGGACTCGACGAGGCTCGTCTTGCCCGATCCGCCGTGGCCAACGACGGCCACGTTTCTGATCTTCGTGGGCTCCGGTGATGGCATTGGTGACGTTCTCCCCTCTGTTGTGCCAGGGGATGGGGGGCGGAGCCCCCCAACTCCGTTGATAGTATTTCGCGCGATGTCCGGGCATTCAAAGTGGAGTCAGATCAAGCGCCAGAAAGGGGCCGCGGACGTCAAGCGCGGCGTGGTTTTCACCAAGATGACCAAGGAGATCATGATCGCCGCGAAAGAGGGTGGCGGCGATCCCGACGGGAACTTCCGCTTGCGCCTCGCCATCGACCGCGCGCGCAACGTGAACATGCCGCGAGAAAACATCCAGCGGGCGATCGAGCGCGCCACGGGTGGCGGCGACGCGGCCGCGCTCGAGAGCGTCGTATACGAGGGCTATGCCCCGGGCGGGGTTTCGGTGATGATCGAGGCAGCGACCGATAACCGGAACCGGACCGTGTCCGAGATCCGCGCCGCGTTCACGAGGGGCGGCGGGAAGCTCGGCGAATCGGGCTCGGTGCAGTGGCTCTTCGAGCAGAAGGGCGTCATCGAGATCGACGCGAAAGGGAAGGTCGTCGACACGATCGAGCTCGCGGCGATCGACGCCGGCGCCGAGGATGTCGAGGCCGAGCCGGGTCTCATCACCGTCTACACCACGCCCGCGGCGTTCGAGCGCGTCAAGAAGGCGCTCGAGACGGGCGGCATCAAGGTGGCCTCCGCCGAGCTCTCGATGCGGCCGATGACCACGGTCCGCGTCGAGGGCGACCAGGCCAAGAAGCTCCTGGGCCTCGTCGAGACACTCGAGGAGCTCGACGACGTCATCAAGGTCCACGCGAACTTCGACGTGCCCGAAGAGGTCCTCCAGCACGCCTAGCCGGTCGGTGATCCTGGGGATCGACCCCGGGACCACGGGCATGGGATACGCGTTCCTGGTGGCCGCGCCCGAGCGCGCTCTTCTTATCGAATGCGGGATCGTCGACGTGCGTGCGAGCTCGAGCGCCGCTGAACGGCTGCTGGCCATCTCCAAAGCGCTGGACGAATTGATCCGCCGCCATCGTCCGTTCGCGCTCGCGGTGGAGCGCCTCTACTTCAACAAGAACGTGCAGACCGCGATGCGCGTGTCCGAGGCCCGGGGCGTCGCTTTGCTGTGCGCCGCCCGGGCGCGACTCGAAATCGTCGAGTACACGCCGCAAGAGGTCAAGATCTCGGTGACCGGCAGCGGTCGTGGTGACAAGAAGGCGATACAGCGCATGCTTCCGCTTCTCGTCGCGCTGGATGCTCCGATCACCCAGGACAACGTCGCCGACGCTATCGCCATCGCGCTGACGCATGCGCAGCGTACGCGCTTCGCCCTCGCGGTCGCGGCAGCGACGTAGTTGGACCCCAAGTTCGAGCAACCGACGAGGTGATCGCGGCGGTCCGCGGCCAAGTGATCGCGCGCGGCGCCGACCATCTCGTCGTCGAAGTGAACGGCGTCGGCTACAAGGTCTTCGTGCCGCGGCATCCATCGCGTGACGACGTCCTGCTCCATACGCACCAGGTCGTTCGAGAGGACGCCCAAGCCCTGTACGGCTTCGAGACCCGGGAGGAGCTCGCGCTGTTCGATCTCCTCATCGGCGTTTCGGGCGTGGGTCCGAAAGCGGCGATGGCGATCCTCTCCGTCGCACGCCCGTCGGAGATCGCGTCAGCCATCGCCTCGAGCGACGCCGCTTCACTCGCGCGAGCGCCCGGCGTGGGCAAGAAGACTGCCGAGCGGCTCATCGTGGACTTGCGTGGAAAGATCGGCCGAGTCGCGGGCGAACCCGCGAGCGGCGCGCCCTTATCGACCGAGGACGATGCGCACGCCGCGCTTGTCGCGCTTGGCTACACGGCGTTCGAGGCGTCGACGGCGTTACAACGAGTACCACCGAGGGGCAGGGCCACCACGGAAGAACGAATCGCCGCGGCCTTACGGGCCGCTGCGCGGGCCGGGGTCGCAGCGGGGTGACGAAAATGGCGGCGGGCTGGCAGGCGAGCACGGCGTTTGCGACCATTGGTGGCGGCCGCCGCGCCGTAAAAGGAGCGTGCATGGTCCAGTTTTGGAGAAACGAGGACGGGCAAGGACTAGTCGAATACGCACTCATCATCGCGGTGATCGCGATAACAGTCATCTTGGCGATGGTCTTCTTTAAAGACCAGCTCTCAAATTACTTCTCGAACATCGGCAATAACCTCACGTAGGAACGGCGCGGCGGCCCCGCCCGCTCCTCGCGTCAGGAGAGATTCCCGCCATTTGATATAGTTAGGTCAGGTTTCCGGCCTGGCCGGACGCCGCGTCGGGCACTGAAAGTGGGTCGACCCCACTTTTTTTGTCGCCTGAAGCGAAGTGAATGAGAAGGGGGAGTTGCCGACATGAACCGAGAGCTCGTCACCGGTCTCGCGCAACTCTCCGCCGAGAAGGGCCTCCCCAAGGAGGTCGTCAGCGACATCATCGCGCGGGCCATCAAGCGCGCCTACGGCGATGAGGAGCACATCGACGTCAAGGTCGACGTCCAAACCGGTGCGTTCAAGGTGTTCCTGCTCAAGACGATCGTCGAGAAGGTCGAGGATCCAAAGATCCAGGTCCAGCTCGACACCGCGAAGAAGATCAAGCCGGACGCGCAGCTCGGCGACGTGATCCCCTTTGAGGAGTCCGCCGCGGCGCTCGGCCGCATTGGGGCGCAGACCGCCAAGCAGGTGATCCAGCAGTCCCTGCGCGAGGCGGAGCGCGAGCAGGTGTTCGCGGAGTACGCGGACCGCGAGGGCGACATCATCAACGCCAAGATCAGCCACTTCGAGGCCGGCTCCGCGATCATGGAGCTCGACCGCGGCGCCACTGCGATCCTGCCCCGATCCGAGCAGGCGCCCCACGAGCGTTACTTCGCGGGGCAGGCGCGCAAGGTCGTCGTCCTCGAGGTGCGCCGCACCCTGCGCGGTCCACAGATCATCGTCAGCCGCGCGCATAAGGCGCTCGTCAAGCGGCTCTTCGAGCTCGAGGTGCCGGAGATCTTCCACGGCCAGGTCGAGATCGTCGGGATCGCCCGCGAGCCCGGCTCCCGCACGAAGATCGCGGTCCGCGCCCGGCAGCCCGGGCTCGATGCGCGC
>DASYSC010000161.1:0-15760 GCA_036003765.1 Candidatus Limnocylindria bacterium
GAACTGCGGCGCCGACTCGCCAGCGAACCCCTCGTCCACGACGCTCATGCTGGCTAGTGGGGTAGCGGCGGGGATCTTCGCGGGCATCGCATTCGGTGGAGATTGGCGTCGTCTGTCGACATTCACGCTCAAGCTTTGGCCGGTACTCGTTGTCGCGCTCGGCCTTCGCGCTATCGGAACGATCGTTCCTTCGTCTCCGCTGGAGCTCTATCTCGTTTCGCTCCTCGGCGTCGCCGTGGTTGCCGGATGGAACTGGCGTGTGCCGGGCGCGCTTCTTCTTGCCTTCGGCACGTTCCTCAATCTCCTGGTCGCAGTCGTCAATTCGGGGATGCCCTACGACGCGGTCACGGTGGCGTCAGTCGGAGCGCAGCCGCCGAACGATGGGCTCCATGTCCCCCTGGGGCCGACCACAAAGCTCGAGTTCCTGTCGGATGTGATCCCGGTTGCCCCAATCAGGTCCGTCCTTAGCCTCGGTGACTTCCTCGTCGGCCTCGGCGGCTTCCTCATCCCCTTCATGTGGCTTCAGCCGGTGGCTGCGGCGACCAGGGGACGTGAGCTTCGATCGCCGAACTTCGCGTTCTTCTGGATGGGTCAGGCGATCAGCCGCTTCGGGGATCCGATCACGCTCATCGCCCTGACCTTTGTGACCTACCGGGCGACGCAGTCGGCTCTTCTGACGGCCCTCGCGGTCCTCACCGCGACGATCCCGAACGCGCTCTTTGGCTTCTTCGGCGGTGCGGTCGCCGATGCCGTCGGGCATCGGAATGTGATGCTCTGGTGCGACGTCCTGCGCGCGATCCTTCTGTCGTCGGTGCCGCTCTTGATCGTGATCGACGCTCCACTCGCTGTCGTGTTCGCCGTGGTGCTGGCCTCCGGACTCTGTGCCGCGATCTTCAATCCCGCGCGCATCGCTCTCGTGCCGACGCTTCTCGACGACAGCCAGCTCGCGCGCGGGAACTCGGTCGTGTATGCGACGGATCGGGCGGTCGAGATCGCCGGCGGCCTGGCCGGCGGTCTCCTCGTCGCAACGATCGGAAGCAGCGCGTTCTACGTGGACGCGATCACGTTCGCCCTTTCGGCGATGCTGCTCTCGCGTGTGGTCGTCCGCGAATCAACCCGTCATCGGATGACTCTGTCGCGACTCCTCGCCGACGCGCGAGAAGGCCTGCGGGTCTTGCGTCGGTCCGCCGTGCTATGGGCCAATACGGTCTTCTCGCTCGCGGCGCAGGTCTCGACGCCGATCTTCAACGGGCTGACCCCGGCCTTCGTCATCCAGCGGTTCGCCGGCAACGATCCCGCCGTCGGCGCCGTCCAGTTCGGGATCTCCGAAGCGGCGATCGCGTCGGGGGCGGTTCTCGGAAGCGCGGTGCTACCGCGGTACGTCGCGAACATGAGGAAGGGCCGCATGCTCATTCTCGGATTCGCCGCGACCGGAGCGGTGATCGTGCTCATCGCGATGGCTCCGTCATTTCCGGTTGCCGTGGTCCTGTTTGGGATGCTCGGGATCGCGAATGTTGCCTTCTACGTTCCGAACGTCACGATCCTTCAGGAGAAGACCGCACCCGAGACGCGGGCCAGCGTGTTCGGCGCGCGGATCGCGCTCGTCAACTTGAGCTGGCTTCCCTTGATCTTCGTCAGCGGCGCGCTCGCCGACGTGTTCGGTCCGGCGCTCCTCATTGGTATCGCCGGCGCCGTGACGCTCGCGACCGCGCTCGTCGGTACCCGGGTCCGGGCGGTGTACGAGGTCGCCTGACCGCCCACCGTACGCAGCCAGGCCGCCGCCCGCCGGTTTGACATGTACGGTGACCGCCACAGAAAATCATCCTGTCGCACGCGGGAGAGCCCCTGGATGGCTCGAGCTTGGCCCTCGTGGGAAGGAAGCGTACGGAAAGTGGCCCAGCGCACCATCCTAGTCGCTGACGATGACGCCTCGATCCGCTCCCTGCTGAAGCAGCTCCTCTCCGACGAGGGCTACAACGTCGTCGAAGCGACGACCGGGACCGAAGTCGTCGAAAAAGTAAAGGACGTCAACCCCGACCTCGTGATCATGGACGTGCGGATGCCTGAGCTCGACGGCATCGAGGCGCTCAGCAGGCTCAAGGTGAGCTCGCCAAAGACGAGCGTCCTGATCATGACCGCGTTCGGCAGCTCCAATAACGCGATCCGCGCGATGGAGCTCGGCGCGTTCGACTACATCACCAAGCCGTTCGAGCTCGACAAGATCAGCCACACCGTGCGGCGGGTCATCGAGTACCGCGATCTCACGAGCGAGGTCCAGGTGCTGCGCGACGAGATCAGCTCGCTCGTGCAGACCGAGCGCATCGTCGGTAACTCGCCGCCGATGCAGGAGGTCTACAAGACCGTCGGCAAGGTCGCGAAGGCCGACGCGACCGTCCTCATCACCGGCGAAAGCGGCACCGGCAAGGAGCTCGTGGCCGAGGCGCTCCACTACAACTCGAATCGCCGCTCGGGGCCGATCGTGAAGGTCTCCTGCGCCGCGCTCCCCGAGACACTGCTGGAGGCGGAGCTCTTCGGCCACGAGAAGGGCTCGTTCACCGGCGCAATGACGCAGCGGCGCGGCCGCTTCGAGCTCGCCGACAAGGGCACGATCTTCCTCGACGAGATCGGCGAGATGAGCCTTCCGATGCAGACGAAGCTTCTCCGCGTTCTGCAAGAGAAGAAGATCGAGCGGGTCGGCTCGTCGCTGCCGATCAAGGTCGATATCCGCATCATCGTCGCGACGAACAAAGACTTGCAAAGACAGGTCGAGCAGCAGAAGTTCCGGGACGATCTCTTCTATCGGCTCAACGTCATCAACATCCACATGCCGCCGCTCCGCGACCGCAAAGAGGACATCCCGGCGCTTGTCGAGCACTTCCTCGCCAAGCACCGGTACAGCGCCACCGCGCAGCCCGCGGCCATCAGCGAGGAAGCCCTGAAGCGTCTCATGGAGTACGACTGGCCGGGCAACGTCCGCGAGCTCGAGAACGTCGTCGAGCGCGCCGTCGTGCTCTCTCGCGGCCAGATCATCACGAGCCGCGAGCTGCCGTTCGGCGATCACGAGGCGGGAGAGCACGAGGAGGAGGGCGAGGATGTCTCCACCGAGAAGAGCTTCTTCAAGAAGTCCGTCTCGCAGTTCGAGAAAGACCTCATCATGAAGGCGCTCCGGGACGCGAACGGCAATCGCTCAAAAGCCGCGGAAATGCTGGGGATTTACCGCCGGCTGCTGTACGCGAAGATCAAGGAATACGGTCTCGAGGGCTATCCGCCCAAGGGGAGGGCCGCTTGATGCTCGCTGTCGCTCGCGCGTCGCTCCGCTTTTTCATCATCGGCTTCGTCGTCGGGACGCTCTTCGCGCCGCGCTCGGGCGCCGAGACGCGCAAGATGCTCGGTGAGAAGCTCACGATCCTGGCGAATCAGCTCCTCGAGATCGCGGCGCTGCCCCCGATCGAGCCGAAGCAGGCCGGGCAGAACGGCGGCGAGGCGCCGCCCGCGCGCCGCGCCGGAGGCACACGCGGCTCGAATGCCCGCACGTCGTCGTAGTACTTCCGCCGCGGGACCGGCGGTCGTACGGCTCGTCGACGCATCGGGCGACTCGACCAAAGGCTGGGACGCGGCGGTGCTGGCGGCGGTGAAGGCGGCGAAGGTCAAAGATCCGCTCGGGGTCGAGGTCGGGCGCCTGTGGGCGGAGCTCGAGGGCTCCCGCCTGTCGCGGTATCACGCCTCGGTCAAGGTCGCGTACCGGCAGAGCCAGGGCTCGGCCGTTCGGAGGACTCGCTAGCAGCCAAGTCTCGATATCTGTTCGGGTCATTGACACGTGAATCGTCCGCCAACAACACTCGACTCCAGAATTTGACGTCAGGGGAGTTGTAGGGCGGTGGCGGAGCCCGAGACGCGCGACGCGCTCGCGCAGGTCTTGATCGCGAACGACGGCGAGGTGCTGGGGCGCCTGCGCCTCTCCGCGGCCGAGGCGGCGCGCGTGTGTAACGTCACACCCCGACAGCTGATCTACTGGACCAAGAAGGGCTTGGTCAAGCCCTCGTCTGACGGCGAGCACGACTACGACGTCTACGCCATGGAGAAGGTCATCCGCATCCGGCAGGCGCTCGAGAAAGGGCACTCGCTCGAGAAGGCGGCGCAGGTCGTCCAGCGTGAGATGGGTGCGCTCCAGGCCGAGGCCCGCAGGCTCGATGAGATGACGCCGGACGCCCTCGAGGACGAGCTTCGGGCGCGTCTTGAGCGCCTGGAATCGCGGATCGGCGAGCTTCGCCGGGCGCTCCCCGCCTCTCTGACCATCGCCCGGCTGCGGAAGGCGGTCGCGGTCCTGGCGCGTCTCGACGCGCAGGGCGCGCTCGAGAACTCTCAGGCCAACGGCGACACGGCGAAAGCGGTCGCGCTGCGCCTCGGGCGTGCCATCGACGAGCTCGAACTGCTGCTGCGCGAGGTCCAGCCAGCGAGCGTCTAGCGCCGGTACGCTTCGAACGTGCCCGACGCGCTCGCGCTGATCGCCAACGCCGCCGGCAAGCTGACCCGCGAAGGTCTTCGCGTGACCGGCCGCGGTGCCACAGCGCTTCCCGGCCTCGTCGCTCTCACCGTCGATCCCGACTTCATCACCGCGCTGTCGTCGGGGCTCAGCCACGGCGTGATCTGCGTCTCCGGCACGAACGGGAAGACCACCACCGCGCGCATGCTCGCCGACATCACGCGCGACGCGGGATGGGCGCCGATCCACAACCGCTCCGGGTCGAACCTCGACCGCGGCGTCGCGGCCGCGCTCCTCGCGGACGCGAACTGGTACGGGGAGATGAGCGGCGACGTGGGTCTGTTCGAGATCGACGAGGCCTCTCTGCCGGGAGTGGTCGGTCGCCTGAAGCCACGCGTGGTCGTCATCACCAATCTCTTCCGCGACCAGATGGACCGCTACTTCGAGCTCGATGCCCTCGCCAAGCGCATCGGCGACGCGCTCGCGACCCTGCCGGCGGAGACGATCCTCGTGCTCAACGCCGACGACCCGCTCGTCGCGAATCTCGCGCTCCAGCGCGCCGCGAAGACGATCTTCTTCGGCGTCGACGACGAATCCGTCGGCGGGACGATCCCGCAGGCGATCAGTGACGCGACGCGCTGCCCGCGCTGTAAGTCGCCGCTCCAATACCAGCGCATCGTCCTCGCGCACGTCGGCGATTGGTCCTGCCCATCGTGCGGGCTAACGCGTCCGCCGCGCGACGTCGCCGCGACGAAGGTCCTGCTCGGTGAGAGCTGGTCAGAGATCTCGCTCGCCGGCACGATCGGAAGCATCTTCGCAGCGGTGCGCGTACCGATCCCCGGCCTCTACAACGCGTACAACGCCCTCGCCGCGATCGCTGCGGCGCGCGCGCTCGAGATCGGCCTCACCGAGGCGACGCGCGCGCTCGCCAACTTCCGCCCCGCGTTCGGCCGCCTCGAGACAGTCGACCTCGAAGGCCGGACGCTGCGGCTCGTCCTTGTGAAGAACCCCGCCGGCTTCAACGCGGCGGTCGGCGCGCTCCTCGAGACGGGCCGCAAGCCGCGCCTGCTCGCGGCGTTGAACGATCGCGACGCCGACGGACGCGACGTGTCCTGGATCTGGGACGCGGACTTCGAGACGCTCGCGCCAGCAGTCGCGCACGCGGTCATCACCGGCGTGCGCGGCCGCGACCTCGCGCTCCGCTTCAAGTACGCCGGCCTTCCGACAGAGCGCATCGAGGTCGTCGACGAGTGGCGGGCGGCGATCGAGCGCGCGGTGTCGCTCGCGCCCAAAGGTGGCGAGGTCGTCGTCCTCGCGACCTACACGGCGATGCAAGACCTCCGTGAGGTGCTCTCGCGCATCGGCGTGGTCGCGCCGTTTTGGGAGGATTGAGCGCGATGGACTTGCGCATCGCGCACCTCTACCCCGACCTCATGAACATCTACGGCGACCGCGGGAACGTGATCGCGCTCAGCCAGCGCGCGAAGTGGCGCGGCATCGACGTGGAGGTGCGGTCCTACTCGGTCGGCGAGTGGGCCGACCCGGAATGGCCCGACGTCTGGTTCTTCGGCGGCGGCCAGGACCAAGGGCAGGACATCGTCGGCGCGGACCTCGCCGCGAAAAACGGCGCCGCGCTCAAAAAGTCCGTGGAGGGCGGGGCGGCAATCTTCTCGGTGTGCGGCGGCTATCAGCTCTTGGGTCACGAATACGTGCCGGAGACCGGCCCGTCGATCCCGGGCGTCGGGATCCTCGACGCGACGACGCGCGCGGGAAAGACTCGCTTCGTAGGAAATCTCCTCGTCAACGCTCCCGATGCGTACCTGATCGGGTTCGAGAACCACTCAGGGAGGACGTATCTCGGCTCGAGCGCGAAGCCGCTCGGGACGGTCGTCGTCGGGAACGGCAATAACGGCGAGGACAAGACCGAAGGCGCGGTGCAGGGCAAGGTCATCGGCTGCTATCTGCACGGCTCGTGTCTGCCGAAGAACCCCTGGCTCGCGGACCGTCTTCTGGGTTGGGCGCTCGCGCGCCGGCACGGTGCGGTGAAGCTCGCGCCGCTCGATGACGCCGACGAAAAGTCGGCTCGCGACCAAGCGACGGAGGTCGCCCGCACGCGACCATAGCGAGCGGCGGTACCGCAGTACCGCCCGAGGGTCCTCTTCGTCGCGGACGCATCTCCGAGTTGAGTTCCGGGAATGCCGGGACGAGTTCTCTTCCGCGCTTGGCTCCTTGCGCTGGCCCTGCTTCCGGTCGGCGGGGCGTTCACCGCGCTCGCGGACGATGGCCGGCCTCCAGCTCCGGAGGAGGTCGGCCATCCTCCGACCGCATTCCCAGTCCCGATCAGCGGGCTTCGACCGTCCGAGATCGAGACACGTGCGTTCCCAACCCCGAGCAACCCTCCAGGTACCGCCGACGTGCGCGACCTCCCGCGTGCGATCACTGGTCGGAGGGAACTCGTCCTCTTCGTCGGGGGCTACGGATCAGAAGCCGACGATGGCGCCTTCGCCGCGCTGAGCGCTCGATTTCCGGCCGATCGATACGACGTCCGACGCCTCGGTGACGATCCACGGTTTCCGTACGACACCTACGGACCCCTCGACGCGAGCGCCTCAGCGCTCACCGATGAGATCCGAGCGCTGGCGCCTCGGTACACGGGCGTGAACATCGTCTCGCACTCGATGGGCGGCGCGGTTGTCGATCGCGCCTTTGACGACGGCCTCTCGGCCAAGGACGGCGTCCGAACCTACGTCGCGATCGCCGGACCCCATAGCGGTGCCGACTTCGCACGCGTTCCGACCGCCGTCTTGCCCTTGATCGGGCCGGTCAGGGACATCGTGCGTGCGGGAGCCACGCTGGTGGCACGCGATCCGGAAAGCCCCGCGGCCCGCGATCTCGCCACGGCTCGGCCGATCGCACCTCCGCGAGGTGTCGTGAGACTCGACCTGAGTCTTTCCACCGACGGATTTGTCAACCGCTACGACGCCATCGATCCGGGTGTCGACCAGCGCGTATTTCTTCCGGGGTCGCCTGGCGAGTTCCTCGATGGTCACGGCGGAAGCCTGACAAACCGCGAGATTGGCGAGGTGATCGTCGAGACGATTCGCGAGCATCGGCTGCCACCGGACCGTCGAGACGGGATCACACGGCTCATCGCGCCGCTGCTCTGGGATCGGTCCACTTCCGTCTGGCGGTTCATCCTGCTCGCGATCACCTTCGGGGCCATCGCACTCTGGTTCGCGCGATTCATTCCGGGATGGGGCGTCCCGATCGCGAGGGCCAACGCCCTCAGCCGGGCCTTCCTCCGCTCCGTCGGCCGGTGACCGACGATCGCGGACAAGCGATCGTCGAATTCGCTCTCGTCCTTCCGCTCATCCTGGTGCTCATCATCGCCGTGGTGCTCGTCGGTGAGGTGGGGGTCGCGCGTCTCGCACTCGAACACGGTGCCGCGGAGGCCGCCCGGACCGGCGCGCTGACGAACGACGACGATCTCGTTCGCGGCACGGCGGCGGCGACTGTCGCTCCGCTCGACCCATCGCGGGTCAGCGTCACCATCGAGCCCACGTCTGGCGAGCCCCCGCGTTCGAGCACGCCTCGGGGAGCCCTTCTGCGGGTCAGGCTTCGCTATGCGATCCCGATACCGCTCGGGTTCGTCGGTCTCCCGCGATTCGTGGTCGAAGGGGATGCCGCGCGCCGGATCGAATGGATGCCTTGACCGACGAATCCGGTCAGACGCTCGTCGTCGTCGTGCTCCTGCTCGGCATCGCCGCGGTGGTGGTGGTCGGTCTGCGGGCCGGTCAGGAGCGCTTCTTCGCGACCGCGCGTTCGCATCGTGCCGGCGAAGCCGCGGTGGAGGCCGCGAGCGCCGCGCTGGCCGACGCGTACGTCGCTCATCTCGCCGCGGTACGGTCGCGTTCACAGGAGAGACCGCGGCCTACCCCCAACGTCGTCGCGCTCCTGGCGGATCCGCGGACGGTCGAAGCCGCGCGCATCGCGGCCGATGAGCTCGCGCGGCTGAACGGCGCCGGCCGAGTCGAGGCGATGGCTGTGAGCTGTGAACGCGGTCGCGTCGAGGCGCGCCTCACGCTCGCGGGCTATTCACACCGTGCGGGTTTCACGGCGCCCGAATGTTCCCGGCCCTGACTTTCACGCGGCGCCGGATTCCGGCGCGCCGCCTCATCGCTGCCGGGAGCGCGGTCGCGCTTGTCATCGCGGCCGTGGTCACAACGCTATTCGCATCGCCGTCGACGACGAGTGACGTCGCCTTATCGAGCCGGCCCCTGACGCAGCGTCTCGCCGCATCGACCTGGGCACTGGCCGTGCCCACCGCTTGGCTCGCGGCACCTATACCCGAGGTCCGCGCGGGTGACAGCGTCGATCTTCTGGCCGTGCGTCAGGGGGACCGCCCGCTCGCGCTTCCGATCGCCGCCGATCTGCACGTCATGGCTACGGACGAGCGGTCGGTCGTGTTCGAAGTCGACGAAGAGAGCGCGACGGCGATCGCGACCGCGCGCGCGTCCGGCTTGCTCATCGTCCCGTTGTTGAGATCCGCTCGTTGAAGGTCCGGGTCGCGCTATACGGCGGTGCCGAGCTCGCGTCGGCGGCCGACGCCCTTGGGTTGATTCCAGCCGACGCCGGGAACGCGGCTTTGGCGGTCATCGATCTACGAGAGCCGGGCTCGGTCTCGCAGGCAGCCGCGCTCCCAGCCGAGCTGCCGCGGGTCGTTGTCGGGGACGACGCGCAGATCGAGTTAGCCGAGGCATTCGGCGTGCCGAAGCGCTCGGTCGCGAGATCGTGCGAGCCGGCCGAGCTCGGTCCGCTCATCGCCGCGACCGTCCCGGCAATGCGTCGGCGTGCCACGCGGTCGGTGCTGATCACATCGGTCCGGGGTGGCGTCGGGAGATCCTTGCTCGCGGCGAATCTCGCACGGCGTCTCGCACCGACGCGCTCCGCGCTCGCGCTCGATGTGACCGGCGGTGGAGCGCTCTCATGGTGGCTGGGCTCGAGTGCGGCGAGCTGGGCGGACCTTGAGGGGCTCGCCGACGAGCTCAGCGCGGAGCACCTCGCGGTCGTCGCGACGGAAACTGCGCCCGGTCTGCGTGTCGTCGGTGGCCCGCCATCGGCTCCGAGTGGAGGTCTCGCTCGCTCTGCGCTCCGCGCTGCGCTTGAGCTCTCCGACATCGTCATCGTGGACGCCCCAACTCTCGCCGACGAGCACACCCGGCTGCTGCTGGGTGCCGTCGATCGGGTCCTTGTTCTCAGCTACGACGATCCGGTCTCGATCGCGGCTCTTGCCGCGGCGGATCTACCGGACGAGGCGTGGCTCATCGCGTCGCAATCCACGGCCGCATCGCTCAACGGACGCGATGTCTTCCGAGCCTTCCCTCGCGCGGAGGCCGCGATCGCGGCGGCGGCATCGCGCCCGAGCGCTGTCGGCGGCGCGCTCGGCCGCGCCTACGACGAGCTTGCCGAGATCGTGGCGATCGACTCGACATGACCATCGCCGCACGCGCGCGGATCGAGCACGGGATCGTCGCCCGCTTGCGCGAAGCACCCGATGGACGGCCGCGGCGCGAGCACCTCGCGGCGGCATTGCGCGAAACGCTCGTCGAGGAGCGGCTCGTCGTACCGGCGGGAGAGCTGCGTGTGCTCGAGCGCTGGCTCGACGATCGTCTCTTCGGCCTCGGCGAGCTCGCACCGTTGCTGCGTGATGAGCGGGTCACCGAGGTCATGGTCAACGGATTGCGGGGCGTCTGGGTCGAGCGGAGCGGCCGGCTCGAGGAGACCGGCATCCGCTTCTCCGATGCCGACGAGATCATGGTTATCATCGAGCGGCTCGTGGCGCCGCTCGGCCGGCGCATCGACCTCGCCAGCCCGCTGGTCGACGCGCGGCTCCCAGACGGATCTCGAGTGCATGCGGTCATTCCGCCGATCTCGCTCGTCGGTCCGGTCCTCACCATCCGCCGATTCGCCGCGCGGCCGCTCGGCCCCGACGACCTTGTTCGAAACGGAACGCTTTCGCGCGACACCATGGATTACCTGATCCGCGCGGTCGCGGAGCGCCGCAGCATCCTGGTTTCGGGCGGAACGTCCAGCGGGAAGACCACGACGCTCAACGCCCTCGCCTTCGCCGTAGGCGAAAACGAACGCATCGTCACTATCGAAGACGCGGCCGAGCTTCGCCTCCCGCAGTCGAACGTCGTGGCGCTCGAGACACGCCCTCCGAGTGTCGAGGGGACCGGGACCATCGACGTTCGGGCGCTCTTGCGCGCGGCGCTTCGCATGCGACCGGATCGGATCGTGGTGGGCGAGGTTCGCGGCGGGGAAGCGCTCGACATGCTGCAGGCCATGAACACCGGACATCGTGGTTCGCTCACCACCGCGCACGCCAATGGCGCCGGCCACGCGCTGATGCGGATCGAGACGATGGCGCTTATGGGAGGTGTGGACTTGCCTCTCGAAGCGATCCGCGAGCAGATCCGTCGCGGGATCGAGATCGTTGTCCATCAGGAGCGCGATGCCGGCGGCGCGCGGCGGGTAACGGAGATCGTCGAGCTCTCTCCCGACCGCGGCGATCCATACGTGCTCGCGCGGATCGGGCCGTGACGGCGCTTTTCCTGGTCGCGGCGATCGCTGCCGTGGGCGTTGCGGCGCTCGACGGCAGGCGAGCTCGGATGGCCTCGGCATTCCTGCGGCAACTCGATCCCCGCGAGCGCGCCGCCTCGCGGGACCGTCGCCTTGCGCTCCCTGGGCTTGTCGACGCGGTGGCGTCGGCGCTGGCCAGCGGCCTTTCGGTACAGCTCGCTTTCGCGGAGGTCGCGCCGACGCTCCCTCAGTCGCTCGCCAAGCCGACCGCGCGAGCCGCGGCGGCTCTCGCCCTCGGCGCGCCGGTCGACGACGCGCTGCGCGCTTATTCCGGCGTCATCGCCGACGAGGATCTTGCGCCGTTCGGGATCGTGCTTGGCGCGTTCGCGAGGAGCGGAGGAAGGATCGGACGGAGTCTGGGACGCGTCGGGGCACTGCTTCGCGGCCGCATCGCGCTGGACGACGAACGGAACGCGCTGACCGCGCAGGGGCGAGCATCGGCAATCGTCCTCATCGCGCTCGCGCCGCTCGGCGGCATGTTCTTCGCGGTGATGACGCCCGAGTACGTTGCGGTCTTCGTCGATCGGGGACGCTGGCTCGTCGCGGTGGCCGTGGCTCTCGAGATCGTGGGCGCGCTCTGGCTCTGGCGCATTCTGCGGCTGAGCTCACCACAGGCTGACTTCGCATCCCTGCTCGACGCCGTCGTGGTTGGGCTCGACGCGGGAATGACGTTCGAGCTCGCGCTGGCCTCTCTGGTCGCACGTGCACCCGCCGTCGCACGATTGCCGGAGGCGCGACGGCTCCTCGCCGATCTCGCGCTCGGCCGCGGTGCACACGAGTCGTTCAGCTCGTTCGGCTCCGCGGGGCCGACCGAAGCGCGGGTCGCCGCGCTGGTCCGTGCCGCGACGCGATTTGGCTCTCCTCTCGCAGAGCTCTTGGTCACGCAAGCCGATGTGCTTCGCACCAGCGACCGCCGGCACGCCGAGGCGCAAGCGCGGCGGTTGCCCATCCTTATGCTCTTCCCGCTCGCTTTCTGTGTCCTGCCCGCGCTGCTTTGCGTGTTTCTCGGACCACCGCTTCTGTCGCTGGTGGGCTAATCGGTGTCAAGAAGTTCACAAAATGCGGCCGAAACTTGTCGCGTTAGGCAGAATGTGCCTAGCCCGAATGGCGGAGGTACGAGCTTCCTACTTGTCCGGCCACTGCCAAGCGGGCAGGCTGGCGTCCTAGAACAGCAGAGAGGGGGTACCCGAATGCTGGCATTCCTGCGCGACGACGAAGGCCAGGGCCTGGTCGAATACGCACTCATCATCGCAGTCATCGCCATTGCCGTGATCGTCGCGATGATCTTCCTTCGCGGCCAGATCCAGAACATCTTCAGCAACATCGGCAACAACCTCACCTAGCGCGCGCGAGTAGCTGAAAGAAACGGCCGGGCGGCGCTTCAAGACGCCGCCCGGTCCGTCTTCTTAGGGGGAATGAGATCGACGGGGTGCGAGCGGTCGAGAACGTGATCCTGGTGGCCTTCGTGGCCGCCGTTGTGTACACCGATTGGCGCTGGCGCCGCATCCCCAACGCGTTCACCTATCCGGTCATGGCCGCCGGACTCCTGCTCGGCGCGGTCGAGGCGGTCCCCGGCGAGCCCTTCGTGCGCGGCCTGGCCGATCACGTCGCCGGGCTCCTCGTCGGGCTCCTCGTCGCCTATCCCTTCTACGCGGCCGGCGGGCTGAAGGCTGGCGACGGCAAGTACCTCATGGCCGTAGGTGCGATGCGCGGCCTCGGCCTGCTCCTCTACGGCGCGGTCTATGGCGCGCTCATCGGCGGGGTCATCGCGCTCGGCGTGATCGCCGTGCGGCGCGTGCGCGCCGCGGGCAGCGCAGAGGCCTCCATGGGCGGGCTCATGAAGACGTGGATCCCGTACGGCGTGGCGCTCGGCCTCGGGACGCTCGTCGCGCTCGCGCTCGAGGTCTCCGGGCGTCTGGTCGGAGCGGGCGCGTGATCAGCATTACGACACCTGTCTGGCGAGCGGACGACTTGCCTGTATATTGCCAACTGGGCGGGACGAGCGGACAACGCGACTCATCTACGGAGCGTTAGGGGAGTTATGGCCGACGCCGAGAAGATCCGCATCCTCATCGTCGACGACATCGCCGACACTCGCGACAACCTCGCGAAGCTGATCGGCTTCGAGCCGGACATGGAAGTGGCCGGAACGGCGGACGGTGGGCAGGCCGCGGTGAACATGGCCAAGAAAGAGCGCCCGCACGTGATCCTCATGGACATCAACATGCCCGACATGGACGGGATCACGGCGACCGAGATCATCAGCAACACCGTCCCCGAGTCGCCGATCATCATGATGAGCGTCCAGGGCGAGCAGGACTACCTGCGCCGCTCGATGCTGGCCGGCGCGCGCGAGTTCTTGGTGAAGCCCTTCTCCGCGGACGAGCTGATCAACGCGATCCGCCACGTCCACGAGCTCGAGAAGGTGAAGCGCGCCCGCTATGCCGCGGTCGCGCCCGCTGCGGCGGCCCCGGCGAACCCGCTCGCCGCCGCTCCCGGTGCCCGTACCCAGGGCCAGATCATCACGTTCTTCTCGCCCAAGGGTGGCGTCGGCCGGACGACTATCGCCACGAACCTGGCCGTGGCGCTCCACCAGTCGACGCAGAAGCCGGTCGTGCTCGTCGACGGCAGCCTGCCTTTCGGCGACATCGCGGTGATCCTGAACATGAGCCCCAAGGCCAAGACCATCGCGGACCTCGTCGGCAGCTTCGACAACACCGACTCCGACGTCCTCGAGTCGGTGCTCGTCTCGCACTCCACGGGGATCAAGGTGCTCCTCGCGCCGCCCACGCCTGAGTCGGCCGAGCTCATCACCGGTGCGAACGTGAAGCACGTCCTCGAGCTCTTGCGCGAGCGCTACGCATACATCGTCGTCGACACGTGGCCCTCGTTCCAGGAGCAGGTCATCACCATGCTCGACGTCGCGGACGTGATCCTCACGCTCATGACGCTCGAGATCACGAGCCTCAAGAACGTTCGCGTCTTCATGGAGATCGCGGAGAAGCTCGGCTACGGCGACGACAAGCTGCAGCTTGTCGCGAACCGAAACGACAGCTCCGGCGGCATCAAGGCGTCCGACGTCGAAGCGAGCCTCGGCCGCAAGATCCCGCACACGATCGTCTCGGACGGTCGCACATTGGTACTAGCGGTAAACCGCGGGGTGCCATTCGTCATCAGCCACCGCGAAAGCCAGGTTGCGAAGGACATCTTCACCCTCGCGCAGCGCCTTTCGGCCGGTGCGCCCGAGGCGGCCGCCACAGCCGGGGCCAAGGCTCCTGCCCGTACCGGCGGTATGCGCCTTTTCGCACGCTAGCTCGCCCCGCTGATCCCCGTCTGCATCCCAAAACATACGTCTCTCGACCGTACACTCGGGCGGCGAGGGAGCAGGCGCCCGGATAACGGGCGGCGAAAGGCAGGGTTAAACAGGCACACATGTCGCTTCTAAGACGCATCGAAGGCCGCCCCCAGCCCGATCAGCCCCAGCAGCCAGGTCAGCCCGGCGGCCAGCAGCCGCCCAGGCCACCCGCCGAGGGGCCGCTCTCGCAGACCGCGGCGCCCGGTCGCGACTCACAGCGCGACGCACGCGTAAAGCTGCAGACCAAGATCATCAACAACCTCGACCCGCGCCTCGACCTGTCGGACGCCAAGGCGGTCCGCTCCTCGATCGAGGAGATGTTCAACAAGTACATCGACGAAGAGGGCATCGTCGTCACCCGCGTCGAGCGTCAACGGATGCTCGAGCAGATCCTCGATGAGATCCTCGGCTTCGGCCCGATCCAGCCGCTCCTCAACGACGACACCATCACCGAGGTCATGGTCAATGGCCCGTTCCGCACGTACGTCGAGCGCAAAGGCAAGCTGCAGCTTTCTGACGTGACCTTCGTGAATGACGAGCACGTCATGCGGGTGATCGAGCGGATCATCGCGCCGATCGGCCGGCGCGTCGACGAGGCGAAGCCCTACGAGGACGCGCGTCTTCCGGACGGCTCGCGCGTGAACATCATCATCCCGCCGCTCGCGCTGAACGGCCCGGTCGTCACCATCCGAAAGTTCCCCAAGTACCGCATCACCGTCGAGGACTACATCAAGTTCGGCACGGCGACCGCCGAGATGATGGAGTTCCTGCGGGCGTGCGTCGAAGCGCGCCTCAATATGTACATCTCCGGCGGCACCGGTTCAGGAAAGACGACCCTCCTCAACATCCTCTCCGGCTTTATCCCCGAGGACGAGCGCATCATCACCATCGAGGATGCTGCCGAGCTCAAGCTCGTGCAGGACCACGTGGTGCGCTTGGAGTCACGCGCCGCGAACATTGAGGGCAAGGGCCAGGTCTCGATCATGGACCTCGTGAAGAACTCCCTGCGTATGCGCCCGGAGCGCATCGTCGTCGGTGAGACGCGTGGTGGCGAGGCCCTCTCCATGCTCCAGGCCATGAACACCGGCCACGACGGCTCGCTGTCCACGGGTCACGCCAACTCACCCCGTGACATCCTCGCCCGTCTCGAGACGATGTGCCTCATGGCGGGCGTCGAGCTGCCGGCGCGCGCGATCCGTGAACAGATCGCGAGCGCGCTCGACCTCATCATCCAGATCTCCCGGCTAAAGGACGGCTCACGCAAGATCACCAACATCACC
>DASYSC010000162.1:0-2149 GCA_036003765.1 Candidatus Limnocylindria bacterium
GCCCCGGTGATCATGTTCGTCGCCCCGGGACCGATCGAGCTAGTGCAGGCGAAGGTCTGAAGGCGGTCCTTCATCCGTGCGTAGCCGACGGCGGAGTGCACCATCGATTGCTCGTTCCGCGCCATGTGATACGGAAGCAGCTCGGGACGCTCGAACATTGCCTCGCCGATCCCGGCGACGTTCCCGTGGCCGAAGATCCCCCAGCATCCGGCGAAGAACCGCTGCTCGACGCCGTCGCGTTCGACGTACTGCGAGGCGAGGAACCGCACCAGCGCCTGCGCCATCGTCAGCCGGGTCATCTGGCCACCCGCCCGGCGAGCAGCGACTCGATCTCCGCGAGCGTCGGCATCGCGTCCGCGCACGCGAGGCGGGAGGCGACGATCGCCCCCGCGGCGTTCGCGACCGCGAGCGTTCTCGCGAGCGGCCAACCCGCGAGAAGCCCGTGACACAGCGCTCCGCCAAACGCATCGCCGGCGCCGAGACCGTTCAGCACGTGCGTCTCGACCGCGGGCACGCTGACCTCATCACGCGAGCTGCGCGCGTACACGCCCTCGTGGCCGCGCTTTACAACGGCCAAACGCGGGCCCATCTCAAGCAAGGCCGCCGCGGCCGCGCGCGGATCGCGGAGGCCCGTCGCCATCTCGACTTCATCCGTGTTGCCGACCACGACCGTCGCGCGACGCAGCGCTTCGCGCCCGTAGCGCCGCGCATCCTCCTGCGACCGCCAGAACATCGGCCGATGATCGAGGTCGTGGATGGTCACGTCACGTCCGCCACGGGCCTCGAGCGCCGCGAGGGTAGCGGTGCGGCTCGGCTCGTCCGAGAGCCCGGTGCCGGTCGTCCAAAAGAGCGGCGCCGCGGCGATGGCCTCCAGGTCGAGCTCGTCGCGCGTGATGTTCATATCTGGCGCCTTCGGCTCGCGATAGAAGAGGAGCGGAAAGCGGTCTGGCGGGTAAATCTCGCAGAAGACGATGGGCGTGCGAAGCGCCGCATCGGTCCCAACCCAGCGCGCATCCACCCCGAAGCCCGCCAGCGCCGCTCGGACGTAGTCGCCGAACCCGTCGCGACCGACCTTGGTTATGACCGCGGCCCTGCGCCCCAGGCGCGCCGCCGCTACGGCGACGTTCGTGGCGCTGCCGCCGAGCGACTTCGCGAAAGTGCGCACCTCGGCGAGCGGGACACCGATCTGCTCGGGGTACAGGTCGACCCCGACCCGGCCCATCGTGATTACCTCGAGACTACCCATGCCTCCTCGCGTACTCGATGCTCTGTGCGACCCACGCCGGAGGTCCCTCCGGCTCGCGGTCCAGCATGACGTCCTGCTCGAGCACGTACCAACCGGTGTAGCCCGCGGTCCGCAGGTGCGCGAGAACGTCGCCGATCCGCGCGTCCCCTCGGCCCAGCGCCCTGTAGAGGCCACTTCGGACCGCGTCGTTGTACGACAGCGTGCTCTCACGCACGCGTGAGGCGAGCCGACCGTCGAGATCCTTGAGGTGCACGTGCCGCACGCGCGGGCCGGCATCGCGCGCCACCTTCAGCGGATCGGCCCCACCGAGCGCGATGTGACCGGTGTCGAGGCACAGCGGATGGATGCTGCCGTCGAGAAAGCGCTCGATGTGGTGCCGGCGCTCGATCATCGTCCCGAAGTGCGGGTGTACCGCGACGAGAAGTCTGTGGCGCGCCGCGATCTCGGCGACGGCGTCGATCCCCTCGAAGAGCGAGCGCCAGCCCCGGTCGGACAGCTCCGGCACGGCCGTGTAGCCGCTCTCGCCGGTGGCGGCGGCGAGGACGAACACCTCTGCGCCGCCCGCGGCGAGCCACGTCGCCTGCCGCTCCGCGGAGGCGAGCTCCTCTTTGCGGCGCGACCGGTCGTGCAGCACGACCGGCACGAATCCACCGACGAGCCGGAGACCGCGCGACTCGAGGAGCGCGCGGGCCCCGCGCGGGTCGGCCGGAAGGAATCCAAGCGGCCCGGCCTCGGTCGCGTCGATGGCCAGAGCGCGCATGTCCGACAGCACGCGCGCTGGGTCGAGCTGCACGCCCCATCCCGGCACCTCGCACACGCCCCATGAGATCGGTGCCGCCGCGAGCTTCATCTGCGTCAAGGAGTTTCGCAGTCTAGAGTCGCGCGAGTGAAGATCGCGATCCT
>DASYSC010000163.1:0-6128 GCA_036003765.1 Candidatus Limnocylindria bacterium
CAACGCGGGGATGCTTTGGATCGAGCAACTCGAAGCCGATATTCTCCGAGCTGCCGAGCTGCTGTGTGACTATCCGGGGGCGGGCGCCCTTGTCGTGCGAGAAGGTCGCACTCTTCTAAGGCGTCTGGTGCTTCCCTCAACTCCGTACATCGTGTGGTACGCCTACGAGGAAGAGCAGTCTGCCGGCGACATCTGGCTCGCCCGACTCCTTCACTTGCGCCAACGCCGACCGAAGCCAGAGCCCTCGCGATGGTTTCCAGGAGAGGAAGAGAAGCGGTGACCCTCGCCATCCGCGCCGAGCATGTCTCCAAGACGTACAAGCTCCGCCGCGAGCGCGGACGCACACTCAAGGAGACGTTCCTTCGGCAGTACGCTCCGGCGGAGCAGGTCCAGGCGCTGCGCGACGTGAGCTTCGCGGTCGCGCCGGGCGGATCGTTCGGCGTCGTCGGGGCGAACGGCTCGGGGAAGTCCACCCTGCTCAAGCTCCTCGCGGGGACGGCGAAGCCGACCTCCGGGACGCTCGAGGTGAACGGCCGGGTCACTGCGCTGCTCGAGATCGGTGCGGGCTTCCACCCCGACTTCAGCGGTCGCGAGAACGCGTACTTGAACGGCTCGCTGCTCGGCCTCAGGCGCGCCGACGTCGACCGCGCCATGCCGGCGATCGAGGAGTTCGCCGACCTGGGCAGGTTCTTCGACGCGGCGGTGAAGACGTACTCAAGCGGGATGTACATGCGGCTCGGCTTCTCGGTCGCGGTGCACCTCGATCCGGACGTGCTTCTCGTCGACGAGGTCCTCGCGGTCGGCGACGAGTACTTCCAGCACAAGTGCTTCGCGAAGATCGCGGAGTTCCGCGCGAACAAGAAGACGATCGTCCTCGTGTCGCACGACCTCGGCGCGGTCGCGCGCCTGTGCGATCGCGCGATCTGGCTCGACGAAGGGCGTGTCGCGGCGGAGGGCGCGCCGCACGACGTGATCAACGCGTACCACGTCAAGGTGGGGGAGAAGGAGCAGCGCGAGCGCGCGGCGCGCGGCGAGATCGGCGCGCGGTGGGGCTCGAAGGAGATCGAGGTCACGCGCACGCGGATCCTCGGTCCCGACGGCGACGAGCGCGCCGTGCTCGAGTCGGGGAAGCCGGCGGTGATCGAGATCGCGTTCCGCAACCCGCGCGGCGTGACCGACGCGGTGTTCGGAGTGTTCGTCTATCGCGACGACGGCACCGGCGTCTACGGGACGAACACGCTCATGGACGGCGTGCCCGTGCCGGTGATGAAGGAAGGCGTCGCGCGCTTCGAGATCGACGAGCTCGCGCTCCTGCCGGGCGCCTTCGACGTGGACATCGGGATCATCGACCCGCAGGACCGCTACTACGACTACCACCAGAAGGGCCTGCAGTTCCGCGTGATCGGCCACTCGCGTGAGGTGGGCGTTGCACGCCTCCCGCATCGCTGGGAGTTCCGCTGACCGGCCATACTGGCGCGATGACGGCGCGGAAACGGCCTCGAAACCGAGTGGCGCCCAAGGGTGTCGCGAAGAAAGCGGTGAACGCCTCGGCCGCGCTTCGCGAAACCCTCCGGGGAATAGCCAAACCCGGCGGGTCGCAGAAGTTCGTGCGGCGGCTCCGTGAGGAATGGGACTAGTTCGCGACCCCACGGTCCCTTACAATGTCTGACGAACGCATGACACGGGGAGGCGACGCATGGCCGCCGTGAACGTCCGCGAGCTTGCGCGCAATACGAGCAAGGTCATTGGTGATGTTGCGCGTCGCAAGCGGCCGACGATCATCACTCGTGGAGGCCGTCCCGTTGCCGCCGTGGTTCCGATCGACGCAGAGGCTCTGGAGGACTGGATCCTCGCGAACTCGCCGGTATTCGTCGAGGGCATGCGGGAAGCCGATGCAGAGTTGCGCCGTGGTGAGACATTGGGAATGAACGAAGCGTTCGAACGAGCGGAGAAGAGGGCGCGTCGTCCGAGAGGGCGTGCGAAGCCTCGGCGGGCAGCGAAGCTCCGCCGCCGTTGACTGAACGAGTCCAATTCTCGAGACGAGCGACCAAGGACATCGCACGAATGGACCGAACCGTCCGCGATCGTGCCCGCCGAGCTCTTGCGGGCCTTATCGACAGCGAGCGGCGGAGTAACCTCGACATCCGGCCGCTGACTGGACGCTCTCCCTGGCTTCGAATGCGAGTCGGGGACTTCCGAGTGATCTTCCGCGAGCTGACGCCCGACGAAGTCAGGTCGCGCGGGATAGATCCGCCGGGGTATCTCGTGGACCGCGTGGTGAATCGGAAAGACCTCGAGGAGGCGATTCGCCCACTGTGAGTGACATCGAGCCGATCGACGTCGATGCGCTTATGGCCCAGGTCCGAGAGCGTATTCGCGAGAAGCGCGAGAAGGGCATCTACGGGCCCGACGTCGAGGCGCTTCTGCGGGTCCCTCTGCCCGGGGGCAGGCGGATCTTCTCCGACGATCTGCAGGACCCGCTCGCCTCCCTCGCCGAGGCGCTCGACGAGGAGGTCGAGTACGACCCGCGCAGCCGCAAGCCGATCGTCGGGCCGCTCATCACCTACGCACGCAAGGCCGTCATCTCGCTGGTGCGCTGGTGGATGGGCGCGATCCTCGAGCGCCAGGAGCGCATCAACCGGCTCCTCGCCGCCGCGTATGACTACGAGGGGCAGATGGCCCCGCGCTTCGGCGCGCGCCTGGAGCGCCTCGAGCGCGAGTGGAAGGAACGGCGCGAGCGCGAAGTTGCCGCGAACCTCCACTCGGTCTACTTCCAGGCGCGCTTCGGTGGCGACGAGCCGGTCATCCGCAAGCAGTCGGAAGCGTTCGTCGACCTCTTCGCGGGGCGCAAGCGCGTGCTCGACCTCGGGTCGGGCCGCGGCATCTTCCTGCAGCTCCTGAAGGACAAGGGCATCGGCGGCTACGGCGTGGACCTCGACCCGCGGATGGTCGCCCAGTGCCGAGAGAAGGGCCTCGAGGCGCACGAGGTCGACGCGCTCACGCACCTGCGGCAGATCGAGGCCGGCAGCGTGGACGGCCTCTACGCGCGCCACCTCGCCGAGCACGTCCTGCCGGGGGAGCTCATCGAGATCCTCCGCGCGTGCCGGCGCGCGCTCGCGCCCGGCGCGCCGCTCGTCTTCGTCACGCCGAACCCGGCCACGCTCACCGTCGGAGCGCACACCTTTTGGCTCGACCCGCAGCACCTGCGGCCGATCCCGCCGGAGCTTTTCAAGTTCTATCTCGAGGTTGAGGGCTTCACCGAGGTCGAGATACGCACGTTCGAGCCGACCGAGAAGCGCCTGCGCGAGGATGTGCCCGAAGGGCCGATCCGCGACAACGTGAAGCTCCTGAACAAAACGCTCTTCGGCGACCGCGATTACGCCGTGATCGGCTGCGCCCCCGCGAAGTGAGGGTCCATCAGTTCCACCCGGTACTCGCGCCGGGCGACGCGATGAGCAACCACGTCTTCGCGCTCCGCAAGAGGATCCGACACTGGGGCTTCGAATCGTTCGCGTACGCGGTCGAGACGAAGCCAGGGGTGGCCGATGTGCGTACGTACCGGCGCATGTTCCGCGACGTGCGTCCGGACGATCTCGTCATCATCCATTTCTCGATGGGCAGCGAGGTCATCGATCAGATCCTCAAGATCCCGGCGCGCCGGGTCCTCGTCTACCACAACATCACGCCCCCGGAGTTCTTCGGTGGCATCAACCCGCACGCGGCCGCGTTCGCGCGCCTCGGGCTGCGGCAGCTTGCGCGCATCGCGCCGGCGTTCGAGCTCGCGATCGGCGTCTCGGAGTTCAACCGCCGCGCGCTCGAGGAGGCCGGATACACGAGGACCGCGCGCGTGCCGATCCTCATCGACTGGGATCACTTCGCGGTGCCGCCCTCCGAGGTTGTGCTCGCGCGGTGGAAAGGCCTCCGCACCGTGCTGCTCTTCGTCGGCCGGATCTCGCCGAACAAGCGACAGGACGACCTCGTGCGGATGCTGGCGTACTACCGTCGCTGCATCGATCCGGAGGCGCACCTGGTGCTCGTGGGCGCATACCGCGACCAGCCGCAGTACCACGCGCGCGTGGTCGCGCTCATCGAGCGCCTCGGGCTTAGCGGTGCCGTCGCGTTCCCTGGTGGCGTCGATGACCCGGCGCTGCTCGCGTACTACCGGGCCGCATCGTGCTTCGTCTCGCTCTCGGAGCACGAGGGCTTCGGCGTCCCGCTCCTCGAGGCGATGCGCTTCCGCTTGCCAGTCGTCGCCTACGACGCCGCTGCCGTGGGGGAGACTGTTGACGGCGCCGCCGTGCTCCTGCGCGAGCGAGACCTCGCGGAAGTCGCCGAGGCCTGCGCGATGGTGACCGAGCGTTCCGATCTTCGCGAGCAGCTCGTCGCAGCGGGCGAGCGGCGCGTAAAGGACTTCGATCCGGAGAAGGTCGCCGAGCGCACCCGCGAGGTATTGGGCCTCTAGCCCCTAATATCACGCATGATATGGCCGCGAGCTTGAGGGCGCAGTTCACCGGCTCCCGGGAACTTCTGAAGAAGCTCGCTTCTCAGCGAGTCCGCGCTGGGCTCTCCCAGGCGGAGTTGGCCGAGAGGATGAGAACTTCCCAATCCGCGATCGCTCGACTCGAAGCCGGCAGTCGCGACGTGAAGATCTCGACCGTCTTTCGATACGCGATGGCACTCGGGGAACGCGTGGAGTGGCGGTTTGTTAACCGAGTCGCGCCTCGTGGAGCTAAGGCCGTGCAAAAGGCGACAAGCAAGCGGCGACCTGTGCTCGACCGCCTCGCCGCGGACGACCCCCGGAATGCGTCCAAGTGACCGAGCGGCTCCGCTTCGCGCATCAATTCCATCCGGTGGTCGCATACGGTGATGCGATCGGGAATGATGCGTTCGAGCTGCAGCGGATGTTCTGGGCATCCGGTCTGCGCAGCGATCTCTTCGCCTGGGAGGCCAAGCCCGAGGTCCGCGGGCTCGTGCGCGACTGGAAGGAACTCGAGCGCGTCACGAAACGCGATGGGCTACTGCTCGTCCACCATTCGATGGGCAACGACGTCGTTTCCGACGTCGCGAGGCTCCCGCTGCGCAAGGCGATCGTCTACCACAACATCACGCCGGCCACCTTCTTCGAAGGGCTGAACGAGCACGCGCGCAAGTACGCCGAGCTTGGCCGCGAGCAGCTCGCGGAGCTGGCGCGCGGCGCCGAGTTCGGTTTCGCCGACAGCGAGTACAACCGCCGCGAGCTCGAGGAGGCCGGCTGCGCGAACACGGCCGTGGTCCCGATCGCGATCGACTGGGAGCAGTTCGACGTCGCGCCGGATCCTGAGGTCGCGCGCCGCCTGAAGGACGAGCGCACCGCGATCCTCGCCGTCGGGCAGATCCTCCCGCAGAAGGCGATCCACGACGTCATCGCCTCCTTCGCGAGGTACCGCGAGTCGGACCGGTCCGCGCGCCTCTATCTCGTCGGCTCGACCACGATGTCCGGCCAGTACCTCGCGCGACTGCGCGAGCAGATCGCGCACGCAGGGCTCGACGACGCCGTGACGTTCGCGGGCAGCGTGACCATCGACCAGCTCGTCGCCTACTACCGCGGCGCGACCGCGTTCGTCACGCTCTCCGACCACGAGGGCTTCTGCGTCCCGCTACTCGAGGCGATGCGGAGCGACCTCCCGATCGTCGCGCATGCCGCGGGCGCGATACCTGAAACGCTCGGCGATGCCGGCATCCTCCTCGAGACCAAGTCGCCCGAGAAGGTGGCGGCCGCCCTTGAACGCGCGGTCGGCGACGGCGCACTGCGGCGGGAGCTCATCGAGAAGGGCCACCGGCGCGTGGAGGAGTTCTCGCGCGACAAGGTCGCCGGCCGCCTCACGCTCGCCCTCGCGCAAGGTGGATGGGATCTGCCGCCCGCGCGATCGAAGCGGCTCGTGGTGCTTTCGAGCGATCAGCGTTGCGGCATCCACCATTACTCGCTCGCGGTGACCGACGGCCTGCGCGAGCGCGGCCACCAGGTGACGTTCGTCGGCGTGCGCCACCTCGACACCGCCGATCTCAACCGGAAGCTCAAGTTCATCGCGAAGACCGACGCGGTCCTGATCGAACACGAGGCTGGGATTTTCCGGGACGTGCCGTTCGTG
>DASYSC010000164.1:0-6823 GCA_036003765.1 Candidatus Limnocylindria bacterium
GAAGGCGACCTCGGGACGATCATGAGATCGATCCCGACCTTCTGGTACGCAGCGCTCCCCTACCTCATGACGATCGTCATCCTGGCGGGCGTCGTGGGCCGCTCCACGCCGCCCGCCGCGGACGGTGTGCCGTACGTGAAAGAAGGGCGCGGCTAGCGCGGCGCCATCGCGGGCTCGACCTGCGCGACCACCTCGTAGCGCTCCACGCCGGTGATCTTCGTGGCGGACTGCGCCTGCGAACGGATCTGGGCGGCTGCGTCCTCGCTCGCCTTCAGCGCGGCCTCGCTCTCGAAGAGCGTCACTCCGAAACCCTTGCCGGTCGCACGATCGACGAGCCAGTAGCCGCCCTTGAACCCGGCGATCTTCTTCGCGGCCGGGATCACGGTCTCCTTGATCATCTTGATGCCGGCTTCCACCTGATCCGGTGATCCCTCGAACCTCGTGACGCGTGCGTGCATTTCGTTCCTCCCCTTTTTTCGTGACCCGGCAAGCCTACGCTCAGGGTGTACGCGACAAGCCCACGACGCGCATCAGGCGATCCCGAGCTCGTCCAACGAACGATGAAGATCCGCCGGATCGCGGTACACGCGGAACGCGCCCGCCGACGTGAGCTCGTCCCAGCCGTATCCACCCGAGAGCAGACCGACGCTCAACATGCCCGCGCGCCGCGCCGCGAGGAGATCCCACACCGCGTCGCCGACGACGTAGCAGTCCGCCGGCACGACCCCGAGCTGCTCCTGGCATTTGAGGAAGAGATCGGGCTCCGGCTTCGCGCGGAGCACATCTCCCCGATCGATCACCACCGTCTCGGGCGGCACGTCAAGAGCGGTCAGCGACGCATCGATCTCGGGATGGCGTCCGGAGGTGGCGATGCCGTGGGGTATGCCTGTGTCGCGCAGCCATCGAAGAAGATCGATCGCACCCGGCAGGGGACGGCGCTCGGGTAAGAGATCGCGGAAGAGAACGCCATGGCGCGCCTGGATGCTCTTCGCATCGTCGTCGCTGAGCGGCCGTCCGGCCTCTCGCGCGACGGCCCGCGTGAAGAGGCCACCGCTCATGCCGATGCGTCGGTGCACCTTCCACCCCTCGACCTTGAGGCCCGCCTCGGCGAGTGCGCGTTGCCAGGCGAAGACATGCGCGTAGACAGTGTCCACGAGCGTTCCATCGAGATCGAAGATCAGCGCGCGCACAAGCCAGCCGCGAGCCTACGCCTCTCGACCCAGGAGTCGAAGCTCAGGAGCCTCCGTCTCGCGGCGTGAAGTCGAGCGCCGCCGAGTTGATGCAATAGCGCAGGCCGGTCGGGCGCGGGCCGTCCGGGAACAGGTGACCGAGGTGAGCGCCGCAATTGCTGCAGGTGACCTCGCTGCGGCGCATCCCGAGAGAACGATCTTCCTTGATCGTGACGTGCCCTTTCTCGATGACGTCGTAAAAGCTCGGCCAACCGGTCCCGGACTCGAACTTAGTCCCCGAGTCGAAAAGCGGTTCTTCGCAGACGACGCAGCGATATGTCCCCTCGCCGTGGTGATCCCAGTACGCCCCGGTGAACGGCGCCTCCGTGCTCGCCTCCTGGGTCACCGCGTACTGGATCGGACTGAGCTTGGCGCGACGATCCCCTTGCTCTGGATTGGTCGACATGCCCAGAGCCTACGGCCCAACTCGGACCCGCACCATGAGCGAGTGCTCGGTGGCTGGCTCCTGGGCGAGCCAGCCACCAGAGGTCGCTCGCTTAGAAAATGACCGAGAACTCCCGCGGCTTGCGCGGTCGCTCCGGTCGATCCAGGTACGTCGCCATCACGGCGACGACCAGCAGGCACTCGACCGCGAGCGCGAGGGCGCTGCCGACCGCCACGAGTGCCGGCAGCTCGAGAAGCATGGCAACCGACAGCATCGCGACGCCGAGCGCCCGCGAGGGCACCCACCAGGCGACGAGGATCGCGAGCGTCGGCGCCAGGGCGCCGACGAGGACCGCTACCGCTACCGAGCCTCCAAGCTCCGGGGTCGAAAACGCCTGGGAGATGACGTTGGCGATGCCCGCGACGACAGCGAGTGCCGATGCGATCCGGGGAATACGGCGTGAGTTCCGAGGCTCCATGACCCACCTCCGTGCCAGGGGTTTGACGCCTGCCCGTGCAGCGCACTACTCTTGCCGGGTCTGGTCTGACCACCTGACCAGAGCACGAAAGCCGGTCCGTTTCGCGACATAGAGCACCCGGGGAGGCAAGACCTGACCGTCATCGAACCCATCCGGCGGAGCCGTCTCTATCAGGGGATCGTCGAGCAGATCGAGGGTCTCCTCGAGAAAGGCGACCTGCGGGCAGGCGACCAGCTGCCACCGGAACGTCAGCTGGCGGAGCAGTTCCAGGTCTCGCGGGCATCGGTTCGCGAGGCGCTTCGTACCCTCGAGCTCCTCGGGGTCGTCGAGACGCGTCCAGGGGGCGGCACCTTCGTCCGCCAGACCTCACCCGACGACCTGGCGCGGCCCCTCACGAGCCTCATGGCGCGCGGTCATTCGCTCGCCGACATCATCGAGTTTCGCGGACTCATCGAGCCGGCCATCGCTGCCCTCGCGGCGGAGCGCATCACCCAGTCGGAGCTCACCGAGCTCGGCGAGATCTGTCGCGAGCAGGAGCAAAAGGTCGAGGCCGGCGAGTCGTATGCCGAAACGGACACTCGTTTCCACGACATCATTGGCGAGGCTTCGCGCAATGAGCTCCTCACCACGATGCTCGGCGTTGTCTGGGATGTCCTGCGCGAGTCGCGTGAGCAGTGGCTCCAGACGAACCAGCGTGCGCACTCCTCACTCGACGCACACCGCCGCATCATCGCGGCGCTCACCGCGCACGATCCGGAGGCCGCGCGCCGCGCGGCAGCGGATCACATCAAGGCGGTCGGCGAGGGCATCCTTCGCCTGATCGGAGGGAGCAAAGCATGACGCAGGCCCAGACCTCCATCACCGTCGAGGTCGTCTATCGCGGGATCTTCCAGAAGACCCTCGCGCAGCGGATCTGCCGCTCGATCGTGCTCGCCGCCCGCAAGCGCGGGCACACCGGCACCGCGTTCGCGCGCTACGGCGACTCGCCGGAACGCAACGGCGTGCCGGCGAAGCAGTTCGCCGTGGTCGCGGCGAACGACATCGAGCTCGAGGCCTCGATGGCCAAGTACGAACCCGCCGTCGTCGACGTTTCGATCGCCGTCGACGACACGCTCGTGAAGGGCGTCGAGTCCTGGGCCTGGTACGGGCGGCAGCCGATCTGGAAGCCGGTTCGCAAGGACGGCTTCCTGCTCGTCACCAGCGAGAACACGCCCGAGCAAGTGCTCGCACAGACGGACACGGCCGAGCGGCCCTACACGCTCGTCATCGTTCCCGGTGGTGCGTCGTTCGCCGGCCTCTGGGTGTTCAAGGATGATCACACCGACTATCGCGTCCTCGGCGCGCTCGCGAAGGTGTTGCCCGACTGGGTACGGATCGACGACGTCAAGGCGTTGATCAAGGAGCAGACCAAGGACGAGAGCGCGGTCGCGTCGGCGCAGTTCGGTTTCGATGCCGCGAAGCTCCGCGCCGTGAAGGCGGGCGAGGGCACGAGTGGGCACGAGGTGCTCCAGTTCGAAAAGCCCGGGTGGACGACCATGCGCCCCGGCGTCATCGTCGATGCCCGCAAACCTGGCGAGCGCAACCCCTTCTACAAGAAGTACGGCGCTCGCACGCTGCGGCCCGTCGTGAACTTCGACACGTGCATCAAGTGCACGATGTGCTGGCTCGACTGCCCCGACGAGTGCTTCGAGGTGACACCTGAGGGGCACTACGAGGTCGTGTACCAGGCGTGCATCGGCTGCGGCATTTGCGCGCAGGTGTGCCCGGTGAAGGACTGCATCGTCATGGTCGACGAGCTCAGGTTCGAAGACAACGACGACAAGTGGCAGTTCTGGAAGAAGGACCACGACGGGTACAACAAGTGGTTCGAGGAAAAAAGCGGGGTTTCGGCTAACCCCCAAGTAAGGACCCCTCCTGCCCGCCAGGCAGGCTCCGACAACGCGAACCCGTCCGCGAACCCAACGTCCTCGTCAGGAGGTGACGACTGATGGCCATCCAGGTCAAAGAGCGCGAGCGTGCGGACGTCGAGACCGAGCAGCTCATGAGCGGCTGCGAGGCGATCGCCGAGGCCATCCGCCTCGCCGACGTCGACGTCATGGCCGCATATCCGATCCGTCCGTACGACGGCGTGATGCAGGCCGCGGCGAAGCTGATCGCCAACGGGAAGATGGACGTCGAGTACATCGTCGCCGACGGGGAGCACAGCCAGTTCGAGATCGTGAAACACGCGTGCGCCGTCGGCTCTCGCGTGTTCGTCGGCTCGAGCGGCGTGGGCTGGTTCTACGCCTTTGAGGCGATCGCGGTGACAGCGGGTCTCCGCCTGCCGGTCGTCGCGATCTGTGGCAACCGCGCGCTCGACGACCCCGGTGCTTTCGGCACCGAACACAACGATTCGCTCGCGGTGCGCGACCTGGGCTGGCTTCTCCCGTGGGCCGAGACCGCGCAGGAGGCGTTGGATCTCGCGCTCATGGCCTGGCGCGTCGGCGAGGACAAGCGCGTGTCGCTCCCCGTCGCGATCGGCCTTGATGGCGCGTTCCTCACCCACTCCCAGCAGATCGTGAAGCTCCCAACGCAGGCCGCGGTCGACAAGTTCCTGCCGCCCTTCGACCTCGGCGATCGCCTGCTTCACCCGGACAACCCCATCACCATCGCTCCGCAGGTCGACCAGGACTGGCTCATGGAGATCCGCATGCAGAACGACCAGGCCATGCGGAAGGCCGAGACCGTCATCCGCGAGGCGCACGCCGACTTCAAGAAGCTCTTCGGCCGCGGCGGCGACAGCCCGTTCCTGGACGAATACATGACCGAGGACGCTGAGTTCGTGTTCTTCGGACAGGGCACGCTCTCACTGCCGATGAAGGTCGCGATCCGCCGCCTGCGGAAGGAAGGACACAAGGTCGGCCTCGTGCGCCTGCGGTGGTTCCGGCCATTCGCGACCGACGAGATCGTCAAGAGCCTCTCGCGTTTCAAGGCGGTCGGCGTCATCGACCGCGACTACTCGTTCGGCTCCCCCTACTACGGCGGGGTCCTGTACAACGAGGTCCGCTCCGCGCTCTACTCGCAGCCGAAGCGGCCGGTCGTCGTCGGCTTCATCGCCGGCCTCGGCGGTCGCGAGATCGAGCAGCCAATGGCACAGGAGATCTTCGAGAAGACCAAAGCAGCCGCAAGCGGCGACCTCAAGTCCGGTGACACGACTCACTGGATCGGCGTGCGGGCTTAAGGAGGCAAGAGATGGCAGTAGAAACGACCGCGCTTCCGCAGATCAAGGGCGTCAAGGACGTCCCGTATGACGAGCTCTTCGTCTCCGGCCACCGCACGTGCCAGGGCTGCGAGTCGGCGCTTGTGATGCGGCACATGGTGAAAGCCGCGGGGCCGCGCACGATCGTGCTCGGCTCCACCGGCTGCATGTACGTCGCGAACACCACCTACTACACGACGCCCTGGGTCGTGCCCTGGATGCATACCCAGCTCGGCGCGTCCGGATCGGCCGCGCTCGGGACCGCCGCCGGGCTCAAGGTCCTGATGCGCAAAGGCAAGCTCAAGGACGAGAAGATCAACGTCATCGCCTTCTGCGGCGATGGCGGCGGCGCGGACATGGGCATCGGCGCGATCTCGGCGACCCTCACGCACAAGGAATACAACTGCCTGGTCCTGCTCTACGACAACGAGAGCTATGCGAACACCGACATCCAGCTCTCGAGCCAGACGCCGTACGGCGCCGTCACGACATTCTCGCCATCGGGGTCGAAGAAGCGCCTGATGCACACCCGCTGGAAGAAAAACGTGCCGGGCATGCTCGCGGCCGGCCATCCCGAATCGCGGTACATCGCGGCGGGCTGCGCCGCGTACGCGGTCGACCTCATGAATAAGATCCGCAGGGCGCTCGAGCTCGGCGGGCCGACCTTCGTTCACACGCTCGACCCGTGCCCCAAGGGCTGGGACTATCACCCGCAGTATTCGCAGGAGCTCGGCCACCTCGCGGTCGAGTGCGGGATCTGGCCGCTCTACGAGGTCCTGGACGGCGTGTGCAACCTCACCGGGCCGACGCGCCAGATCGCCGAGGGCCGCAAGAAGCGCAAGCCCGTGTACGAATACCTGAAACGCCAGGGGCGGTTCGCACACTTCATCGATGAGGACGTGGAGCACTTTCAGGCCGAGGTCGACAAGATGTGGACCGAGTGGCTCATCCCGGGCGTGATCCCGTTCACCATCCCCGAGCGGGACACCCGCATCCTCAACATCGACAAGAAGAAGCCGCTGCACGCCGAAGCGTCGGCCTAGGCAGCGCCTCCGCTGGTGAGATGAAAGGCGGCCGAGTGGCCGCCTTTCTCGTTATCCCGCGCCCGGCACGTCGCCTGCTCGTCCTCGGAGTGGCGGGAAAGCCAGGCAAGGAGGTCGACATGGCGACGGATCGTGAAGAGCTCGACATCAAGATCCCATCCGCTGCCGCGGCGATCGTCGCCGAGTTCGCCGATCGCGATCAGGCCGACAAGGCTGTCGAGATCCTGACGAAGAGCGGCATCGGCACGGACCAGATCAGCGTTGTCGCGCGCGGCGCCGGCGAACACGACGGCGTCTTCAAGCCGGGGGCGCTCATGATCACCGTCCACGCGGGCGGACGCGACGAGCTCGTGCGCAAGATCCTCAGTGACCACGGCGCGAAGGAGCTCACCACCGGAACGGTCACCGCGACCGGCGACGTGATCGAGCACGAGGCCGAGGAGGCCGTCC
>DASYSC010000165.1:0-5685 GCA_036003765.1 Candidatus Limnocylindria bacterium
TCGACCCAGCTGCACAACTCGTTCGAGACGCACGGCGCGGTCGCCACGTGGGACGGCGGGCAGCTCACCGTCTACGAGTCCACCCAGCATGTCTTCGGCGTGCGGCAGGGGCTCAAGACCGCGCTCAAGCTGCCCTTCTCGAAGATCCGCGTGCTGTGCGATTACATGGGCGGGGGCTTCGGATCGAAGGGCGGTGTTGGCAAGTACTCGATCATCGCGTCGCTTTTCACGATGCAACTCGGGCGCCCGGCCCGATGCATCCTCACTCGCGACGAAGAAAATCTCGCGGCGGGAAACCGCTCGGCCACGCTGCAGCAGCTCCGCGTCGGCGGGAAGGGCGGGCGCATCACGGCGCTCGAACACACCTCCTGGGCCAATGTGGGCCAGGGCAAATGGGTCGCGAACCCGACCGGCCCGACGAACACGCTCTACGACATCGCGAACTTGTCCTCGAAGTCGTACAAAGTGGTCACCAACGCAGGTTCGCTCTCCGCGTTCCGCGCGCCGGGCTACGTCGAGGGGATCTTCGCGCTCGAGTCGGCGATCGACGAGCTCGCCGACAAGATGGGCGTCGATCCGCTGGTCCTTCGGCGGCGACACGCCGCGTCGCCGAAGGACCCGATGGTCGGAAAGCGTTACTCCGATAAGCACCTCATCGAGTGCTATCGCATCGGCGCAGTGGAAATCGGCTGGCAGCGCCGCCGCCGGTCCGGCGGCATCCGTGGCTCGGCCCCACACCGTCGTCGTGGGATCGGCATGGCCACCCAGATCTGGGGCGGAGGCGGCGGCCCGCCCGCCTACGCCACCGTGCATGTGAATCCGGACGGGACGGTCGTGCTCACGACGGGAACGCAGGACATCGGAACGGGTACACGCACGGTCCTGGCACAGATCTGCGCCGACGAGCTCGGCGTGGAGCTCGACGACGTGCAGGTCCGGCTGGGCGACACCGACAACCCCTATGGCCCGATCTCGGCGGGATCGCTCACGCTCGCCTCGGTCGGGCCCGCGGTACGCATCGCCGCCCGGGACGCGCGCGAGCAGCTGCTGGGTGCGGCTGCCGGGGTGCTCGAAACGCCGAGGGCCGAGCTGCGCCTGGAGGCAGGCGTGGTGGTGACCAAGGGCGCGCGTACTCCGCTCTCGGAGATCCTGAGCAAGGTCGACAACAACACCGTGATCGGCAAGGGAGCTCGCCATCCGAACGACCCCGACCTTTCTCTGCGCACCTTCGGGGCCCATTTCGCGGAGGTCGAGGTCGACGTGCGCAGCGGCGAGATCACCGTCGAGCACGTCGTCGCGGTCCACGACATCGGCCGCATCGTCAATCCGACGACGGCGCGGTCGCAGGTCGAGGGCGGCGTGCTGCAAGCGATCGGCTTCGCGCTGAGCGAGGAGCGCTTCGTCGATCGGGCGACCGGTCGGGTGATGAACGGCAACCTCGAGAACTACAAGGTTCCGACGGTCAAGGACGTGCCGGCGAAGATCACCGTGAAGTTCGTCGACCGGCCCGATCGCCGCGCGAACAACCTCGGCGTCAAGGGGCTCGGGGAGCCTCCGATCATCCCGACCGCCGCCGCGATCGCGAACGCCGTCGCGAACGCGACCGGCGCGCGCGTCCGACACGCGCCTCTCACTCGGGCGCGCGTGCTCGAGGCGCTGACGATCGCCGGCGCGCGCTCTTGAACGCGTTCTCCTACGCCCGCCCGCGCTCGCTCGCCGACGCGTTACGGCTGCTGCGCAACGGCGCCCAAGCGCTCGCCGGCGGGACGGATCTCGTCGGTCTCATGAAGGACGGGCTCGCGCGGCCCTCGACGCTTGTCGACCTCACCGGCATCGACGGGCTCCGCGGCTGGTCGCATGCGAAGGGCCGCGGTCTGCGCATCGGTGCGCTCACGCCGCTCGTCGAGCTCGAGACGGATCAGGCGCTCGCCAAGACGATGCCGATCCTCCGCGAGGCGCTGCGCGACGCCGCCACCGTGCAGCTCCGCACGATGGGCACGGTCGGCGGAAACCTGTTGCAGCGCAATCGGTGCTGGTACTTCCGCGACGAGGGCACGCCGTGCTGGCTCAAGGGGGGGACGCGCTGCTTCGCGGTCGACGGCGAGAACCGCCATCACGCGATCATCGGCGCGCACGAGTGCGTGATGGTCACGCCGTCGGACCTCGTCCCCGCGCTCATCGCCTACGACGCCGAGATCGCGCTCACCAGCTCGCGCGGTCAGCGTCACATGAAGCTCGCCGATCTCTTCGTCGCACCGCGCGGGCGCGAGCGGCGCGAACACTCGCTCCGGCCCGGGGAGCTGATCACGGAGGTCCGCGTGCCCGAGGCAGCTCTGGCCCGGCGCGGCGCGTACCTCAAGGCCATGGACCGGAAGGCCTGGAGCTTCGCGCTCGTCTCCGTCGCCGCCGCGGCGAAGATCGACCGCGGGGTCGCACGCGACGTCCGTCTCGTCATGGGGGGCGTCGCGCCGGTGCCGTGGCGCGTGATCGCGGCGGAGAAGGGGCTCGAGGGAAGCGCCCTGGACGAGTCGGCCTGCGCCGACGCGGCCGATCGCCTCCTCGCCGGTGCGACACCGCTCCGCGACAACGGCTACAAGGTCACGGTCGCGCGAGAGCTCGTCCGGCGGGCGCTGCGCTCCCTCGTCGCGTAGCTACTCCGCGACCGGCCGCACCTCCACGACGCCGCCCGCGGGCCACGTCTTGGCGATCGCGAGCGCCTGGTCCTCGCCCGCGACGTCGACGATCGCATAGCTCCCGACGGTCTCCTTCGCTTCGATGAACGGGCCGTCGCTCACCATCGGCAGGTCCTTCTTGCGCACACGGCCGAGACGCACGGTCTTGGTCCCCCGGCCGAGGCGCCGACCCTCGACGATCTTGCCGGCGCGGCTCTGCTCGGCGAACCAGGTGCCGATCTCGCGGATGCCCGCATCGCGCTCGGCCTCCGGCAGCGCCATCCACTCCGCCTCGATCGCGTAGAACGTCAGTATGTAACGCAACTCGCCCTCCCGGAAGGCCTTCTGGCCCTCACCCTAACGACGCGGCGACGGATGCAGAATCAACAAAATGACAGTAGTTACACAGGATCTCGTCGACGCGATCGAGTCCTCGCTCTTCATCTTTCCGCCCGTGCCCGGGCTGCTGCAAGATCTCGGGATCCCGGGCCTGCGCGGGCGCATCACGAAGGTCTCGCATCCGCTCGCGAATCTCTGCGGCGACGCGCGATTCTCCGAGCCTGAAGCCGACGCTCTCGTCGAAAAGGTGCGTCAGCGTTACGGGAACCTGGCCTTCGGCTGGATCACCGGTCCCTCGACCAGACCCGCCGATCTCCCCGACCGGCTGGTGAAGGCCGGTCTCGGGCACGCCGACAGCATCGCGGGCCTCGCACTGACTGATTTGGACGCGCCGATCCCGGTCAGCTCGCAGGCGCGGGTGCGCGAGGTCACGTGGCAGGACGCGGTCGCCCGGAGCGAGATGATGGCACGCGCGTACGGACTCCCAACGGAAGTCATGCGTCTTTTGAACGAAGCCTTCGCCGCGATGAGCCACCAGATCAAGGCACGGGCCTACCTCGCGCATCTCGGAGACGACGCGCCGGCCGCGTGGGGTTACCTCGTCTACGTTCCCGATTCGCCGACCGTCGTGCTCGGCGGGGCGGCGACGCTCGATGAGCACCGCGGGAAGGGCCTATATACGGCGCTCGTCGCGCGGCGTCTCGCCGACGCACGCGCCGACGGCCGGACGGCGGCGGTCATCCAGGGCGACCGGAAGACCTCAGCGCCGATCTGCGCGAAGCTCGGTTTCCAGGAGCTCTGCGGCCTCGAATTCTTCGCCTCGTCCGGCGAGTAGCGATGCCGGCGGTCCGCATCGGCACCTCGCTGCGGCTTTTCTGGAGGACCCACCGCACCTTTATGCGCCTGACCGGCGGGCGCTTCGGCCGCGTTGGACCGATGCCTGCACTCCTGCTCACGACGCGCGGCCGCAAGACCGGCGAGAAGCGCGATGTCGCCCTCAGCTATCTGCGCGACGACGGCTCGTTCGTGGTCGTCGCGTCGTACGTGGGCGAAGACCGCGATCCGGCGTGGTGGAGGAATCTGCAGGCGCATCCGGACGCCGAGCTGATTGTCGATGGCAAGCGCTTCAAGGTCCGCGCGCACGAGAGCGACGGCGCGACGCGCGAGCAGCTCTGGAGGCGGATCGTCGAGAGGGATCCTGCGTATGACGAGTACCAGCAGCGAACGAAACGCCGCCTCGCGGTGGTGGTGCTCGACCCGATCTAAGGCGCGAGCGAGCGCTGAAACGCCGTGAGCTCGTACGGCTCGTCGGCGAGATCGCGATCGAACTCGTCCAAGAACGGCGTGCCGTCGATGAGCGGGCCGAAGTGCGCCGCGATCGGCGGTGGCAATTCGGCAGTGTCGCGGAAGTTCGTGGGGATGTCGGCGAAGTACTCGACGATATTCGCGTGATCGCCCTGCCGGAGGAACGACCCAGCGAGCCAGCCGCGGTATCGCGGGAAGTCCTTGACCACCGGCTGGCTCTCCGACAGGACGCGGCGCAGGCGGGCGAACCCGCGATCCTCATCGGCGCGGTAGCGCGGGTGGTTCCAGCACACGAAGTGAAGGAGCTCGTGGCACGCCGAGAGCCGCACCTGCCGAAGGCCTTCGTACGTCTCCACGCCGGCGGCGAGCCAGATCTCGTTACGGTCCGGCCAGTACCCGCCTCCGCCGCGCGCGTCGTATCTATAGAAAGGACACCGCCGCCCGAGTGCGCGGATCTCCTCCGGGAAGCCCTCGAGCGCGCGGTCGATCAGGACCGGGCCCGGCGTCACATAGAGATAGGTACGAGATTGCCAGAGCCGCTCGCGAAGCCCCGTGAGATCGGGCGGCCGGAGCGTCCGCTCGGCGAACGCCAGGACGACATGGCCCATCGCGTTCGGGACGGCGGCGCGGCGCAGCTCGGTGTGCGGTGGAGACACCGCGCCGACGTTAGCCGAGACGCGAGGAAAGCAGCGCGCGCTCCGCGGGGTTCTCGGTGAGCTCGAGCGCGCGCTGATCTGCCGCGCGGGCCTCGTCGGCGCGACCGAGCGCGCGCAGGAGCTCCGCCCGGGTCGCGTGATAGAGGTGGTATCGGTCGAGATCCTCGGCGAGCCCGAAGAGCTCGAGGTACGCCTGCTCCGCCCCGGCGACGTGCCAGAGCGCGATCGCTCGGTTCAGCCGCACGACCGGCGAGTCGTTGATCGCGAGGAGCGCGTCGTACGAACGCAGGATGTCCGGCCAGCGCGTGGCCTCCCAGGTCTTGGCATCAGCGTGCGCGCCCGCGATGAGGGCCTGCAACTGGTACGCGCCCGGGCGCTGCATCGTCAGGAAGCGACCGACGAGGGAGAAGGTCTCGTTGATCCGCCGGCGATCCCACCTCGAGCGGTCCTGATCCTGTAACAGGACGATCCGGCCGCTCGCGTCGAACCGCGCGTCGGCTCGAGCGAGATTGAAGCGCATGAGCGCAAGCAGGCCAAGCACCTCCGCTTCGTCGGGCATGAGGACCGTGAGAAGCGACGTGAGCCATTCGGCTTCCTTCGCGAGGTCGCGGTCGCTGGCGCCGCGCTGACCGGTGGCGAGATAGCCCTCGTTGAACATGAGATAGAGCACGGCGAGCACCTCGTCGATGCGCTCGGGCAGCTCCTCGCGGTCC
>DASYSC010000166.1:0-7256 GCA_036003765.1 Candidatus Limnocylindria bacterium
GTGACGTGGACGACCGACATGCCCGCGGATAGCCAGGTCCAGTACGGGACGACCGCCGCCTACGGCAACAGCAGCGCACTCAACTCGACGCTCGTCACGAGCCATTCGGTCAAGCTGAGCGGCCTCACCCGGCTCACGACCTACCACTACCGCGTCCTGAGCCGCAATGCGGCGGGCAACCTCGCGGTCAGCGGCGACTTCACCTTTAACACGAAGTAGCGAAGAGGGGGCGTCCCGTGTGGGGCGCCCCCTCTTGTGCGTAGCTCTCCTTCGGGAACACACGCGAGGTGTTACTCGTTGATGACCCAGCCGTCGGACTTCGGCAGCGTCGGAAGCGTCGTGCCGCCGACGGTAATCGTGAGCCCCGTAGGACCCGCATTGACGACGAGCGCGAGGCCTCCGGTCGGAGCGGTGCCGTCGCCCAGGTCGAGCGTGCTCGTGCCGTTGAGCGTCACCGAGCCGTCCGGGTTCGACGTCCCACTGGTGATCCAGCCGCTGATGGTGATCCACTGGCTGAGCCCGATGAGGCTCGTTCCGGTGAACTGGGCTTCGAGGTCTCCGTTCGCGGAGCCGGTGCTCGAGATCTGAGCGCCGAGGCCGAACGTACCGCCGGCAAGCTCGATGCCGTTGAAGCTCGCACCGGCGGGGAAGATGCCCGCGCCTGCGCCGGTCACGATGTTGTCGCCGATGACGGCCGCCGCCTGGTTGCCCTGTCTCGGGAACGCGACGGCGATGCTGAGCGCGACCAGTGTTGCAAGGACCGCGGACAGGATTCGTTTGGTCACGTCATTTCCTCCTTTTGACGTCACGGCTTGAGCCGCGGCGCGCTGGCGTGCGTCGGAACTTGCGCGGAGCCGCCGCTGGCGCTGGCGCGGATCTGGATTTGTCCGGTACGAATCTCCGTTCCGCCCTCGGCGGGACCGCACTGCGCGGGCGGAATCGAGGTCGCTGTGCCGATGCAGAACGAGATGTTGAACACGTCACCGCTGCCCGTGTCTGTGCTGTCTGTCACCTCTACGAGTACGGCCGAGAACCCGGTCGGGCATTCGGCGCCGGTCGCGTCGCAGTCGCCGACGATCTGGGCCCTGCCGCCCGTACCGTTCGGGCTGGGGTTCGCGGCGAGTTCCAGGGACATGAGCGTGACCGGCACGTTCACGTGCCGGCTCGCCATCTGGGTATGCCGGTCGTAGCTGATGCGGCCCACCGCCGTCCCTCCACTGGTGAACCCCGCCGGCCGCTTCGCGTTGAGCCCGAAGCTCGCGACGAAGTTCGTGGCCGCTGTGACCGTCACCGTGCCGCCCCCGGTGACCAACCCAACGGCGTCGGGACTCAGTGCCGTGCCGGTCGGCTGCTGTGCGGATGGATCGACACGACCCTGCGCGTCGCTGCTTGAGAGCGCCGCGCCGAATGCCACGACGATCACGGCCGCGATCGAATAGAGGGTGCGCCATGGCGTGATGCGCTTGACGAGTCTGTTCTGTCGCATGCGTCCGATTTGCCTCCTTGGTAGTGATTCGCTGGCGGTGCGTGCACCAGCGGTGAGGGAGCCTAGGAACCGACGGTGGCGATGAGGACCGGCGCTGACCGGACCTTGGCCGAATCCGCGGTGCGGCCGGCTCCGTACGGACACGGCCGCACACTCAGACTCTGCGGGTCATCAATATTTGTTTCCTCGCCTGGTTGGGTGCGCTTCTTGCTACTTAGCCCACGCTCGAGATGGGAGCGGTCATGCGGGCCCGCGGTCGAGTGCTCGTGGTGGACGACGATGCGGTCATCTGCGAGCTCATCGCGACGACCCTCACGGAGCACGGCTACGCAACCCGCAAGGCATCGGACGCGCGCGAGGCGCTCTATCTCGTCCAGCGCGAGACCCCCGACGTCGTTCTACTTGATGTTCGTCTGCCAGACATCTCCGGCTATCAGGTCTGCCGCAGGCTGCGCGAGGACCTGGGCGACAGCATCGGGATCATCCTGATCTCCGGTGAACGGAAGGAGTCGTTCGATCGCGCGGCCGGCATGCTGCTCGGCGCCGACGACTACATGGTCAAGCCCTTCGTGCTGGACGAGCTGCTCGCGCGCGTCCAGCGCCTCGCGCGACGCTCGCGCCCCTTACCGCGCACGGTCGTCGCCGGGCTGACCCGGCGCGAGCTCGAGATCCTGCGGCTCCTCGCGTGCGGGATGGACCACCTCGAGATCGCACGTGACCTGGTGATCGCGGCGAAGACTGTCGAGAAGCACATCGAGCACATCCTGTTGAAGCTCGGCGTCCATAGCCGCGCACAGGCGATCGCGCTGGCGCTACAGCAGGGCGGCGAGGAAGCTCAGCGGTTCGCGGAGCTCACGTCGGTCGACCGGGCGATACGGCGCGATGCGGTGAGCGGCTAAGGCCGAGGGCTCGGTGTCGGCGTCGGCGAGGGCGTCGGCGACGCGGTGCGCGGCTGCGTGAGCTGCTTCGCGGCGGCATCACCGACCTGTGCATAGAGCTGCGCCGAGCGAGTGACGACTGCGTCGAGGTCAGGGGCGAGTAGAACGCCGGGCTCGTTCGCGAAGGTCTGTCCTTCGAGCTGTGGCTCGGTCGCGCGCACGTAGGCTTCGGCGTCGGTCGGGGACATCCCGATCGCGTTCGCAATCGCGGCGAGCGCGTTGCGCCGCACGGTGCGGAGATCGGCGAGCGCCTTCTGGGTGATGGCCTGGGCTTCCGTCTTGCTCACCGGCAGGACGAGCTCGTTCAGCTTGCGGAGCTGGTCAGCGGCCGCGGACCACGCCCGCTGTACCGCGTGCTCGGCCGCGACGCGTTGAGTCGCCAGCGCGCCCGAGCTCGCCAGGCTGATCTGGTTCAGCGAGACGGGCGCCAGAGACGTGCGGCTAATCTCGCGCTCGACCTGGATCGCGATCGCGACGGGCGAGGTCAAACCGACCCGCTCGACGGCGAGGATCCGGTCGCGATTGATGCGCATGCCGTCCGCGGGCTCGTGCGCTTCGGTGCCGCGCCGCACCAGGCCGACGGGCAGACCGCTCGCTCCTCCGCTGCTGTTCTTGAAGTAATAGACGTCGCGCAAGATGAGCGTGCCACTCTCTCCGGAGTCGTCGAGGTGACCGAAATACGCCTGGCCGTCGAGGAAGAGGACCGCGGAGAGGCGCTCCGAGCCAAAGAGCGGCAGCGATCGGAGGTCGATGTTCGCCGAGACGAACACACCGAGGAGCGCCGGCGCGAGCACCCAGCGGACCGACCAACGCAGCCAGCGGCCGGCGATGCGCACGCGGTCGCGCTCGGGGTCGTACAGGCTCATCGACCCTCCTGCTTCATGAACCCGGCGATCGGCGAGGCGTCGGTGAGGTCCTCGACGAAGAGGATCGCCGACTTTGGCACGAGCATCCGCGACGCCGGACCGTGAAGCTCGCGTCCGCGGCGGACGATCTTCGTATCGGGCGCGGCGGTGGGATCCGATCCCTGCGTCTGCTGCAGGTAATAGACGTCCTCGATCTTGGCGAATGCCCCGATGCGGTCGTAGTAGCGGCCGAAGTAGGTCTGCCCGTTCGCGAGGAACACCGCCTGGTACTGCGCGCGCCCGAGCGCGGGTAGGGTGAAGTCCCACCACTGCGTGAAGAAGAAGGCCAGCACGAACGCGGCGAGCGCAACGCCCGCGTTGCGAAGGAGACGCAGGTACTCGCGGCGATGGAGCGCCAGCCGGAGACGCGCGCGCTGGATCAGCGGGTCGGGCTCGGCCGCGGCGTGCTCGGCACAGCCGTCGCCTGCGGCGGAGTCGGCGGCGGCGGGGTCGCGGCAGGCACCTGACCCGACTTGTACTTCTTGATCAGCGCCACGATGTCGCTGTCGTCCCGCAGGTTCTCAATGAAGAGGACCTGAGCGCGGGGGATGATCATGGGCTCTCGCGGGCCTTGCGGCTCATTGCCACGCTTGATGAGCTGGGTCCCGCTCTGCTCGGATGCGTTGAGGTAGAAGACATCCAAGAGCAGGAACCAGTCACCGCCCTGCTCCTGCAGCTTTCCGAAATAGGTGGAGCCATTCGTCAGGAAGACCGCCTGGTATGCGTTCCGGTCGATGACCTCCGCCGCGCTGGGCGCGAAGAGCGTCGAGATGCCGGCTCGGAAAAGCTGCGTCCGGACCACGAGCACCCCGAGGATCAACGCGATCAGCACGAGGAGCATGACGAAGATGCGGCGGAGCGCGCTGACCGGGATGACGATCGCGTCCTTCATCGCGGGGAGCCTACGGGACGGCCGACTACCTGTACTCGATGATTCGGATGACGCCCGCCGCGCCGGCGCCGCCGACCTGGCCCCCGGCCGCTAGCGTCAGGCCGCCCGAGCCGCCGCCGCCATACGCGAAGCCCGAAATGCCGGCGCCCGCGGCGTCCTGGTAGCCGCCCGCGCCGAGGGCGCTCGCGCCTCCGGCGCCAGCGCCGCCACTCGTAGTGCCCGAAAGGCGGATCCCGCGATCGCCCGGGGTGCCGGCGGCGTTCATCTTGCACGCCGGAGTGCAGGCCGCCACGGCAGCGCCGATGCCGCCGCCGCTGAACGCGCCGGTGGTCCCGGCGACCATGCCCTTCCCGCCCGCTCCCCCGTTCGCGACGCAGATCCCGGTGGCGCTCTGGAACCACGTCTGGTTCGCCGCAGCGGCCCCGCCGCCGTTGCCGCCGGTGTTCGCGCCGGCGGCGCCGCCGGCGCCGATCTGCACGGTGTACACGGTGCCGGCGGTCGGGGACAGGAGGTAGGCCACCGAGTAGCCGCCGCCACCGCCGCCCGCACTAGCCGCAACGCTGCTGGAGGCGCCGGTGACGCCGCCGCCGCCGCCGCCGCCGCCGACGCACTCGATCTCCAGCGCGAGCGGCGCGGGGGTCGGCACGGTATACGACGTCGTGCCGCTCGTGAGCACGACGACGTTCGTCGCGGTCGGGGTCTGGAAGGTCGGCGCGCTTGCGCCGTTCGACGTGAGGACCTGGCCCGCCGTCCCGTTCCCGACCTGGCTGAGGACGCCACTCGTGTTGTATACGAGGCCCGTCGTCAATCCGCTGAACGTGATCGTGCCAGAGGACGTCAGGCCGGTAAGGCTACCCAAGGTACCCGCGATCGTGCTGGCCCCGGTGATCGTGATGCCGCCGGCGGTCGTGCTGATGTTCCCGCCGGCCGCGATCGTGCTCGTCGCGGTGAGCGTGCCCGTGACGTCGAGACCGTTCGCGGAGACCGCGACGCGGCCGGTGCCCTTCGGCGTCAGGGTGATGCCGATGTTCGTGTCCGAGCCGAGCGCGCTCAGCACGACCGGCGCGGTCGTCGCCGAGCCGGAAAGCCGGATCTGGTTCGCGAGACCGCCGCCGAACGTGCCGAGGCCGTTCCCGGCAAGGTCGCCGGTCGCGGCGGTGATCGTCAGCTTCACCGGGCTTCCGACGGTGAAGTCGCCGACCGACTGGAGCGTCCCGTTCACCACCGTCGCCTGCGTGCTGCGGCCGATCGAGATTTGCCCGGCGTTGGCTGTGCCGATGTTGATCGGCGCGAGACCCGAGGCCGTGCCGATGTTGATGGCCGAAGCGTTGCCGTTGTCGATCGAGAACGTCCCGGAGGTCGGCCCGGTAATCGTCGCGCCCAGCACCGAGAGCGGTCCGCCGATGGTCGTCGTCGTGGCCGCTCGGCCGATCGTCACGGTGCTCGCGTTCGCTGTGCCGATGTTGATCGGCGCGAGGCCAGACGCGTTGCCGATGTTGATGGCCGAGGCGTTGCCGTTGTCGATCGCGAACGCGCCGCTCGTCGGGCCGGTAATCGATGCACCGCGGACCGTAAGAGTCCCGCCCAACGTGGTGTTCCCTGACGCGTCCACCTTCAGTTTGTCGACGGCGTTGACCTGCAGTTGGATCAGGTTACCGGTGAACGTCGCCCCGGTGTTCGCGTAGAACGCGGTGCCGCTGCTGTTGCCAAGAGCGACGTTGACGGCCTTGCCGCTGAAGGTTGAGCCGGTCGCGGAGACATTGACCGCGGTGCCGGTCGTCAGCGAGTTGCCAGTGACGTTCACAACGTTTCCCGCGAGCTGCGTGCTCGAGAATTTCGCAAGGTTCGCGCTCGCGCCGCCCGCGCCCTGCGCCTCCACATTGAAGATGTTCCCGGTGAAGGACTGCGCGCGCACGTTCACCGCACCCACCGAGTAGCCGGCGACCGAGTCCGTCGTGCCCGAATAGAGGGTGCCGAGCGAGACATCGATCGCCTTGCCCGTTGTGAGGCTCTGCGCGCTGATGCCGAGGACCGTGCCCGCGGTCGTCTGGTCCGCTGTGAGCGCGACGAGTGTGCCGGTGAAGTTTCCGGTGCTTGAGAAGGTGTTCGCGCCGGCGTAGGAGTTCGCCGCGCCGCCGTAGAAGAAGCCGCGCGTCGCGTTCGCTCCGTCCTGCGTGTTACCGGTCGTGAACGTCGAGCTCCCGGTGTTGACGTTCAACGCCTGGCCGCTGGTGAGTCCGTTGCCTGTGCTGATCGACGTCGATGTGCCGGTCGTGGTGGCGTTGTTCAGCGCGAGGGTGCCTGTGTGGGTCGTGTTGCCGCTGAAGGTCTTGTTGCCGTCGATCGACTCGTTCACCGCGCCAGTGTTGTGTACGAAGCCAGATCCATCGACAACGATCTTTCCGCCGGCGTTGGTGACTCCGAAGCCGTTCGTGAAGTTCACCGTGCTCTGCGTGCCGACGCCGGTTCCGTCTTGCTGGTAGTCGGAGACGCCCGCGCCGGTCGCGCCCGTGGCACCAGTCGCGCCGGTCGCACCGGTTGCACCCGTTGAGCCGGTCGAGCCTGTTGAACCGGTCGCGCCGGTCGCGCCAGTTGAACCGGTCGAGCCGGTTGACCCGGTCGCCCCTGTTGAACCGGTCGAGCCGGTTGACCCGGTCGCCCCTGTTGAACCGGTCGATCCGGTGGATCCGGTCGCGCCAGTTGAACCGGTTGAGCCGGTTGACCCGGTCGCCCCTGTTGAACCGGTCGATCCTGTGGATCCTGTGGATCCGGTCGCGCCCGTCGAGCCGGTTGCGCCTGTAGATCCGGTCGATCCTGTTGAACCGGTCGCGCCGGTCGCACCGGTCGGACCTTGAGGACCCTGCGGACCGACCGCGCCATCGGCGCCAGTCGATCCGGTAGATCCGGTCGATCCGGTGGCACCCGTCGCGCCGGTTGTCCCGACGCCTGTTGCACCGGTGGCGCCTGTTGAGCCGGTCGAGCCGGTGGCGCCTGTTGATCCAGTAGATCCGGTCGACCCGGTCGAGCCCGTTGAA
>DASYSC010000167.1:0-35031 GCA_036003765.1 Candidatus Limnocylindria bacterium
GGCGAGCCGGGCTATCTCGGAAAGGACATCGCGTACCACGTGCAGTCGCTGCGCGAGCGCGGCTTCGAAAAGAAGATCGACATCTGGGGTTCGAACACGCACTACCACCTCATCCAGATGCGCGCCGCGATGAAGGCCCTCGGGCTGCTCGACAAGTTCGAGGTGGTCCTGTACCAGTACGTACGCTTTCTCCACGAGGGCGTGCTCAAGCGCATGGCCAAACGCGCCGGACAGTTCCTGCTGCTGGAGGACGTCATCGAGGCGGTCGGCAAGGACGCGACGCGCTACTTCTTCCTCCAGACGAGCGCCGATCGGCAGCTCGACTTCGACCTGGAGCTGGCCATCCAGCAGTCAAACGAGAATCCGGTCTATTACGTCCAATACGCGCACGCGCGTATCGCGAGCATCTTCCGGACCGCCGCGGAGCGCGGGATCTCTTCCGACGGGGGGGACGTCTCGCTCCTGACTGAGAAGGGCGAGCTCGACCTCGTTCGGCTTGCGCTGCGGCTTCCGGAGCTCATCGACGACATCCGCCAGCACTACGGCGTGCACCAGCTGACGACCTATTCTCTCGAGCTCGCCGGCGCGTTCCATGGCTTCTACCGCGATCACCGCGTCGTCGACGAAGCCGACGTCCCGCGCTCGAAGGCGCGGCTCCGTCTCGTGCGGGCCGTCCAGGTCGCGCTCCGTCAGACCCTCGGTCTGCTCGGAGTCAACGCCCCCGACAAGATGTGACAGCAGGCAGGGAGGTCAGCATGCTCGTCAACCGTTCGTCCCCTTCGCATCGGACATCATCGCGCCCAGCTCGTCTTCGGCGACGGTGCAGTCATCCTGACGGCCAGACCCGCGCCTCCGGACAACGCGATGCACTCAGTGCACGTCCGCGTCAATGATGCGGACCGGCACCACGAGCAAGCCAAGCGATCGGGTGGGGAACCACCTGGGGCAATATCGCGTAGCGGCTTCTTACAGCTCGAGCCAGCCGGTTCGGTTTCGCCAGTGCCTACCCGCGCGAAGGTGCGTGACGATCGCGCGCTCCAGACTGGTCCGTTGCGGGAGCTCGTCGATGTCCGGCCCGATCCGTTTGAATACGAAGCGCAGGATGTCCGCGTCACCGTCGGAGCCGTCGCCGACGATCCGAAAGCGCCGCTGAAACCGAACGATGTTCGAGCCCTCGTCGAGGTACTCCGCGAGCTGATCGTCGAGGAGCCATGAGTAGCACACGCCAACACGCCACTGCGATTCCGGAAAATGCTCCTGAAAGAATTCCCGTGCCCAGCGGAGCGACGCGTCGCAGGCCTCCGGCGAGAGCGGACCGCCTTCGGGGATATGGATGCCGAGCGCGGGGCTTCCCTGAAATCGCGAGAGATTGAACTGGAGCCGGCCGAGCGCGTAGATCGCTCCGCGGAAGTGCAGCGTCAGCCACGCGCTTGTCCGAAGCCCGCCCTCCCCGAGCAGGCGCCGGTCGCGTGTGAGGTTGGGTCCGAGATCGGCGAGGGTCGTCCAAGAAACGTCGTCCGGTATACCCCGCCGTTCGTGCCAGGCGCGCACGTCGCCGAGCGCCGCCAGGAACAGGTACACGTAGAAGAAACGCCCCGTGGCGCCGAACGCCCCGGGGAGATCCGGCCACCGGACTACCTCGATCCCGCCGAGGTCCTTCACGAAGGCGTGATAGGCGCGCTCGAGCGACCACCAGAGCTCATGATCTCGGGACGGTGACGGCCAGGCGGCCATGATCTCGGCGGCGTCGATCTCATCGACGCCCAGACGCCTGAGGATCGCCGGGGCGCTCGCTCCGTCCGGAAGAGGAAGGCCACGCGGAGGCGGGCCGACCGCCTCCAGCATGTCGAGCCACGACCGGTGCTCGTCGCCGAAACGCGACGGACCGGACGCGGAGACCGACCTCACATGCTCATGGTCGCGCGCTCGGGCTGGCGCTCGCTCCGGGACGCCCGCCGAAGCCGCCGGGGGTGCCGGTCTGCGATCCGAACAGCTGGCCGAGCACATTCGTGCCACCGACCACGATCGCGTTGGCGGAGACGATCCCGGTGCTGTCCGTGGTCCCGACGACGGTCACCTGGTCGTTCACCTTGAGGTCGGCGAGCTTCACATCGGTCTCGGTCGTCTTGACGATCCGCGTGCTTGCGCCGACGAGCACGATCTGCGAGGTCGTCGTCGGCGAAGCGCCCGCGGCCTGCTGGCCCTGCCCGCGCTCGACCGCGGCCACGGTGATCGACCCGTCATTGACCGCGAGGACCCGCCCGATGATCGGGATCTGTCCGGCGAACGCACCGCTCCCGCCGGCACCGCCGATTACCTGCCGACCCCCGGCGGCGCGGCCGGTGGCCGGCTGCGCCGAGGCGGTCGCGTTGGTCGGCGTCTGTGCCTTCTCGTAAGACAACCCCGCCGCGAATCCGCCGCCCGCGATGGCGAGCGCCGCGATGACCCCGATCACGATCTGTGTGCTCTTCATCTGGCCTTCTCCTTGGACCGCTACTCGTACCGAAGTGCCTGGATCGGATGGAGCCGCGCGGCGCGCAGCGCCGGGTAGAGTCCGAAGACGACGCCGATCGCGACGGACACACCGACCGCGATGATCACGGTGCCGCTCGTGATCAGCAGCGGCAGGTTCGCCGCTTGCGGGATGCGATGGACGACCTCGGTGATCGCCCAGCCGAGGAGGATGCCGAGCACGCCGCCGAGGCCGGTGAGCGCGATCGCCTCGATGAGGAACTGGGTGAGGATGTCACCGCGCCGCGCGCCGACAGCCTTGCGAATGCCGATCTCGCGCGTCCGCTCGTTCACCGAGACGAGCATGATGTTCATGATCCCGATCCCTCCGACCAGCAGAGAGATCCCGCCGATCGCCCCGAGCAACAGCGTGAAGGTGCCCGTGACCGAGGAGAGTGCCGCGAGCGTGTCGTTCTGATTCGTGACGGTGAAGTCCGCGCTCGCGGGATCGGAGATCTTGTGACGCTGCAGCAGGATGTTGGTCACATCGCTCGTCGTCGCGTCCATCGCCTCGGACGACGTTGCCTTGATCACGATCGCGTTCACGATGTTTAGCCGGCCGGTGAGCACGTGCTGCGCGGTGGTGAGCGGCACGACTATCTGATCGTCGCGGCTGAAACCGAAGGTGCTGCCCTTCGTGGTGAGCACGCCGACCACGCGGAAATTAAGGATCCGCGCGCGCTGGTCCCTGCCACCACCGAAGACCTGCCGCAGCTGGATCGTCTGCCCGACCGCGTCGGCGTCGCCGAACAGGTTCTGCGCCGTTGTCGTCCCGAGGATCGCGACCTGCGCGTTCACATTGAGGTCGGAAGTGGTGAAGAACTCGCCGCTATCGAGCTTCCAATCGCGGACCGTCGGATAGTCCTCGGTCACCCCGGTGACCTGGGTGTTCCAGTTCTGCCCCGCGGCGGTCACCTGCCACCGGCCCGTCTGCTGCTCCGCTTCGGCCGCCGTGATCGAGCCGCCGAGCTGGCTCTGGATCGAACGCATGTCGTCGAGCGTGAGGTTCTGCGCCTGGGCTCCCGCGCCCCTCAGTCCCTGGTCGTTGCCGAACTGCGGCTGCACGGTCACGAGGTTCGATCCGAGATTCAGGATCGTGGCCTGCACGCTCGCCGACGCGCCGTTGCCGACCGAGACCATCGCGATCACCGCCGCGACGCCGATGATCACGCCCAGCATCGTGAGCGCGGAACGCAGCTTGTTCACGACGAGCGACTGCAGCGCCGAGCGGAAGGAGTCGTAGAGCTTCATTCGGCGGCCCCGATCCCGGCGGCGATCTCGTCCTCCGCCCGACGCGGGTGAGGGACGAGCTCGTCACGGGCCACGACGCCGTCGCGCATGCGCACGATGCGCTTGCAGTGCGCCGCCACGTCCGGCTCGTGCGTCACCATGACGACCGTCTTCCCCGTCTCGTTCAGGCGCTGGAAGATCGAAAGGATCTCCGCGCTCGATCGCGAGTCGAGGTTGCCGGTCGGCTCGTCGGCGAGAATCATCGAGGGATCGTTCAGCAGCGCGCGGGCGATGGCCACGCGCTGCTGCTGGCCGCCCGAAAGCTCGCTCGGGCGGTGATGTACGCGATCGCCGAGGCCCACCTGCTCGAGGGCCCCGAGCGCGCGCTCCCTCCGGTGATGGCGATCGCCGCCGTAGATGAGCGGCAGCTCGACGTTCTCGATGGCGTTGAGGCGAGAGAGAAGGTTGTAGGTCTGGAACACGAAGCCGACGTGCTTGTTCCGGATCGCCGCGAGCTTGTCGTCGGAGAGCTTTCCCACGTTCTCGCCGGCGAGCACGTACGTTCCGGCGTCCGCGACGTCGAGGCAGCCGAGGATGTTCATGAGCGTCGACTTCCCCGAGCCCGACGGTCCCATGATCGCGAGGCACTCGCCCGCGTTGACGTCCAGGTCCACACCGCGCAGCGCGTTCACGCTGATCTCGCGCCCGATGTGATACGTCTTGGTGATCCCGCGGAGCTGCACGACGCTCTGGTTCATCGGCCGATGAACACCGGTTGCCCGCCGGGACCGCCGCCCGGTCCGCCGCCCGGCCGCGCGGTCGTGGTCGCGCGCGACTGCGGCAGCACGACGAGATCGCCTTCAGCGAGGCCGCTCGTGACCTCGGTCACCGTGTCGTTCGCGATCCCGAAGGTCACATCCGTGTCCACCGCCTCGCCGTCCTTCAGGACCTGCACGTAGCGCCGGCCCGAGGCGCTGCGGATCGCGAGGTTGGGAACCGTAAGCACGCCCTGCCGGCTCGCGATGATCACATTTGCCGTCCCGGTCATGCCCGGCCGCACCGACGCGTTCGGGAGGTCGATCGTCACGTCCACTCCGTAGACGGGTACGCCCTGCTGGATCGTGGCGACCGGGTCCAGCGAGGTCACCTTCCCCGTCATCCGCGTCCCGGCGCCGAGCGCGTCGACGGTCACGTTCGAGACCAGGCCCAGCTTCAGCTTCGCGACGTCGGCTTCCCCGACCGTCCCGTGCAGGACCATCGCGTTCGTTTGCGCGACCACCAGGAACGGGCTCGCCGCGTTCTCGCCGACGGCGGAGGCGATGGACGAGACGACTCCCGCGGCGGGCGCGGTGAGTGTCGCCGCGTCGAGGTTCGTCTGCGCGGTCTGCACGTTGGTGGCGGCGTTGTCCACCGCGTTCCTGGCGCTCGCGAGGTTGAAGGGCTGCGAGGTCAGATTGCTCTGCGCCGACTGCACGCTCGTCGTGGCCCGCTGGACCGCGGAGTCGATGTTGGTCATCGCGTTCACGATCGCGCCGCCGATCGCGTCGTTGACCGTGCCGAGCGCGGTCCCGGCCTGCGTGATCTTGGTCTTGATCGAGCTCGCGAGCTGCTGCTCGTTGGTGACCGCGGTGAGCAGCGTGGCGAGGTCGGTCCGGGCACGGTCGAGCGCGGTCTGCGTGCGCGTGTTCGTCGTGTTGAGACTCGCCTGCGCCGCGGTGATGTTGCTGGAGATGGAAGCGAGCGAGGAGTTCACCGAGTCGATCGCGTTCGTCAGCCGCGACGTCGCGAGGTTGTAGCTCTGCATTGCCTGCTGGAAGTCGGAGCTCACGCGGGTCGTGTCCGTTCCTGCGGCGAGAGCGGAGTCGAATGCCGCGATGGACGCTCCGATCCCGTCGACCGAGCGCTGGAAGTCGTCGATGGCCGGCTTCAGCACGCTGGAGACGAGACTCTGCGCGGTGGAGAGCGGCGCGTAGGCGTTGTTGATCGATGACTGCGCGCTCCGTACGTCGTTCTGCGCGTTGAGCCCGACGGCCGGGTCGCGCAGAGCCTGACTCAGATCGCTCTGCTCGATGTCCACGTCGGCCTTCACTGCGTCGAGCCCGTTCTGGTAGCTCCCGAGGTCGGAGTAGACGATCCCGCCGAACGAAAGAGCGTTCGCCTTCGCGTTCGCGTAGTTCGCCTTGAGCCTGGCGAGCGTGTTCTGCGCGGTGGCGATGTCCGCCTGCGTCGACTGGATGGTCTGGTCGAGATTGCGCTGCGCGTCGGCCGCCGTGTTCACGGCGCGGTCGTAGCTGACCTGCGCCGACCTGAGGTCCTGCTGCGCTTTCGTCAAGGCAGCCTGGAGGTCCGTCGGGTCGATCTGCGCGAGCGCCTGACCTACGGCCACCTGCTGGCCGACGGAAACGTAGATGGCGGCGACCTTGCCGTTCGATTTGAATGCGAGCTTCGTCTGACCCGACGCGGCCACCGACCCCGAGACCGCGACCGATTGGGTGACCGAGCCCTTCGTCACCGCCTGCGTGCGCAGCTCTTGTTTTGTCGGCTGCGAGTTCGCGCGCGACGCGAGCAGCGCACCCCCGCCGATGGCCGCGACGAGAGCGACCGCGAGCAGCCGCCCGGGCCAGGTCGTGAGGATGCCTCTGAACACGGTCACGATCCATTTCTCCCGTGATCGCCCTGACTAATAAGTTCGGTTGCCAAATAGTTCGGACTCCGAACTATATCGAGGAGGCGACCAAGGTCAAGGGTCCCGAACATATCGTTCGTCACGCTCGATCCGTGGACCATCGTCGATAGGGTGATGAAGCCACTCTCTCGGTGCTCGGCTATTGCCGCGCGACTTGCGCGTCGGCGGAATGCGCGAGGCGTGCGGTCACGACCGCGCCGAGCGCGTACGCGAGGGCGGCGACCACCGCCAGAGAGCCCAGATATGGAAGCTGCCACGCGACATAGATAAGGGTTGCGCCTAAGAGGGCGATGAGAGGGGCCGGAATGCTTGCCGCGTAGCGGCGAAGCCCCTGGAGCTGGAACAGGGCGTCCCCTAACCGCCACGACACGGCGGCGAAGCCCACGAGCGCCGCGAGCCCGGCTACGACGAGCATCACGCTGAACGCGGCGAGCCCCACCTGAAGCGCGGCCGGGACCGCGATGAAACCGGCGTTACGGAAGTTGGACACCGAGCCGAGGAGCACGATCCACGCGAGCGCCGCCGCCGACGCGCCGATGCCGATGACGGCGAGGCCGCTGCCGAGGACGCGCAGCTGCGCGCGCCAGCCGCCGAGCGACGCGCGGTACGTGCTCACCACCTGCTCGCGCGCAAGAACGAGGACGGCCGACGTCCCGAGCAGGATCAGCAGGTAGCCCGCGGCATCGCGCGCGACGTCCGAGAGTCCGCGCTGGACCGGAACGATCGGCCGCAGCGGCACAGGCAGGTCTTGTTGCGCCTCGATCACCGTTCGCGCCGGCGGAGGGCTGTTGCGCGGATCGAAGAAGATCCCCGGCCGGCGGCCGGACGAGCTCACCGTGCTGGCGAGCGAACCTGCAAGCAGGATCGCGGAGACCCCGACCGCGAGGACGACCGCGGCGAGCACGAGCATCGCGTCGCGCTGCTTCATCGGCTGGCGTGTCGCCGCATCGGAGCGACGATCGACGCATGCGCGGCGATGAGACTCGCGACGCCGAGGATAACGAGCGCGAGCACCGTGGTGCCGTCGATGAAGAAGAACGCGTCCGCGCTCTCCGCGGACGCCGCGGTCATGACGTTGTTCAGCGCCGCGGAGAACTCGTCACCATGCGTCGCGATCTGGTAGATGAGAAAGCCGACCGACGGCAGCGCGAGGACACCCGCGACGATCCATTCCCACCCGACGGCTTCGCGCGAGGCGACGCGCCGCATGACCGCGTCGCGGAAGCCGAGCGGGAGAGCCTGCGGCGGCACCGCGGAGAGCAGCTCTTGGGTGGCTCGCTCTCCCGGTTCGATATCGGACGGCGCGTACCGGCTCACGCGGACCTCCCCTTCACCCGTGCCGCAAGGCGCACCTTGAGCGCAGCCCGCGCGCGATGCAAGTGCGTCTTGACGGTACCGAGCGGGATGCCGAGAGCGTTCGCGACCTCTTGATAGGAGAGCTGCTGCATGTGGCGCAGCGTGAGCGCCGCGCGGTACGCCGGAGGCAGCTCAGCCATAGCCGCGACCACCTCTCCGAGCTCTTCGCGGCGCAGCGCGGTCGCCTCAGGCCCTGCGTCCTGTTCCTCCGGCGACTCGGGCAGCTCCTCGACCGGGGCTTCGTGCGCGTGCCAGCGGCGAACATGATTCAGGCTCGCATTCGTGGTGATGCGAAAGAGCCACGGCCCGAAGGGAAGCGCCGTGTCGTATTGGTGAAGCGCGCGATAGGCCCGAATGAATGCCTCCTGAGCGCAGTCGTTCGCCGCGTCGGTGTCGCCCGTTATCCGCAGCGCGATGTTGTAGACGCGGCTTCCGTACCGTTCGACGAGGCTCGCGTAGGCGTTGGCGTCACCGGCGAGGCACGCCCGTACTACCTCCTGGTCGGTGCCGGTCAGCCGAGCCTCCGTTGCACGCCAGGACCCTGCCCGGTCACTCGCTCTACCCGGTGGTCCGGCGCCGTGTTTCGCGTATTCTCGGCCCACTCCATGGACCTCACCTGGCTCGGCCACGCCTGTTTTCGCATGCGCGGCCGCGAAGGCGTCGTGCTGACCGATCCGCCCGACCCCAAATCTGGGCACGCCATCCCCAAGACCGAGGCGGCGATCGTCACGATCTCGCACGACCACCCCGGGCATTCGAGTCTCAAGAGCGTCGGCGGCGAGCCGGTCGTCCTCCGCGGACCCGGGGAATACGAGATCCACGAGGTGCTGGTCACCGGCATCGGGGCGTTTCACGACGACGAGAAGGGCACGGCGCGCGGACGGAACACCGTCTTCGCGATACGCCTCGACGATCTCGTGGTCTGCCATCTCGGCGACCTCGGGCACGAGCTCCCCGCGGCGGACCTCGAGCGGCTCGGCGACGTCGACATCGTGCTCGTGCCGATCTCCGGCGCCGAAGTGAACCTCACGGCGGCCAAGGCTGCCGAGGTCATCCACCAGCTCGAGCCCAAGGTAGTCGTGCCGATGTCGTACGACCCGGACGACAAGAAGAAGGACACGCCGTTCGACCGGCTGCTACACGAGCTCGGCGTCAAGGAGCTCACCCCGGTCCCCAAGCTCTCCGTGACTCGCGGTTCACTCCCGGAGAACGTGCAGGTCGTCGCGCTGGACTCTCGCGCGCGCTAACCTCCCGCCCAGAGGGAGGGTTCATGACCTATCCAGCAGGCGCCACGCGCGCCTTCCAGTACGGGCTCGGCATCTTTGCGCTCACCGCGCTCATCGGACTAACCAACGCCACGAAGATCATCGGAGACGTCGACCGCAACACTCTCCTCACCCATCTTCACTCGGGGACGCTCGGTTGGATCACGATGGGCGTCTTCGGCATCGCGGTCGCGATCTTCGGAGGCAACGCCACGACGCTGCCGCGAAACGTCCTCTTGAGCGCCCTGGCTACGGCCGCGTACGTCCTCGCGTTCTGGTCCGGCAACTTCTACGCCCGCGCGATCTTCGGCGTGATCGAGCTCGTGGTCATCGTCGGTTGGTGGTGGTGGGTCGTCCAGCGAGTGATGTCCGAAGGCTACGGCCGGCTCAGCAACCCGAAGCTGTCCGTCGTGCTCGGCCTGACGACCCTCGTGATCGGCTCGACCCTGGGCGTCATCGTCCAGATCCTGTACGCGACCAACAACCTCAACGAGCAAAACGGCGTCCTCATCGGCGCGCACGCGTCGGCGCAGGTCGGCGGCTATCTGATCCTCGTCGCGGCCGGCGTCGCCGAGTGGGTCCTGAACCCCGCTGGCGGGCGTACCCGGGGCGGCGAGATCCAGTCCTGGCTCCTCTTCCTGGCCGGGCTCACGCTCGCGATCGGATTCCTGGCGAACGTCCAGCCGTTCCTGCTCGTGTCCAACGTTCTCCAGCTGGCCGGCATCGTCATGGTGGCGGTGCGCCTAGGCGGCCGCGTTCTGGGAGCGGCCTGGGGCGCTCCGACCGGAGCACGCCACGCCGCCATCGCGATCCCGTTCATGGTCCTTGGACTGGTGCTCCTCATCGCACTCGTGCAGATGAGCATCGCGGCCCAGGGTGACTTTTCGAAGATCCCCCCGGGTTTCTTCAACGCGCTCAATCACACGATGTTCGTGGGTCTCTCGACGAACATGCTGTTTGGAGCGCTGCTGACGCTCTTGGCCGACCACCCGCGTGTGTGGCCCTGGGCCGATCACGTCATCTTCTGGGGACTGAACATCGGTGCGGCCTCGTTCATCGCGGTCCTCATCTTCGTCGGCACGAGCGCCGGCTCGTCTGCGTTCTCACATCCCGTCGCCTTCACCGCACCGATCATGGGTCTTTCCGCGCTGCTCGCGATCGTCACGTACGAGATGCGGCTCGCGGCCGCGCCGGTCGCGATGCGCGCCCCGGCTCTGGCCTAGCAAGCGACAGCGGACGGCCGTCCTGAAGACGGCCGTCCGCTACAGCACCTCCGTCAGGAGGTGCACGTATAGGTGCTGACGAGTGAAACGAGTCGGCATCCTTTATACTTTTCTTACGTCGCGCGTGATGCGCGGCGACTTTTTCTGTTCGGAGAGGTCACCAGGTCCGTGTACGCGGTCGTCCAGAGCGGCACGAAGAGCTACCGGGTCGAGGAAGGCGCCCAGATCACCGTCGATCGCCGCAAGGCGAATCCCGGGGATACGGTGACCTTCGACCAGGTGCTGCTCGTCGCCGACGGGGTTCGCGTACGCGCCGGGACGCCCTTCGTAAGTGACGCCAAGGTCACCGCGGAGATCGTCCGGCATGGAAGAGGCCCGAAGATCCGCGTGTTCAAGTACAAGAACAAGACGCGGTCACGGAAGACGCGAGGCCACCGCCAGGACGAGACGACGCTCCGAATCGTGAAGATCGAGGCATAGAGGAAATGGCACACAAGAAAGGCGCGGGTTCGACCCGCAACGGACGAGACAGCGCCGGCCAACGGCTGGGCGTCAAGGAGTACGCGGGCGCGCGCGTCAACGCGGGGACGGTCATCGTCCGTCAGCGTGGCACCCGTGTTCTCCCCGGAAACAACGTCGGTGTCGGCAAGGACCACACGCTCTTCGCGCTCATCGCGGGGACCGTGGAGTTCAAGCCCGCACGCGACGATCGCCGCCGCGTGAGCGTCATCGCGAATTAGAGGTCATCCCATGAAAGAAAAGATCCATCCCAAGTACATGCAGGCGAAGATCATCTGCGCCTGCGGCCGCACATACACGACGGGGTCCACCAAGCCGGAGCTCCACGTCGAGGTCTGCGCAGGCTGCCATCCGTTCTACACCGGCACGCAGCACATCCTCGACGTGCAGGGTCGCGTCGAGCGCTTCACCAAGCGATACGCGAAGAAAGAACAGGCGGCCCCGTCCGCGACCGCGGAGGCCGCTCCGCACCGTTAGGTGCCGGCGATCACGACCGGCGGACATGCCGGTCTCGAGGTCATCGTCGGATCGATGTTCAGCGGAAAGAGCGAGGAGCTCATTCGGCGCGTGAAGCGCGCGATCATCGCGCGCCGCGCGGTCCAGGTCTTCAAGCCGGCCATGGACGACCGCTTCGGCGCCGAGGTCGTCCGCTCGCACGACGGCGACTCCTTCGTCGCGCGGCCCGTGCGCTCGAGCGCGGAGATCGCGGATTCGGTGGAGCCGGAGACGAGCGTCGTCGGCATCGACGAGGTCCAGTTCTTCGACCCGGGCATCGTCGATGTCGTTCGTTCGCTCGTCGTGAGCGGCCGGCGCGTGATCTGCGCCGGGCTCGACCTGGACTTCCGCGGCGAGCCCTTCGGGCCGGTCCCGGTGTTGCTTGCGCTCGCGGAACGCGTGGACAAGCTCGAGGCGATCTGCGTCGTTTGCGGCGAGCCCGCGACCCGCACGCAGCGCATCGTGAACGGGGTGCCGGCCTTCTTCGACGATCCGATCATCGTGATCGGCGCGCAGGAGGCCTACGAGGCGCGGTGCCGTGTCTGCCACGAGGTGCCGCGCCGGTCGGCGGTCGAAGTGTGACCGAGAAGAGGCCGCAGCCGACCAACTATGGCGGCCAGGCGGTCATCGAGGGCGTGATGATTCGCGGGCGACGGACCGTCGCGCTCGCCTGTCGCCGGCCGAACGGCGACATCTACCGTTATCGCGAGCCACTGCGCTCGCCCCTATTGCGTTCGCGCGTTGCGCGGCTGCCGTTCGTGCGCGGGATCGTGGTGTTGTGGGAGTCGCTGAGCTACGGACTGCGAATGCTGATGCGGTCCGCGGAGGTGCAGCTCGAAGGCGAGGAGCATTCGAGCACCGGCGGCAACAACGTGATCATCGGAGCCGCGCTCGTCGCCGCGCTCGTCCTCTTCATCGGGGTCCCGTACGTGGCGACCAATCTGGCGCGTGCCGCGGTCCCGAGCTCCGTGTTGCTGAACATCACCGAGGGCGTGATCCGCCTCGTCCTCCTCATCGGCTATCTCATCGCGATCTCGTTCATGCCCGACGTCCGGCGAGTGTTCGCGTATCACGGCGCCGAGCACATGACCATCCACGCGTTCGAGCACGGCGATCCGCTCGTGCCCGAACGCATCGCACCATATCCGACGGCGCACCCGCGCTGCGGCACGGCGTTCCTGCTGTTCGTCGCCGTCGTGGCGATCGCCCTGTTCGCGTTCCTCCCGCGGATCAACCTCCTGGTCGACCTCGTCACGCGGCTCCTTTTGGTCATCCCGGTCGCCTCGATCTCGTACGAGGTGCTGAGGCTGGGCGCCTCGCACGAGAGTCTCCCGGTCATGCGCGTCCTTATCGCGCCGGGTCTGCTGCTGCAGCGGATCACCACGCGGCGTCCGGACGCGCGGATGATCGAGGTCGCCGTCGCCTCGCTCGAGGAAGCGATCGCGGGCGATCGCGAGGCCGAGGCCGCGGCATGACCGATTCGCTGACGCCCGGACTGCGGAAACGCCTCAACAAGGTCGAGGAGCGGTACGACGAGCTGGGCCGCTCGCTCTCCGATCCCGCTACGACGTCCGACCCCTCGCGCCTGCGGACCGTCGGGCAAGAGTTCGCCGCGCTCGAGCCGGTCGTCGACACCGTGCGCTCCCTTCGCGGGGCGGAGAAGCGGCTCGCCGAAGCGCGCGTCCTGGTGGACGGCGACGACGCCGATCTGCGCGACCTCGCTCGCGAGGAGATCGCTGAAGCGACCGGCCAGGTCGCAGAGCTCGGCGCGCGCCTGCGCTCGCAGCTCGTGCCGCGCGATCCGCTCGATGAGAAGAACGTGATCGTGGAGCTCCGCGCGGGTGAGGGTGGGGAAGAGGCCGCGCTGTTCGCGGGCGATCTCTACAAGATGTATCTCCGCTACGCCGAGCGCCATCGGTGGAAGACCGAGGAGCTCTCTGCCAGCCGATCGGAAAAAAGTGGCTTCAAGGAGGTCATCTTCCGGGTCGCCGGGAAGGGCGCCTACTCGAAGCTGAAGTTCGAGTCGGGGGTCCATCGCGTGCAGCGCGTGCCCGCGACCGAGGCCCAGGGCCGCATTCACACCTCCACCGCGACCGTCGCCGTGCTGCCGGAGGCCGAGGAGACCGACCTCGTGATCAACGACGAGGATCTCAAGATCGACGTCTATCGCGCCGGCGGCCACGGCGGCCAGGGCGTGAACACCACCGACTCTGCCGTGCGCATCACGCACCTCCCGACGGGCGAAGTCGTGACCTGCCAGGACGAGCGCAGCCAGCTCAAGAACAAGGCGAAGGCGATGGCGGTCCTGCGCGCGCGTCTCCTCGCGCGCGCACAAGAAGAGCGCGAGGCCGTGGAGTCCACGGCTCGGCGGGCGCAGATCGGGAGGGGCGAGCGCGCCGAGAAGATGCGGACCTACAACTATCCGCAGGACCGCATCACCGACCGGCGCCTGGGGTACAACATCTCGAACATCGAGCGGCGCATGGACGGCGAGATCGACGACCTGATCGATGCGCTCGCGGCCCAGGACGAGGCCGAGCGTCTCTCGAGTCTCGAGGAGAACGGCGACTGACCGACGTCGCGATACGTGGCGGGACCGTCGTCACGCCGGATGGCGAACGTCGCGCCGACATCGCGATCGACGGCGGCCGTGTCGCGTCCATTGGCGCCGTGGGGCGCGCGGACCGTGAGATCGACGCGCGCGGAAAGCTCGTGCTCCCCGGATGTGTCGACCTGCACACGCATCTTGCGTCGACGCCGACGTTCCGGCCGCTCGACGACTTCGAGCACGGGACCCGCGCCGCGGTCGCGGGCGGGGTCACCACCGTCGTCTCGATGGTCTATCAGGAGGAGGGATCGCTTCGCGCCGGGATCGAGCGCGGACTGCGCGACGCGGAGCGGTCGCTCGCGGACTTCGCGTTCCACGCCGTCGTGACCGATCCAAGCGGCGAGGCGCGGGCCGAGATCCCGGGCCTCGTGCGAGAGGGACATGCCGGCCTGAAGGTGTTCATGGTCACGCCCCACTTCGCTGAGCGGACCGCCGACTACCTCGCCGTCTATCGCGCGGCGTCCGATGCCGGAGCGCTCGTCGCGGTTCACGCCGAGGACCACGCGATCATCGCGAGGCGGACCGCCGAGCTTCACGCCGCTGGGCGGACCGGAGTCGAGTGGTTTCCCGAAAGCCGCCCGCCGGCGTCGGAGGAGGTCGCCGTACGCGCCGCGGTCGCTCACGCGCGCGAGACCGGAGCCGCGATCTATCTCGTGCATCTCTCCTCGCGCGGAGCGCTCGCGGCGCTGCGCGAGGCGGAGGGTCGCGTCCACGGTGAGACGCGGCCGCTCTATCTCTACCTCACGCGCGAGCAGTTCCGCCGTCCGGACGCCGCGCTCTGGGTCGGCCAGCCGCCGCTCCGCGAGGTGGAGGATGTCGAGGCGGTGTGGGCGGCGCTGGCCGACGGCACGCTCGACACGGTCGGCACCGACCACATCCCTCGCACGCGGGCCTCCAAGCTCGCGCCGGGACTCACGTTCGATCGGATCCCGCCCGGCGTCTCGAACCTCGAGACGCTGTTGCCGATGCTGTATTCGGAGGGTGTGGCGAAGGGCCGCCTCACGCTAAGGCGGCTCGTCGAAGTGCTCGCGGCCGCGCCGGCCCGGATCGCGGGGATGTACCCCCCTAAGGGCGCGCTCGCTGTGGGCTCGGATGCGGACGTCGTCGTCTTCGATCCGACGGCGCGACGCATCGTCCGCGCCGCCGAGCTGCAGTCGGCATGCGACTACGACCCGTATGAGGGATGGGATGTCACCGGGTGGCCCGATGTCGTCCTGTCGCGCGGCGAAGTCGTCTTCGAGCGCGGAACCGTCGTCGGCCGGCCGGGACGCGGCCGGCTCGTCTCCCGCGCACCATACGCCGCGTGAGCCAGGGCCCGAGCCTTTCCGATCAGGTCACCAAGCTTTACGACCTCATCGGTGGCTACCACGCGACCCACCTCCTCGAGCTCGCTCGCGAGCTCGGCGTCTGGGAGCTCGTCACGCGTGCGCCCGGGATCACGGCGGCCGACCTCGCGAAGCGTCTCGGCACGGACCCCTTCTACACCGACGTCCTCTGCCGCACCGCGTTCGCCTTCGAGTTGCTCGAGCGCGACGGCGAGGGCTGGCGCTTGGCGCCCCACTTCGATCAGATCCTTGGCATGCCCGACGCGACGTTCTACCTGGGCGGAGCGGCCCGCATCCACATGCTCGTCGGCCGCGACTACGCCGACGCTCCGCGGAGATTCAGGAACGGCTCGACGTTCTCGTACCAGGCACACGACGCGGAGTTCATCACGTCCGTCGCGGACGGCCTCAAGACGCTGCCGCGCATCTTCACCGACCTCGTCCTTCCCAAGCTGCCGGCGCTGCGGCGGCGCTTCGAGGACGGCGCACGCGTGATCGATGTCGGCTGCGGCGGCGGGTGGGCGCTCGTCCATTTCGCCGAAACGTTCCCGAAGGGCCGCTACGTCGGCGTGGACAACGAGCCCCGCTCGATCGAGCTCGCGAACGCGCTCATTCGCTCTCGCGGCCTCGAGGCGCGTTGCGAAGCGCGCCTCATGGGCGCCGAACGGCTCGCCGAGGACGCGACGTATCACATCGCGACGAGCTTCCTTGTGGTGCACGAGATCCCGCCCGCGGTGAAAGCAGACGCCTTTCGGTCGATCGCGCGGTGTCTCTTGCCCGGTGGAAGCTTCGTCATCTACGACGAGACCTATCCCGAGACGGATGAGGCCTTGCGTACGATGCCGACGCGCTTCGCGGCGCTCGCGCAATGGTTCGAGCTCACCTGGGGCAACCGCGTGAACACGCGCACCGAGCTCGACGCGCTCTGTCAGCAGGCCGGTCTCCGCGTGGCCACCGCGACGACCTTCTCGAGGTTTAGCATCCTCGTCGCGGAGAAAGTGTGATGACCGAGCGTCTGCGATATGACGAGGACAAGGCGTTCTCGCTGGCGGACGACGCGGCGACCGTCGCGCGCATCGTGCGGACCGTCCCGCCCGACCGCCTGCGTGGGGCCAAGTTCGATCAGTGGACGGCCCTCGAGATCATCGGCCATCTCGCGGATGCGGCGGAGATCTTCGCCGACCGCGTGCAGCGCTGCATCGCCGAGGAGCGTCCCGAGGTCGCCTCGTACGACCAGGACGCGCTCGCGACCGAGCGGCGGAACAACGAGCGCGACCCGATGGAGCTCTCCCGCCGCCTTTCGGCCGCGCACTCGCGCATCGTCCAGCTCCTGCAGTGGCCCGGTGCCACGGCTCGACCGGCGACCCACAGCGCATGGGGCGAGGTCGATGCCGGCCACTTCGCGGCGTACCAGGCGGACCATTCCCGTGGGCACACGAGCGAGCTGTCGGCCGCTTTTCCGCCTACCCCCTGACCGCGCCCCAGGAACTCAAGTCCTAGTCATGGCGTAATACATGCGTGCCGACTCTGCGGGAGCAGGCGCTCGCGCCGCTCTCGCGCGCCGACGCCGAGCGTCTCCTCCCTCTGCTGTCGACCGGACGGCAGAGCCTCGAGCGCCGCGTGCTGCGGGCGCGTTGCCTCAAGTACTTCGAATCGTTCGATCTGGCGTGGGCCGAGCTGAACGAGGTCCTTCCGCTCGTCAAGGACCCGCAGCTCGAGGCGCGCGTCGCGATCGACCTGCTGCAGCTTTCTTATTACCTGGTCCGACGAGACGAGCTGCCCCGCCTCCAGAAGCTCGCCTCGAAGCACGCCGCTTCGGATCCGCTCATGCTCGCCGAGCTCTACCTCGGCAACTCCACCGTCTTGACTTCGCAGAACCAGATCACCGCTGCCCTGCAGAGCGCGCGACGCGCTGAGGACGCTCTACAAACGGTGCCGAAAGGCCGGTCGCGGGATCTGGTCGTCACGCGTCTTCAGCGGCAGCTCGCGCATCTCCTCTCGCATTCGGGCGATTACGTCGACGCGACCACCTCGGCCGAGGCCACGGTGCGGAACGCGGCGCGGGTCGGTGATCCGTGGGAGATCGCCTGGGCGACATACACGACTGGCTTCGTCGACTGGTGCGCGGGGCGCATCGACCAGGCTGTCGATCAGTTCACCAAGGCCGAGGCCGGGCTCCGTGCCTACGGATCGTCCGTCTGGCGCTACACCTGCCTCTGCCTCGCGCGCGCACGCATGGAGCGCGGCGAGATCGCTGACGGCGACCGTCTCGCGCGGCAAAGCGCGACCGGTGCCGCGGAAGACCACGGTCATCTGGCTCTGCTGCGCGGCGAGTCCGACGTGGCCGATCGTATTCTCACGCGCGCCCCGACCGGCTTTCCCGAGGACGAGCAGTTCCGCAACAACGTGCGCGCGATCGTGCGCGCGCAGAAGGGCGATCCGCGCGGCGGCGTGCGGATGCTCGACGAGGCGGCGAAGGAGTACGAAGCGCAGGGCATGGCGCACTGGGCGCTCGGGGCAGCGGTGCATGCGGCGTACTGGCGAGAGACCCTCGTGCGCGGCGGCGGTGTGTCCCGAGCGGCCGGCCTCGTGCGCGACATCGGCGCGCGCGGCGGCGAAGGATTCGCCTACTACCTGCCTGAGGTCGCGTCGTGGCTGGGCCGAGCGGCCGAACGCGATCCGGCGTCGCGCGAGCTCGCGCGGAAGATCCGCGCGCGGGCCGAGGCGGCGCTCCGCCGCGCGAAGACCGACAGCGCGGCCGCCGTGGGCTCGTCGGCGCTCGACGAGGCCACCTTTTATCTACGCACGGTTGGTCTGACGTGGCGCGAGCTCGGGATCCTGCGCGAGATGGAGCTCCTTTCTCGCGAGGGGAAGCGGCTCGACCGCGCGTCGCTGGCCGAGCGCCTCGGGGTATCGCCGAACACGCTGCGCGTCCACCTCACTCGGATCCGCGCGAAGCTCGATGTCGGCGATCGGCGCGGCGATGAGGTCCTGCTCTCGGCGGCGCTCACGCAGCGTCCCGTGGCATGAAGTCGGGAACCGTATGGCTGATCAGCGGCGTGCCCGGTGCGGGGAAGACGACCGTCGCGCGAGCCCTCTGCGCACGTTTTTCGCGCGCGGTCCACATCCCGGTCGACGATCTTCGCGAGTTCGTCGTCAGCGGCCGCGGGAATCCCCTCGTTCCGTTCACCGCCGAAACGAAGCTGCAATTCCGGCTCTCCTTCGAGACGGCCGCGGCCATGGCGGCCCGCTACGTCGATGAGGGCTTCGTCGTTGTCATCGACGATGTGGTGCCTCGCTGGGGTCTGGAGGTCTACCAGCGGGCGCTCGGCGGCCGAGCGCTCAGAAAGGTGCTGCTCGCCCCTTCCCTGGAGATCGCGCTGGAACGAAATTCGAGCCGGCGAGGCACGCGGTTCGATCCGGCGATCCTCGTGCCGGCCATCAAGAACCTCCATCCGAGTCTGCTCTCAGGGGGCGCCGGATGGCTGGTCCTCGACAGCTCACGGATGACGATCGACGAGACCGTGGCGGCGGTTCTCGACGGCTTCGAGCGCACGCCGGGCACCGGCCAGCCTCTCTAGTCCAACGTCACGCGCTCGCGCCAGGACGGGATCTTCGTGTTGAAGCCAAGTCCGCGGATCTTCGGCTCGAGGGCGTGCTCGGCCTCCGGATCGCCGTGCACGACGAAGACCGTCTTGGGGAATCCAGCGTCGCCGGCCCGCTTGCCCTTCGCGAAGTTCGCGATCCAGTCGAGGAGCTGCGGCTCGTCGGCGTGAGCTGAGAAGCCGTCCAGCGAGCGGACGCGACAGCGCACGTCGCGGACGGCCCCGTCGATCGTCACCCGTTTCACCCCGCTCATCAAAAATGCGCCGAGGGTGCCCTCGCCCTGGTAACCGACGAAGAGAAGCGTCGCGTTCGGATCGTCGATGAGATTTCGCAGATGGTTCAGCACGCGGCCGCCGGTGAGCATGCCGTTCGAAGCGACGATCATGTACGGCCGCGGCGCGTCCTTGATCGCTCGCGAGGCCGCCGGGTCGTTGGTGACGATCGCGCCGGGGTAGTCGAGCGGGTCGTCGCTCCGCGCGAGCAGCTCGCGCATCTCATCGTCGAAGTACTCGTTGTGGCGCCGATAGATGTCGCTCGCTTTGGAGGCCATGGGCGAGTCGAGATAGAGCGGCAGCTTCGGGATCCGGTCCGCGGCCAGCAGCCGGTCGAGCTCCCACACCATGTCTTGGGTCCGGCCTACGGCGAACGAGGGCACGAGGAGCACGCCGCCGGCGTCGTGAACCGCGTTCACGGTCTCGGCGAGAACAGCGACCGAGGCCGCCTCGGGCTCGTGCTCCCGTCCGCCATACGTCGACTCGAGCAGCACGTAGTCGGCGTCGGTCAGGATCGTCGGGTCGCGAATGATCGGAGAGCTGCGCCGTCCGAGGTCGCCGGAGAAGACGAGCGTCTGGCCGGCGGCGCGGACGACGATGATCGACGATCCGAGAATGTGGCCCGCGTCGACCAGCCGCGCGGTGATGCCCTTGGCCACGTTGACCTCGGCGCCGTAGGGAACCTCCTTGAACAGGCGAAGCGCGGAGACCACGTCGGCCTCGGTGTAGAGCGGCTCGTCGATCTCCGTGATCACCTCGGGCCCGGACGCGCGAAGCTCGGCTTCCGCGTCGCGAGGCAAATGGTGGTGATGGCGCTCGCGCCGCACCGCGCGCTTCGCGAACTCCGTCTGCAGCTTGGCCGCGTCCAGGAGTACGAGTCCGGCGAGCTCGATCGTCCCGGCGGTCGCGTAGATCGAGCCGTGGAAGCCGCTCGCGACGAGGTGCGGGATGAGCCCGCAGTGATCGAGGTGCGCGTGCGTCAGCAGGAGCGCGTCCACATCGCGCGGGTCGTACGCGAATGGGAGTCGGTTGCGAACCGTCTCGTTGGGGCTTCCCTGGAACATCCCGCAGTCGACGAGTACGCGAGCCTCTCCGGTGTCGAGAAGGAACTGCGATCCCGTCACGGTGGTCGCGCCGCCGAGGAATGCGAGCTCCATGCGCGACCTCACAGGTTTGTTCTCCGGGTATTGTGGCGACTTCAATGTTCGGCCCCGTGCTGAAGGGCGACAACGTCACGCTGCGCCCGGCGCGCGAGGGCGACGCGGAGCACTTCGTCCGGTGGTTCGCGGACATGGAAGTCACGCGTCACCTCAACCGCCGCTCAGCGGTCTCGCTCCAGCAGGAACAGGAATTTCTCAAGAAGATCGGTGAGTCCAAGGATGACGTGTGGTGGGTGATCGAGGCCGAGGGCAAGCCTATCGGCGCCACCGGCGTCCTGAGCATCAACTGGCTCGACGCGAACGGAACGACCGGCATCATGATCGGCGAAAAGGATTGCTGGGGGAAGGGCTACGCGACCGAGGCGATGCGGCTTCGCACGCGGTATGCGTTCCGCGAGCTCAATCTCCACAAGCTCATGACGGAGGTCGACACCGAGAACGTCGCCAGCCGCAAGGCCCTCGAACGTAGCGGCTACCGCACCGTCGGCATCCGGCGCGAACAGAACTTCCGTGAGGGCAAGTGGAAGGACCGCTGGCTCGGCGAGGTGCTGCGCGACGAATGGGAGCGGAGCGGCTGAGACCCGCCTGCGACCCTGTGCGAGCGTGTGTCTCCTAGCCTTCGCGACGGTCCAAAGGTCGCGTGATGAAGGTCCTCGTCGTTCTGTTGCTCATCATCGGTGGTGTGGGGGCGTTCCTCTACCTCCCCCGTGGCGGAGCGAGCACGTCCGCGACCAACGCCGCGACGATCGCCATCCTCAACACCACGATCGAAGGCTCGCGCGCGGGCTCCGCGTTCGCGCCCGCTCTCGACGGCGAGGTCTACGCGAGCGGCGACCTGGTGCGCGCCAACCTCGACGGCCGCGGGATCCTGACGTTCTTCGACGCCTCCACCCTGTCGGTCGATCCGGGCTCCCAGGTGAAGGTGCTCGCGTTGAACCGCCTTCCGGGCGACGGGATCCAGGTCACCATCGAGCAGACCCTCGGACGCTCGTGGTCGTCGGTCCAGAAGCTCAAGACGCCGGACTCGAAATACGAGATCAGGACGCCGAGCACGACGTCGGTCGTGCGCGGCACGGCCTTCCTGACCCTCGTCCAGCAGCTGCCAACGGGCGGCACGCAGACCACCTATCAGGTGGACGACGGCACCCTGATCGTGACCGCGAACGCGGGCGGCACGGTGGCCGTGCCGGCAGGCACCCAAGTGATGGTCGCCGAAGGCGCGCCTGCCCCTGCCAACCCGACGCCGATCCCACCGTCCCCGCGTCTCGAGATCACCGGCTCGGCCGGGCTTGGCTTTCTGGCGGTCGCGCCGACGGGCGCCGTCTGCGGGCCCGCGGGGGGCAAGGCCGAGATCTTCGGATGCGTCGCGAGCGGGACGAAGGTCACCGTCCGCGACCCAGCGGCCGGCCGGTGGGGTCTCTTCCTGACGTCGGGCGCCTCCCTCGGCGCGACGATCACCGTCGAGGGGTTCGTGGGCACGTCGCGGAGCGCGCTGCGCGCGATCTCGCGCACCCTCAACGCCAACGATCTGGTCCGCAGCGGGATCACCGTCACCGGTGGGACCACGCTCGCGCTCTCGCAGTTCGAAGAGCTGACCCTCGTGAGCAGCGTCTGCGCCGCCACCGCGACGGGCCGCATATTCGCCGGCGGGACGCCGGACTCGCGTCTCGACACCCTGCGGACCTTCGCCAAGGAGAACCGGGGCACCGCAGTTTCGGTGATCTACACCGAGGCTGAGCTCAATCAGTCCATCGTCGCGAACGCGCCCACGACACAGGGCGTCACGTTGAACGACGCGAAGATCACGATCGACGGCGGCGGGATCCACGGCACCGCCAAGGCAGCCGCGCAGTTCATCACCGTAAACGCGAGCGCTGACGTGATCGGCGGGCCGGTCGGCGACAAGTTCACCTTGCGCGTCTCGCGCCTATCGGCCGATCCACTGCCGCCCGGACTCCTCGACGCGGTCCGCGGTCTCGCCGATACGAGCACGGGCGCCATTTCGAGCACAATCCCGTTCCTGGTGAAGCAGGTCTCCTTCCGGAACGGGTGCTTCTCCGTCAGCGGGGTGACGCCGCCCTAGGCGCGCGCAACAATTCGCGCGTGCGGCCGGAGCTCGAGAAGCTGGTGCGGGAAGGAATGGCCCGCAACCACGTCCCGGGCATCGCGATCGGGGTCCTCCACGACGGCGACGAGGACATCGCCGCATACGGCGTGACGAATCTGGAGAACCCGCTCCCCGTCGACGCGGACACGCTCTTCCAGATCGGCTCGATCACCAAGACCATCACCGCGACGGTTGTGATGCGTTTGGTCGAGCGCGGCACGCTCGATCTCGACGCGCCCATCCGCCGGTACCTCCCCGAGTTTCGGGTGCGCGACGAGGAAGCTGCCAGCAGGGCGACGCTCCGCCACCTGGTCACGCACACCGGCGGCTGGCTTGGCGATTGGTTCGGTGATTTCGGGAGGGGCGACGACGCCCTCGCACGATACGTTGAGGCGATGGCCGAGCTCGAACAGCTGACGCCGATCGGGCAGATCTGGCACTACTCGAACTCGAGCTTCGCCGTGCTGGGCAGGCTCGTTGAGATCGCAAGCGGCAGGACCTATGAGGCCGCGGCCCGCGAGCTCCTCTTCATTCCGCTGAGCATGACGAGGACCTGCTTCAGCGCGGACGAGGCGATCACCTATCGCGTCGCCGTGGGCCACAACATCGTCGACGATCGCCCCGTCGTCGCGCGGCCTTGGCCGCTGTCGCGTGCGTTGACGCCAGTCGGCGGCGTGGTCACGAGCATGCGCGACCTGCTCGCGTACGCGCGATTCCACCTCGGTGATGGCCGCGCTCCCAACGGCGCACGGCTTCTGTCAGTCGGGTCGCTCGAGCTGATGCGCACGCGACTCGCGCCGGCCGACAACGACCGCGGCGTCGGTGTCGCGTGGTTCCTGAGCGAGATCGGCGGGATGCGGATCCAGGTCCACAGCGGCGGTACCGTCGGACAGCAGTCGGTCCTGATGCTCGCTCCAGACCAAGGCTTTGCCGTCGGTGTGCAGACGAACTCGAGCCGCGGATCGCTCCTGCACCAGGCCGTGGCGGCGTGGGCGCTCAAGGCTTATCTCGGCGTTGGCGACGCGGAGCTTCAGCATGTGCGCATGCCGAAGACCCGCCGCGACGAGCTCGTTGCCCGCTACGCCGCGGCGAGCTCCGACATCGAGCTGCGCCCCGGCGGAGATGGAGCGCTGCTCTTCCGGCAGATCGGCCACAACCCGCTGGGCGCGAAGCCAGCGCCAACGGACCCGCCCCCGTCGCGCGTCGCGTTCACCGCCGACGACCGCTTCGTCTGCCTCGAGGGGCCGCTCAAGGATCTCCGTGCCGAGGTCATTCGTGACGAGGCCGGCTCCGTGCGCTGGCTGCGCGCCGGGGGGCGCGTGTTCCGGCGCGTCGACGCCTAACGTGCGGCAGTACCTCGCGATCCTGCGCAAGGCCCTCGAGGAGGGCGACGAGCGCGCCGACCGCACGGGCGTCGGCACGCGGGCGATCTTCGGCGAGACGATGCGCTTCGACCTCGCCACAGGATTTCCCGCAGTGACCACGAAACGGCTCGCGTTCCGCGCCGTGGTCGCGGAGCTGCTGTGGTTCCTGGCGGGCAGCTCCGACGTCAATGAGCTGCACGCGCTCGGCGTCCGCATCTGGGATGGAAACGCCTTCGCGGACTACTGGCAGCCTCGCGCGCGCTTCGTGGGCGACGCGGGGCGCAACTACGGACAGCAGTGGCGAGATTGGATCGCGCCCGACGGACGACGGATCGATCAGCTCCGTGACTCCATCCGGTTGATCCGCGAGCAGCCCTCAAGCCGCCGCATGGTCGTGGTTGCGTGGAACCCCGGCGAGCTCGAGCAGACCTCCCTTCCGGCATGTCACGCGCTGTTCCAGTTCTTCGTCGCGAACGGACGACTCTCGCTGTTGATGTACCAGCGCTCGTGCGACCTCGTGCTCGGCGTGCCGTTCAACATTGCCGAGTACGCGCTCCTGTTGCACCTGGTCGCCCGCGAGGTTGAGCTCGAGCCACATGAGTTCGTCCATGTCCTGGCAGATGCGCACGTGTATCGCGATCACATCGATGCGGCGCGGGAGCAGCTCGAGCGCGAGCCGTATCCGGCGCCGACGCTCTGGCTCGACACCGAGCTGCGCGGGGTCGATGACGCCGTCGCCCGGTACCGCGAGATCGTCGCCCGAGCGAAGCGCGGCGAAGCGCCGGGCCCCCTGCTCGACCGTTTCGCGAAGCTCCTCAATTACCAGCACCATCCCCCGATCAAGGCGAAGATGGCGGTGTGAGCCGCATCGCATTCGTCGTCGCGCGCGACCGCCGCGGGGTCATCGGTAAGGATGGGCGGCTTCCCTGGCGGCTGCCCGACGACCTGAGGCACGTTCGCAAGCTCACCGTCGGCAAGCCGCTGATCATGGGCCGCCGCACGTTCGACTCCATCGGCCGACCTTTGCCCGATCGCACGAACATCGTGCTCACCCGCGATGAAGCGTTCCGGTGCGACGGGTGCCTGGTGGCGCGCTCGCCCGACGAGGCTCTCGCACTCGCCGGCGACGCGCCGGAGGTGATCGTCTTCGGCGGCGCGGGCGTCTTCGCCGACTTCCTCGCGCGCACCGAGCGCATCTACCTCACGGAGGTCGACGCCGAGGTCGCAGGTGATACGTACTTTCCGCCGCTCGACCCGACCGAGTGGCGCGAGACCGAACGGGAGACACATCCCGCCGACCCGCGCCATCAGTACGGGTTCGACTGGGTCACGCTCGAGCGCGTGCGGGGGTGAGCGGCGCGGCGGGATTCGTGTGGGACCCGCGCCTCGCGTCTCACGTCTACCGCGAGGACCATCCGCTCAAGCCCTGGCGGCTCCGCGGCGTGCACGACACGCTCTCCAGGCTCGGCGCCTTCGCACGGCCCGGCGCTCGTCTTCTCGCGCCGCGCGACGCCACGCGCGCCGAGATCCTGCGCATCCACGATCCCGCGTACGTCGACGCGATCGCGCAGGCCTCGGCCGAGCCCGACCTCGATTACTCGGAGTGGGGCCTCTCCCCGTGGGGCGACACGCCGCCGTTCGAGGGGATGCACGAAGCCTCGCTCCTCACGACGGGCGCGTCGCTCGTGGCGATGGAGGAGGTCCTCTCAGGACGCGCCCGCGTCGCCTTCAACGGCGCGGGTGGTCTGCATCATGCGATGCGCCGCCGCGCTTCGGGGTTCTGCATCTACAACGACCCCGCGATCGTGTGTGGGCTGCTCGCCGACCGCGGCATGAAGGTGGCGTACGTCGACATCGACGCCCATCACGGCGACGGCGTCCAGGCGGCGTTCTACGACACCGATCAGGTCCTGACCATCTCGCTGCACGAATACGGGATCATGCCGAGCCTCGGCAGGCCATTCTTTCCAGGAACAGGCACAGCAGATGAGCGCGGCTCGGGCAAGGGTGCCGGATACAGCGTCAACGTCGCGCTTCCGCCGTACACCGACGACCCGGCATACATCCGCGCGTTCGACTCCGTCGTGCCTGCGCTCCTCGAACGTTTTGGACCTGATGTTCTCGTGACGCAGCAGGGCATCGATCCGCACTTCAGCGATCCACTCACGGACCTTCTCCTGACCACGCACGCGCGCGAGCACGTCGTGCGGTGGTTCGCGTCCACGCCGTACCCCTGGGTGGCCATGGGCGGCGGTGGCTACGACCTCGACGCGGTGCGCCGCACCTGGTCTATGGAGTACCTGCTCATGCTGGGCGCGCCGGTGCCGCCGGAGCTCCACGACCAGGATCCACCGGTGCTGTCCGGCGGCGCCCGAACGACCGTTGACGCCGCGACGGACGAGGCTGTGCGCGAGGCGCTCGCCGCGGCTTTTCGTTGAGCGTCGCTCCGGCTGCCGAGCTCCAGTGGCCGAGGCGCTTTGCGGCCTGGGCCCTTCGGACAGGAACGTTGCCCCAGGCGCTCGCCTGCATCGCGCTGGCCATGATCTTTTCGACCGCCGGCGCGTACCGCATGGCCACGAGCATTCGCGTCGAGGACATCGTCTTCGGTCCGACCCGCAGCCCGGCGGTCGACGCGCTCCTTGGCTTCATCGGCGTCGAGCGCACCGCGGTGCTGGTGTACATGCTGCAGCGATCCTTCGACGCGCTCGTCGTTGCGTCGGCGCTGACGCCGATCTTTCTGTGGCTTCTGGGCTCGAGCGCGATGCATGCGGCGGCGCGGCTGCGCGGCGCGCGCGGCCATCCATTCGTTCCGCTCCTGGTGCTCTTCGCCTATGCCGAGCTCGTGTATCAGGCGCCGACCTCACTCGGGGGGATCATTTTTGGCGCGGAGGGCGCGGGCGCCCAGCTCGCGTCCGTTCTGAGCCTGGTCATGCTCGTCTGGTTCGGGTTCGTCATCTACCGCGGCATCGAGCTGCACTACGAGGTGCCGGGCGATCGCGCGCGCGCGATCTTCGTCCTGGGCGCCCTGGTCTTCTATCTGGTCCCGCTCGTCTTGATCGTGGGCGCGCTCGTCGCCATCGTGATGGCGGCGGCCATCCTGCAGTACTTCTGATGTGCGAAGGCTCGGCGCGATCGTCGCCGGCCGCTGCCCGCGCTGCCTGAAGGGACGGGTTTGGAGCGGGATGTTCGCGATGAACGAGACCTGCCCGGTGTGCGGTCTGCGCTTCGAGCGCGAGAGCGGCTACTGGACGGGAGCGATGGTCGCGAGTTATGCGATCGGGATACCGGTGCTGGCGCTGATCTTTCTCGCGGTGTGGCTGACATCGCACTGGGATTTCCTCGTCGTCCTCGTCGTCGCGGACGGGCTCTTCTTCATCGCCGCGCCGTTCGTCTGGCGCTACTCGCGCGTCGTATGGCTGCATCTCGACTGGCTCCTCGATCCCGTCCGAAGCTAAGCGCGTCCGCTGTCGTACCGTGGCGCTGATGCGTCCGGCATGGGAGCCCACCGCGCCGTATCTCGAGCGAAGCCGCCTGCGCCGCTTTGCGGAGCGGCAGGGGCACCGCGACTACGCATCGCTGCTGCGTTGGTCCACCGAGGACCTCGAGGCGTTCTGGCGCGCGACCGAGCGCGATCTGGGCATCGTCTGGCGGACACCGTACACACAGGTCGTGGACATAAGTCGCGGCTTCCCGTGGACGACGTGGTGGACCGAAGGTCGCATGAACTACGTGGCGACCGCCCTCCGCCACGACCCCGCGCGTGTCGCCGTGATCGCCGAAGGCGAGGAGGGCGCGGTCCGCACGCTCACGTACGGCGAGCTCGCCGAGCAGGTCGGGCGGTTCGCCGCGGGGCTGCGCTCGCTCGGCGTCAAGAAGGGCGACCGCGTCGCGGTCTTCCTTCCGCTGACGGTCGAGTGCGCGGTCGCGGTGCTCGCCATCGGCGCGATCGGGGCGGTCTTCATCCCGGTGTTCTCGGGCTACGGCGCCGAGGCCATCGCCGGCCGGCTGCGGGACGCGGAGGCGAAGGTGCTCGTCTGCGCCGACGGCTTCTACCGGCGCGGCGCGGTCGTGGCGATGAAGGAGACGGCGGACGAGGCCGCGGATCGCGCGCCGTCGGTGTCTGCGGTCGTCGTGGTCGACCGTGTGGGACGTGCCTATCCCAAGCGCGGTCGGGATGTGGCGTGGTCCGAGGTCGCCCACGAGGGCGCGGTGCTGGACATCGCCGACACCAGCGCCGAGGACCCGTTCATGGTCATCTACACGTCCGGCACGACTGGGAAGCCGAAGGGTGCGCTCCACGTGCACGGCGGATTCCCGGTGAAGGCGGCGCAGGACCTCGCGCACTGCTTCGATCTTCAGGAGCGCGACGTGATCCTCTGGTCAACCGACATCGGCTGGATGATGGGTCCCTGGCTCATCACCGGCGGGCTGATGCTCGGCGCGACGATCGCGCTCTATGACGGCACACCGGACTTCCCCGACGCGTCGCGCATGTGGTCGATGGTCGAGCGGCATCGCGTCACGCATCTCGGCATATCGCCCACCGCGATCCGCGGGCTCATGCGCTCCGGGGAGGATCCCGTCCGTGCGAAGGATCGGTCCACGCTCTTCGTGCTCGGTTCGACCGGCGAGCCGTGGAACCCCGATCCCTGGTGGTGGTACTTCCGCAACGTCGGCGAGTCGCGCTGCCCCGTCATCAACTACTCGGGCGGGACCGAGATCTCCGGCGGGATCCTCGGTTGCACGACCTGGACGTCGATCCAGCCGTGCTCGTTCGCCGGCCCGTGCCCCGGCATGGCGGCCGACGTCGTCGATGAGCAAGGCCGGCCGGTGCGCGGGGCGGTCGGCGAGCTCGTCATCCGCAAGCCGTGGCCGGGGATGACGCGCGGCTTCTGGCGCGACCCGCACACCCAGGAGAGCCGTTACTTAGATACGTACTGGAGCAGGTTCGAGGACGTGTGGGTCCATGGCGACTGGGCGCGGATCGACGAAGAAGGCTTCTGGTACATCGAGGGCCGTAGCGACGACACCTTGAAGGTCGCGGGGAAGCGGGTCGGACCGGCCGAGGTCGAATCCGCGGCGGTCGCGCACCCCGCCGTGTCCGAAGCCGCCGCGATCGGCGTCCCGCACGAGATCAAAGGCGAGGTCATCGTCGTGTTCGCGGTGTTGCGCCCGGGGCATCAGCCGGCGCCCGAGCTCGCCCGGTCGGTGCAGGACAAGGTCGCGGAGATCCTCGGCAAACCGCTGCGACCGGAAGGCGTGCGTTTCGTGACGCAGCTCCCGAAGACCCGGAACGCGAAGATCCTGCGCCGCGTCATCCGCGGCGCCTATCTCGGCAAGGACGACCTCGGCGATCTCTCGTCGCTCGAGAATCCCGCCGCCGTCGATGAGGTGCGGGCGCTCGCGATCTCCTGACGCGAGCTGGTGATGGATCGCCGGCGCTTCCTTCGCGCGGCCAGCCTCGCGAGCGCGAGCGCGCTCGCGTCGTGCGTCCTGCCACCTTCAGCCGGGAGTCCCTCGCCGACGGAGATCCGCACGCCGGCGCCGTCGCCGACCGCGGCACCCACGGCGCGAGCTCCGGATTGGGATGCGCTGGCGCGCACGCTCAAAGGCGAGCTGGTCCGCCCGTCGGATGCCGCCTACGACGCGGCGAGGGTCGTCTACAACACGCGCTTCGACGCGATCCGTCCGCAGGGTATCGCGCGTTGCGCCTCCGTCGACGACGTTCGCGCGTGCGTGGCCTTCGCGGCGCAGACCGGAGTGGCGCTCGCGCTACGGGGCGGCGGCCACAGCTACGGCGGGTGGTCCACCGGTACCGGTCTCGTCGTCGACACCGGCCCGATGAACGGCATAGACCTGCAGCAGCAGGGTCGCGTGACGGTGGGCGCCGGCGCGAAGCTGATAGACGTGTATGCCGCCCTCGCGCGGGCGGGTCTGGGCCTGCCGGGTGGAAGCTGCGCGACCGTCGGCATCACCGGGCTCACGCTCGGCGGTGGCGTGGGGGTCATGTCGCGCAGCTGGGGTCTCACCTGCGACGACCTTCTCTCCGCCGAGGTCGTGACGGCGGACGGCCGCGCTCTCGTGTGCGACGACCAGCGCGAACCGGATCTCTACTGGGCGCTCCGCGGCGGCGGCGGCAGCTTCGGCGCGGTGACGTCGCTCACCTTCCGCACGCATGCCGCCGGCACGCTCGCGCTGGGCTTTCTCTCGTGGCCCTGGACCGCCGCCGCGACGGTCATCGCCGCGTGGCAGGCGTGGCAACGGCAGGCGTCGTTTCGCCTCTGGTCGAATCTGCATCTCGACTCCCATCCGGCAGGCCCGGGCCTCAGCCTCTACGCGGTGGGCGCCGACGGACCCGTTTCGCTGCGCGCTGACCTCGACCGGCTCGATGCGGCGTCGGGCGTGCGCGCGACGAGAGGCACGCAGACGAGCGCGTTCATGGACGTGATGCTGCTCGACGCGGGCTGCGCCGGCCGCACCCCGTCGCAGTGCCATCTCCGCGGGCAGACCGCGGACGGTCAGCTCGAGCGCGAGACGTACGCCGCGAAGTCGATCGTCGCGACCGATCCGCTCTCGGCCGATGCGATCGACGCCCTCGTGACGGGGATCGCGAACGCTCCGCAGGGGATCTCCGGCTCCGCGATTTACGACGCGCTCGGCGGAGCGGTGGCAAGCATCGCGCCCGACCAGACGGCGTTCCCGCATCGCGGTGCGATCGGCGTGATCCAGCTCGTCGCAAGCTGGTCCGACCCGGGACACGAGGCCGAGGCGCTGGCATGGCTTCGGGCCATTCACGCCGCGGTGCGCGCGAAGAGCACCGCCGCCGCGTATGCGAACTATGCGGACCCCGATCTTGTCGACTGGGCGCAGGCCTACTACGGTCAGAATTACTCCCGGCTGCAGCGCGTGAAGCGCGCGTACGACCCGAAGGAGCTGTTCACATTCCCGCAGGCCATCCGTCCGGCATAGGTCGTTCGCATGTCGAGTCGACGAATATCCCGATACAGTCGCGTAACGCCGCTCGCGCGGCCTGAAAATCGCGGCAGACTCGATTCGTGAGGAATCAGGAGGTTCCGGGCCTCGCGGGCCCGCTGGGTGTTGACGACGGTGGCCGCGGCGGCGTGCCCGTCGTATTCGTCCATGCATTCGGCGGGAACGCGTCCCATTGGTCCGCGCAGCTCGAGCATTTGCGTCCGGACCGCCGGGCGATCGCCTTCGACCTGCGCGGGCACGGCCGCTCGCATGCACCGCGCGATCTGGACTACGCGATCGACTCGCTCGCCGAGGACATCGGAGTGGTCGCCGACTGCCTCGGTCTCGCACGCTTCGTACTGGTCGGACACAGCCTAGGCGGCGCGGCCGCAATTGCCTTCGCCTGCAATCACCCCGATCGCGTGGCCGGTCTCGTTCTCGTCGGCGCACCCGGAAAGGTCCCCGAGGCGCAGGCGCGACAGATCATGACGGCGATGCGATCCGACTACGAGGAGGCGTCGGCTGGCTTCATGGAGAGGCTCTTGAGTGGTGCCCAGCCGAAAGTCCGCGAACAGGTCCGCTTGGAGTTCAGGAACATTCAGGAGGCAGCGGCGCTCAAGATCATGGACGAGACCTTCGCTTACGATCCCGTCGCCGATCTCGATGGGTATTCGGGACCGAAGCTCTTGATCACTCCCGCGCAGGCGGACACTCCGAACGATCTGCACCGGCTTCGCCCTGACGTCCCGCACCAGACCATCGCGGGTACGAGCCACTGGGTGCAGATGGACAAGCCCGAGGAGTTCGATCGGATCCTCGATGACTTCCTCGCGCAACTCGAGCAGGCCGAACCGCAGGAGTCCCACCTTGCACTGGTGACCCGCGGGGCATAACACCCGAGCTATCGCGCGGTCCAGCCCTCCGTGCGCTCCCCGCGCCGGCATGATCTCGCCAGAGGCCGAACGATAGTGCGCGGTGCTACGTGGCCCGTGCCGAGGTGATCGCGCGGACGAGCGCGACGATCAGCGCTGCGATGAGGAAGAAGAACAGGACCGCGAGGAGCGCCGCGAGGTCGAGCACCGGCGGCCCCGGAGGCTCGGGGAAGATGCCCTGAAACGGCCGCACGAGCGGCTCGGTGACCCCGTAGAGACCCGAGACCAGGGGCTGATTCGCGTTCGCGCCCGTGAGCTTCAGGATGAACCGCAGCAGCAGCAGGACCTCGAGCACGGTGAGGAGCACGGTGACGACGCGCGTCACCGCCCACACCGCGTTGTTGCTGGTCGCGGCGGTCGCGGTCGTCGGACCCACGTTCACGTTGGACGCCCCTGCGGGCCGCTCGACGACACGCTCAACGCGCTGGGTCGTGTCGTGATCATGTGGTGCCGGTGTTGCCATGCCGAGCAGGGCAGCAGGTGGCATGCCAAATCGTTACCCTGCCAAGCGGCCGTGGATTTCCCATTCGCGCATCGCCAGCGGGTGCGCTTCGGCGAAACGGATCTTCAGGGCGTCGTGTACTACGCGAATTATCTCGTGTTCGCCGAGGTCGGACGCGTCGCGTATCTGCGCGAGCTCGGTGTCGTCTACGAGCGCGATTTTCTGGCGAACGGTGTCGACTTCACGATCGGCGAGGCGCGCGTCCGCTACCACGCGCCGCTCCGCTTCGACGAGGAATACGACATCAAGGTGCGCGTGGGTGAGATCCGTCACTCGTCCTGGGCCTTCGAGTACGCGATCGATCGCGCCGACGGCACGCACTGCGCGGACGCCTCGACCATACAGGTGATGCTCGACCGCTCGACGGGCCGGGTTACGCGCATTCCCAAAGAGCTGCGCGAAACATTGGCGGCCGCGGGGGGGCGCGCGGGGCAGCTCGCGGAATGAACCCGGTACTGCCCGAGGAGCTCCAAATGCTCCAGCGCTCGGTGCGGCAGTTCGTCGACGAGCGCCTCGCGCCACTCGAGCGCGAGATCGAGGAGAAGGACGAGATCCCGCGCGCGGTGATCGACGCGATGGCCGGCATGGGCCTCTTCGGCCTGGGCTTCCGCGAGGAGGTCGGCGGGCAGGGTTTCGGCAAGCTCGGCTACTGCGTCGCGGTGGAGCAGCTCGCGCGCACGAACGCGTCGCTCTGGAACGTGATCGGCGGCTCGGCCGGGCTCTGCGGTACCGCGATCGACATCGGTGGCCCTGACGCGGTGCGCGCGCGCTATCTGCCGGATCTCCTCGCCGCGCGGAAGATCGGCGCGTACGGTCTCTCTGAGCCGGGCGCCGGGAGCGACGCCGCGAGTCTCAGGACGACCGTGCGCCGCGACGGCGAATCGTACGTGATCGACGGCGCGAAGACCTTCATCACCAACGCGCCAATCGCGGACGTCTTCGTCATCTTCGCCACGCTCGACCCCAAGATGGGGTCGAAAGCGATCACCGCCTTCGTCGTCGAGCGCGGGACCAAGGGTCTCGATGTCGGACCGAACGATCCGAAGATGGGCCTCCACGGTTCGACCACCGCGCAGCTTTTCTTCCACGAGATGCGCCTGCCCGCGGCGCAACGCGTCGGTGACGAAGGCAAGGGGTTCGCGGTGGCGCTCGCGACACTCGACTATGGCCGCATGGGCCTCGCGGCACATGCCGTCGGCGCGGCGCAGCACCTCCTCGAGGCGTCTGTGGCGCACGCGAAGACGCGCACGCAATTCGGAAGACCGATCGGCGCGAACCAGGCGATCCAGTGGATGCTGGCCGATGCCGCCACCGAGATCCACGCCGCCCGCCTCATGGTCTACGACGCCGCGGCGCGGGCCGACCGCGGTGAGCGCATCTCCGACCGAGCGTCGATGGCGAAGCTCTTCGCGACCGAGATGCTCGGTCGTGTCGCGGACGCGGCGGTCCAGATCCACGGCGGCATGGGCTACATGCGCGAGCTCTGGATCGAGCGTGCGTACCGCGACGCCCGCATCACGCGCATCTACGAGGGGACGAGCGAGATCCAGCGCGTCGTCATCGCTGGCGCGCTCCTGGCGGACAACTGAGACCGGTAACGCCGGGCGGCCACCCGCTCATCACCGCGCTCTGGCTGCTCGGTGTCGTCGCCGCGGCGCTCGCCCTCGTCGCGGCGACGGCGGGCGCAGGCGCGATCGCCGCGTTGCTGTCGCTCGCTGCTCTCATCTCGTTCGTCATCGGATCGGTCGCCTTCCAGCAGCGACTGCGTCGCTTCAGCGCCACGCTCGTCGCCGTAGAGGAGGCGCTCGACACCGACGATGTGCGACGTGCCCGTGATCTCATGGCACCGCTGCTGGCGCGCTTTCACACGTTCCCGATGGTGCAGGAGGTCGCCGCTGACGTCCTCTATGCAGCGGGCGATCCGCTCTCCGCCGCTTCGCTCTGGGAATCGGCGATGAAGCAGCTGGGCGCGACTCGCGTGGCGCCCCGTCTCGTCGCGGCCTACGCGGCGCTCAATCGGGGCGGCGACGCGCGCCGCGTCGCTGCGCTCGTGCCGAACGAGCCACTCGCGGACCTCGCGCTCGCGTGGAGCGAGCTCGCGGCGAACGGTGGCGACCGCGTGCACGGTGCCGTTCTCGCCGGCGAGCTCGTGCGCGACGTCGAGCAGTCTCCCAACGCGACGATCGCCGCGATGACCGCGGCCGTCGCCGCGATCGCCGACGCGCAGCGTGGGGATCGCGCCGCGATGCAGGCGAAGCTCGAGGCGATGCGTCAAGTGACTCCCACGCAGAGCGACGCCGCGTTCCTGGGCTATCTCGCCGGCGTGGCGCTGCGCGATGTCGGAGACATCGACGAGGCGCGCCATGAATTCAGCGCCGCGGTCGAACGAGCACCAGAGTCGATCGGCGGCGCCCTCGCACGGCGCGAACGCGCGAACCTCCCGACCTAGAGCTTCGTCTCGCGCAGCGTCGCGAGGAATCCGGCGACCGGGCCGATCGGCGTGCCGGCATCTCTCCGGCGGAGGGCGACGATCGGGCGGCGAACCGGCTGAGCGCCGATGAGCCGCACCGGGCGCAGCGAGCGGGAGCGCAGCTCAGCGCCCAGCGCCATGCGCGGAAGAAGAGCGACCCCCAGTCCCTGCTGCACCATCTTCTTCGCGGCCTCGACGTTGTCGAGCTCCATCACGCTCGCGGGCACCACGCCCGCCTCGCGGAACAGCGTGCTGGTGAGCTCGTGATAGCTGGACGCGCGGTCGAACAGGATCAGCCTTTCGGTCGCGAGCTCGTCCATGCGCACCCTCGTGCGCGCGGCAAACGGATGCCGGCGGCTCACGACGAGCAGCAGCTCGTCGTCGAACACGGGTATGAGCTCCACCTCGGGATGGCGAACGGGCCGTCC